>NZ_JAVDSM010000002.1:0-459563 GCF_031455315.1 Arthrobacter sp. 1088
GTCATACGCGGCTCAAGGCGCTTCCGACCCTCAGGCATATTCGGAGCCTACAGCCGGAGGAGCTTTCTGTCATGAGCTAACACCGGCCCCGCCACGGAGCAGTATGAGTGCCGTTCACCGTCGGCAAATCACGGAGGCGGCTACTCCCGTCCCATGAATACCCGTGCATGCCAGTTAAGTCACGGGAGTAGAAGGGGTGCCTGACCCGGTCTGACTCAGTGGACGCGGTCTGTCTGATCCGGGATAAGGCTGCCGTCCTCGCGCAGCACGGGACCCTTGCTGCTGTCCGGGTTGGTGTACCCCTTGGTGCTGCATGGATACGGCTCGCTGCGCTGTGGTTTGGGGTCGATGAACATTGACGTGATTAGCCACTTGCCGTCCTCGTTGTCGTACGCGCGGCACATGATTTCCGCGTTGTTCCGGTTCACCACCAGTCTGGCTTCGGTGGCGTCGGCAACGAAGGTTACGTCCGTGCCGGAGTCGCCGGCGGCCAGGATCTGGCGGCGTTCGGCAGGCAGTTGCTCAAAGGCTGATGGACCCTCGACGCCGAAGATCACCTGATTGGCCCAGCATCGTTTTCCCTCGATGTAGGTCATGACGGAATCTTCGCCGTCGGGTATGCCGCCGCAGCCTTTCAGATGTGAGGTTTGGATGCCGTCCTCGTATACGCTTCGGACGCCTACGACATGTCCGGCGTCGATGCCAACCTCGCCGGCCCACGCCTTGACCACCGGCTCCGGCGATGCGGAAACCACCCAGGTTTCGATGCCGTGTGCCTGAAGGACACCAATGAGGTCCTTCATTTGAGGGTATATCCGGATATAGCCGTCCACCTGCTGGCTTCCAACGGTCTGCATGCTGCCTTCTGGTGCTAACAGGTTCTCCTGCTTCATTGCGAGTGCGAACCCGCCAAGTTGCTCCTCCGTATATCCGGCAGAGAGGGCCGTACCCCAGGCGTAGGCGCCTATGAGGTGGCGGGCATTGAAGCCCTCAAAGGCCGGTTCGCCGGAACGCGTCTTGTCCTCAAGGATGGCGAGGATTTCATCGGCACACTCCGTGTTGCTGCTGGTCTTCAGGGGTTGGCCTGCGGGCGTGTCGGTACCGCATGCCACCGCCAGTGCCTTCGCTGCCGCATCGGTCAGGTAGCGGTTTGTGCTCTTCCAATCCTTATTGGCTGGTTGCAGCACTTTGTCGTTCCGCAGCATCCAAAAGTTCGTGCCGTAGCCGATGTCGTTCTTAACCACGGTGTTGTCCCAGTCGAAGATTGCGACTGGAGCTTTATCTCCGCGGGCTGTTCCGGTGCAGCTGCTGTGGGCGTCAATGGTCTTTTGCAATTGTTCACGGACCTCCCCTGGCCATGGCAGTTGGGCGTCGAGTTGGCGGCATTCGGCTGCCGGACGAGCGTTGGTGGCAGGAGGTGTTGCGCACGACGTGGCTGACATAAGGGCAGCCACTACGGCTGCGGTGGTCGCAAACCGGAAATAGTTCTTCCTGAGGGTTTCCTTCCTGTGGCTCTTGTCATCCTTGACTGACGCTGACGAAAATGTGGACATGCTTCCCCCGATTCTCAAGATCCTTAATGGTCTGTAAATAGTCCAAAGTCCTGAGTAAGTGTGTGTCATGTCACAAGGGATAGTCAAGAGATAAGGCGGAAACTTCTACTAGGAAGCTTGGGCTGGCCACTCTAAAACAAGGCGTATTGGCATTTTTTCAAGCCAGTCAAATATCAAGCGCCGACGTAAGCGGCCAGGTGCTTGCCGGTCAGCGTCGGGCGGTCAGCCACAAGGTCAGCGGGCGTACCGGAGAAAACGATCTTGCCGCCGTCGTGTCCGGCACCTGGTCCGAGGTCGATAATCCAGTCGGCATGTGCCATGACGGCCTGGTGATGTTCGATCACAATGACTGACTTTCCCGACTGGACCAAGCGGTCCAGCATTCCCAGTAGGTTTTGGACGTCGGCCAGGTGCAGGCCTGTAGTTGGTTCGTCCAGGACGTAAATATCGCCCTTTTCGGACATTTGCGTAGCCAGCTTGAGCCGCTGGCGTTCCCCGCCGGAAAGTGTGGTGAGCGGCTGTCCGAGCGTCAGGTAACCGAGTCCGACGTCGGCGAGGCGGTCCAGGATCTTGTGGGCGGCAGGTGTGCGTGCTTCACCTTCGCTGAAGAACGTCTCAGCCTCGTCGACAGACATTGCAAGCACTTCTGCAATATTGCGCCCGCCAAGCCTGTACTCCAATACGGAGGCCTGGAAGCGTTTGCCTTCGCATTCCTCACACGTTGATTCCACCGTCGCCATGACGCCAAGATCCGTGTAAATCACTCCAGCGCCATTGCAGGTGGGGCACGCGCCCTCCGAATTGGAACTGAAGAGAGCCGGTTTCACATTATTGGCCTTGGCGAACGCCTTGCGTATGGGCTCAAGCAGCCCTGTGTAAGTTGCAGGATTGCTCCGGCGGGAACCCCGGATGGCACCTTGGTCGATCACGAGGACCCCGTCACGTTTGGCCACCGAGCCGTGAATGAGCGAGCTCTTGCCTGATCCGGCCACACCCGTGAGTACACAGAGCACGCCCAGTGGAATATCCACGTCCACGTTTTGAAGATTGTTGGTGGAAGCTCCACGTACCTCAAGAGTGCCGGAAGCCGTCCGTACCTGCTCTTTGATGGATGCGCGATCGTCCAGGTGGCGTCCAGTGATGGTGTCACTCCCCCGCAGTCCATCCAGATCGCCTTCGAAGCAGACTGTTCCGCCGCCGGTGCCTGCGCCAGGTCCGAGATCCACCACGTGGTCAGCGATCGCAATCGTTTCAGGCTTGTGCTCGACTACCAGCACAGTATTGCCCTTATCCCGCAACTGCAGCAGCAACTGGTTCATGCGCTCGATGTCATGTGGATGCAGGCCGATGGTTGGCTCGTCGAAGACGTAGGTGACGTCAGTCAGCGATGAGCCCAGATGCCGGATCATCTTGGTTCGCTGCGCCTCTCCCCCGGACAAGGTTCCGGCAGGCCGATCGAGGGACAGGTATCCGAGACCTATCTCGGCGAAGGAGTCCAGGAGGTGCTGCAGTCCTTTGAGAAGCGGAGCCACTGAGGGCTCATCGATTTCCCGGATCCAAACGGCAAGGTCGCTGATCTGCATCTTGCAGACATCGGCAATGCTCTTGTCTTTGATCTTGGAAGAACGTGCCTCCGGGCTCAACCTGGTGCCCTCACATTCCGGACAGGTTGTAAAAGTGATGGCCCGCTCTACGAAGGCGCGGATGTGGGGTTGAAGTGCGTCGACGTCCTTGGAGAGCATCGATTTCTGGATTTTGGGGATGACGCCTTCATAGGTGAGATTGATGCCTTCAACCTTGATTTTGGTCGGTTCCCGGTACAGGAGGTCGTGGAGCTCCTTCTTGGTGAACTTCGCGATTGGCTTGTCCATGTTGAAGAAGCCCGATCCGCTGAAGATCCGGCCATACCAACCATCCATCGTGTATCCGGGAATGCTGAGGGCGCCTTCGTTCAAGGACTTGCTGTCGTCGTACAGTGCAGTGAGATCGAAATCGTTGACCGAGCCCATTCCCTCGCAGCGTGAGCACATACCGCCGAGGCGATTGAAGCTGGCCTTTTCCGTCTTCGTTTTGCCCTCACCGCGGTCCACTGTGATGGCCCCGCTGGCCTTGACGGTAGGCACATTGAACGAGTACGCGTTCGGCGATCCGATGTGGGGCTGCCCGAGCCGGCTGAAGAGAATACGGAGCATGGCATTGGCGTCTGTCGCAGTGCCCACGGTTGAGCGCGGGTTCGATCCCATCCTCTCCTGGTCAACGATGATGGCCGTCGTCAGGCCTTCCAACATGTCCACGTCCGGCCGCGACAATGAAGGCATGAAGCCCTGGACAAAAGCGCTGTAGGTCTCATTGATCATGCGCTGGGACTCGGCCGCGATGGTCCCAAAGACCAGCGAACTCTTGCCCGAGCCGGAGACACCCGTGAACACCGTCAGGCGACGTTTGGGGATCTCGACACTGATGTCCTTGAGGTTGTTCTCGCGCGCACCCTGCACCCGTATGAGGTCGTGGGTGTCCGCTACATGCGACGCAGGAGACTGGGTGTCGGTGCTCGTGGCAATGCTCATGATCGCTCCATCTGTTAGGCGGCGCCACCCAACAGTCCCCCGTCGGCGTCGCCTGGCCAGGTCTGACCAGCCTGAGGTCAGTACGTAAAATTCTCGTTCGTCGTCGCGAATGCGGCAACGGTCAGTGTCCACACTAGCGGCCAGCGTCACGGGCCTCGGGGAGGACGCGAAGCCTGAGCCGCTCCAACCATTGTCATCAGCCGCCGACTCGCTAAGAATGAAGCATGCCGGTATACATGAGGTCCCTTGAAACCGCAGTTCCGCCAACCATCCTCGTGCAGTCGCAGGCACGGGACGTCTTTGCAGCTCAACCAGGACTGACGCGGCTCGGGTCGCGGTTGGTCTCCACGTGCTTCGACTCAGCAGCGATAGATACCCGGTATACGGCGGTGGAAGAGCTGAGTCTCGACGCACATCCGGAAAATCCACGGTTCTTTGACCTCTCGAGCAATCAAGTGCTCAGCCCCAGCACCAAAGTCCGGAACGAGATCTTTGCTACGGAAGCC
Organism: Arthrobacter sp. 1088; assembly: GCF_031455315.1. Lineage (NCBI taxonomy): Bacteria > Bacillati > Actinomycetota > Actinomycetes > Micrococcales > Micrococcaceae > Arthrobacter > Arthrobacter sp. 1088. The sequence goes on from NZ_JAVDSM010000002.1 coordinate 4,627, forward strand.
ACCAAACTCTTCATCGAGGCCGGCAAGGCTGCGGTGGCGCGGGTCCCTGACATTGACCTCGATGACATCACCCACGTCATCACCGTTTCCTGCACGGGATTCTTCAACCCCGGTCCCGACTACAAGGTAGTCCGGGCACTTGGACTCAACCCCGCCGTGCAGCGATACCACCTGGGCTTCATGGGCTGTTATGCGGCTTTTCCAGCCCTGAAGGCAGCCAAGCAGTTCTGCCTGGCTGATCCAGCCGCCGTCGTTCTGGTTATCTGTGTGGAGCTTTGTTCACTGCACGTGCGGACCTCCAACGACCCGGACACCATCATGGGTTCAGCGATATTCGGCGACGGCGCGGCGGCGGCCATCGTAACGGCCAAAGAACCCCAAGGGCCCGAACCCGTGATCCGGCTGGACCACTTTGAAACGGTCCTCACGCCCGTGGGCGAAGAAGCCATGGCCTGGAACATCGGCGACGAAGGATTCGAAATGGTGCTGGGTTCCTACGTGCCCCACATCATCGAGGAACACATAACTGGCGCGTTGGAGCCGTTGCTCGCCAAAGAGCCACAACTGGCGGGACTCCCCTACCGCGAAATAACGCACTGGGCCATCCATCCTGGCGGACGAAGCATTTTGGACAAGGTCGAATCCAAGCTCGAACTAACCGAGGAGCAACTGGTCCCAGCCAGGGAAACACTGAGGGAATACGGCAACATGAGCAGCGCCACGGTGCTCTTTGTCCTGAAATACATGCTCGGACAAACGCCAAGCCAGCGCGAGGAACCAATCTGTTCCATGGCTTTTGGCCCCGGACTCACGGTGGAGACTGGCCTCTTTACGTTGGTCTCTCCCACTCTGTGAGCCCGTGGGGGTCCCTGAAAGACAGGGACGTGGATGCCATCGAGGACATGGACCGGTCTGACTGCGATCTCCAGCGCCTCAACCGTAGTTATGCCCGCTTCCCGGTGGTCAACGGCCTCCTTTCGGGATGGCACCGCATTTACCGTGACCGCTTTCGGCCGATTCTGGCCTCTACCGGTACGGCGTCGGTGCTGGACATCGGTTGCGGTGGTGGGGACGTTGCCCGAAGCCTGGCCGGATGGGCCGCGAGGGACGGGTTCTCTTTGCTGGTCACGGCCATCGATCCGGACCAGCGCGCCTACGACTTTGCCAGCCGCTCCCCAGCCGTTGAGGGTGTCCGTTTCCGGCAGGCCCATAGTGCCGAACTTGTCGCGGAAGGCAGCGCGTTCGATATTGTGCTGTCCAACCACATCCTCCACCACCTCGACGCCGATCAATTCACCGCCGTCGTGCGGGACTCCGAGGCTCTGGCCAAGCGTCTGGTGCTCCACAACGACCTCAAACGCAGCAACGCCGCTTACCTCCTTTTCGCCGCCGGCTTCTGGCCGTTGGGTGTCGGCTCCTATATTTGCGGAGACGGCTTGGTTTCCATCAAGCGAAGCTTTACCGCCGCAGAGCTCCAACGGGCGGCTCCGGTGGGTTGGAGCGTGGAACGGAACGGCCCATGGCACAACCTGCTCGTCTACCAACATGCTTGACGTCGTCATCGTCGGGGCCGGGCCTGTTGGGTTGTTCATGGGCGTTCTGCTGCTCCAACATGGGCACCGTGTACGCATACTGGAACGCCGATCGAACCGGAGCCACCGTTCACGGGCAATTGGGATTCACCCTCCGGCTCTAAAGGAACTGGACCATGCCGGTCTCGCGGCGACTTTGGTGGCATCCGGCGTCCGCATCGAGCGGGGCGTTGCGTACAGCAAAGGCGCCAGGGTGGCCGGGTTGCCCTTCAACGGGGACCCGGACTTTCCGTTCATTCTTGCCGTCCCACAACGCAAAACGGAACGGGTGCTTGAACAGGCGGTCATGGCTTTGGATCCGGACGCGATCATCCGCGGCGCCACTGTCACGGAATTTGTCGACGACGGCGGCACGGTCAGCGTCCTGGCCGACTCGCCGTCCGGTGGCCTCGCCTACACAAGCCGCCTGCTGGTGGCAGCCGACGGAGCCCACTCCATGATTCGCCAGAGCCTTTTCCCGGGCCTTTCCGTACGCACCTATCCGGACTGCTACCTGATGGGAGACTTCATCGACACCACAGGGCACGGAGATGACGCAGTTCTTTACCTTGAGCCCGAGGGGATCGTGGAGTCGTTCCCCTTGCCTGGGGATGTTCGCCGGTGGGTGGTACGGCTTGGAGCCCCCGCAAGAAGCCCGACGGCGGCAGGCCTGGCTGCGTTGGTGGAAGCCCGGACGGGAGTTGGCGTGGACCCCGGCAGCAACACCATGCTCAGCGCTTTCGAGGTCCAATCACGGCTCGTGAAGAGAATGGTCCATGGCAGGACGGTTTTGTTGGGCGATGCCGCCCACGAGATCAGCCCTATCGGAGGCCAGGGAATGAACCTTGGATGGCTTGACGCCGCTGCCTTGGCACCTCTCGTTGATGCCTCCCTCAGGGGACATGACGTCGGTCGCCAGCTTCAGCAGTTCGAGAAGGAACGACGCCGGGCGGCAGCCCGGGCTTCGCAGCAGGCCGGGTTGAACATGGCCCTTGGCAGGCCCCTGCATCCGGCAATCATGGCATCCCGAAACGCGTTTTTTGCCCATGCCTTGGAACTGCCGGGTGTCTCCGCCCTGGTCGAACGGCGCTTCACCATGCGCTAGGTGGCGCGTGTTCATTCATGACGGTGCCTGTTCAGGAAGGGTGTAGTAACAGTCGTAGGTGTCTTGGCTGACGATTAGACCGTCCCGCAGCTCAAAGACAGCGGTGCTCCGCGCACGTATGGTCTCACCCGCATCCCAGTGCGGGAGGTCCAGGAGCAATGTGGCTGACCAGTTCATCTCAAGGACTACCCGGTTGCCTTCGCAGGTGGTACGGACCACCTCAAAGCTCTGGTTCGCCACGATGTTCTTACTGTGGTCCGCGCCTGTGAGAGTCTCCTGAAGGGTCCTGGTGGACCCGGTCCTGGATAGTGCGTGCGGCCATTCCGTAAGGGTGAAGTCGTGGGCAAGGTACGGGCTGATCTCGGCGGCGCCGCCGCCGGATTCAACCGTCCTGATAAACCCGAGTACATGGTCCAGAGGGGTGCTGATACTCATCCGACGAGCCTAGCTGAACGTGGAGATCCAGGCCCGGCAAGGGCGCACCCCGAGTGCAGGACACAGGCACGAAGAGCAGCCTTGGCGTTAGGCTCAAGTCATGACGCAGCAACCTCACTCCGAGGCGCCCAGCCCGGCTACTGACTTTAATCCCCTCCAGATCAGGGACGCAGTCCTGCGGTTACTTGAAACAGAGGAGCTTCCGCCGATCGTTCAAGCCGGGCACCCCGTCCTCCGGCAACAGGCGGCGCCATATGACGGGCAGCTTGATGGCACTGAATTGGCGGCGTTCATCGAGCGGATGCGTGAGGTCATGCTTGCCGCGCCGGGGGTTGGGCTGGCGGCTCCGCAGTTGGGCATTCCGCTGCAGTTGGCGGTACTTGAAGACAAGTACGAGGTGGATCCCGAGTCGGCAACGGTCCGTCACAGGGAGCCACTGGAGTTCATGGCTGTCCTGAACCCTCAATATCGGCCTCTGGGAAACGAGACAGCGTCATTCTATGAGGGGTGCCTGTCCGTTAGCGGCTACCAAGCGGTGGTCACCAGATACCGCAATGTGGAATTGAGCTATCTGACTCCAGAGGGGCGCCCAGTGGAGGAATGGTTCTCAGGGTGGCAGGCACGCATAGTGCAACACGAAACGGACCACTTACAGGGAATTCTCTATCTGGACAAGGCGGAGCTGCGCTCGCTTTCCAGCAACGCGGAACACTCCCTGCGGTGGTCCAATCCGGACATTGGAGATGCGCGGCGGACCCTGGGTTTCCTGCACAGCTAGCCGGTGCGTAGCCTGCCTCAGTCCGGCAGGCGGTTTGATGCCGTAGGGAGGTGCGCGGCCCACCATGCAAGGATGTGCTCGAACCGTTGCTTGCGGTGATGCGGCGTACCGGAGCGGGACAATTCATGGTCCTCCCCCGGAAAGACCAGCAACGAGGTCTCAACCCCTCTCTCCTTCAGCACGGCGAAGTAACGCTGCCCCTGTTCCAGAGGACACCGAAGATCGTTTTCGCTGTGGATTACCAAAGTCGGTGTCTCCACCGAGGCTGCTACGGCCAAAGGGCTCTGTGCCACCAGCTGCCCAGGCGTCGCCCCGGCGTACTCGCCACCAAAAAACCAGCCGATGTCGGACGTCCCCGCGAAGCTGACCGGGTCCAGGAACCCGCGTTCGACAATTGCCCCTTTGAAACGGTGGTCGTGTGCAATGGTCCAGGCCGTGAGATAGCCGCCATATGATCCGCCCATGATGCCCATACGATCTGCATCCAAAGTTGTATGCGTGGACAAGGCAGCGTCTAGGAAGGCGAGCACGTCCTGCATGTCCAGGGTCCCCATGCGCTCCTTGATGGCGCGCCCATGGGATTGTCCATAGCCTGACGATCCCCGCGGGTTGCACATGGCTACTGCGTATCCTGCAGCTGCATAGACTTGCGCTTCGTCGAAGAAGGCTCCCGTGTATTGGGAGAACGGACCCCCGTGGATAGTGAGCAGGACAGGGTGTGGCCCTGGTCCGTCAGGCAGCAGCAACCAACCATGCACCGGGTACCCGTCCTTGGCATCCGCCTGGAATTCCATGGGCTCACTGACGCGGGAACTATTCCGCAGTTCCGCCGAGAAGTCCGTCAGCAGGCGCAGTTCGCCTCGCTCCAGGGAGGCGACGTCGCCAGCGGTGGAAGCGTCCTGGAAGCTCACGGCTATTTCGCCGTTGGCGGCTACGGTGGCTCCATTGACTACCCGGGCTCCATGGACCAGAGGAGTAATGCTGCCTGCCGCGGTGATATCGAGGAGCTCCACGCTGCCCAGCGCCGTGTTCAGTACAAGGACGCTGTCAGGTCCGCTCGGTTCCAGCGGACCTGAGACGTCCAAATGCTCGACGTCGGTGAGGGCAACCGCATCTCCCCCGCTGACAGGCATTGAGTAGAGAACGCCGTTGCGCGCCACAAAATCCCGACCTGTATCGCCCAGGTCCTGCGCGGTGAAGAAGAGCGATCGGCCATCGGCGGACGCCCGCACGGCCGTGACGGTCTGCAGTTTTGGATTGTTGGGTTTGATGGGCTCTGGCTCGCCGCCTGTTGCCTTAATCCGGTACACGGACGTTACGAGGTCGTCATCATGCCCGTCATGGAGAGCCGCTACGAAATATATGAAGCTGCCGTCAGCCGAGAAGCACGGCGCCTCGTGGTCCGATTCGCCGAACGTCATCTGCATTGCAGTGGGGACTCCGGTTACCTTGGCGCCAGGCTGTTCGTGGGCCGCTCTGCCACGGGGAATGACAACAGGCTCACGGCGATAAGCCGGGCGTCTTCGCTTCCGGAAGCAACGCCGTCGACCGTTCCATATCGGCCCGGTTCCGCAACACGGCTGGTGAACACCACGCGATGGGAATCGGGAGACCACGCAAACCCGTTGACCCCGCCGTGCTGATCCGTGACCTGCTGTGGTTCGCCCCCTGCCGACTCCACAACGAACAATTGTGCTTTTCCCTCAAAGTCGCTCCGCAGGAAGGCCAAAACCAGGCCGTCAGGGGAGAAAGCCGGTGAAGTGTCCCTGAACCCACGGGTGATACGTCGCGGGCGCTTGCTGGTGTCCAGCGGTACATTCCACAATTGACCGACGTAGGCATCGGCGTCGAAATCAGGCCTGACGACGGATACCACGGCTTTGGTACCGTCCGGATGGATGGCCGGGGCGGAGACGGAGTTCAACAAAGGCAGTTGCTCGGGTTTCACCTTGGTGAGCCTAGCCCCGCAGCCCTGGCGCAGGCACCAGACACTCCGGCCCAACGTAGGATTGAATCCATGTTGTCCGATGCCGTTGCCGCCCTCCGCTGTCCCGTTTGCGAAGGGCGGTTCCAGCTGGCCGTGGATCCACAGCGGAGGCTTGTTTGCGATTCCGGGCATGTCTTCGATGCCGCGAAACAGGGTTACTTCAACCTGCTCACAGGTAAGGGCACAGTCTTCGAAGCTGATTCGGCGGAAATGGTGGGCGCCCGGCGGCGATTCCTGGACAGCGGACACTATGCTGCTTTGTCTGATCGCGTCGCGGGTCTGGCAGCCGCATCGCTGCAGCGGCCCGGGGCCGTGGTTCTCGACGCCGGAACCGGCACCGGGCACTACCTCCACCGCGTTCTGGAAACGACCCCGGCTTCTGCCATCGGGCTGGACATTTCCAAATTCGCACTACGGCGGGCCGCACGACTCAACGGGGATGCTGCCAACCTCGTCTGGGACATTTGGCGCCGGTTGCCTGTCGCCGACGACGCCGTGGATGTGGTCCTTGTGGTGTTCGCTCCGAGGAACCCGGCAGAGTTCGCCCGGGTGCTGCGGCCTGGTGGACAGCTGATTGTGGTGACGCCGCAGCCAGGACATTTGGCTGAAATCGCTGCCCGCACTGGAATGCTCAGTATTGAGGAAGGCAAGGCCGAGCGCCTGGCTGAATCCCTGGGCGGCTATTTCCGCGCGAATTCAGCGTACAACCTGGACATGCCCCTCACCCTCAAGGGCTCCGAGTTGGCCGACATCGCCTACATGGGGCCGGCCGGTCACCACATCAAGCCCGAAGAACTCGCACAGCTGGCCGCTGCGGATGGACCCGTAGCAACGACGGCGAAGTTCCGTATCAGCCTCTTCACCGTGGGTGCTTCGGCTTCCTGACGAGGAACTCAGCGTCGGGCTAGGATGGAGGAACAGCGACTGTGACCCCGTCCACGGCGGGGTCCGGGACCAAGGGGGAAATGATGTTTGAATGGCTCGGCGAGAATTGGTGGGCCCTCTGGCTCACGGTCTTCCTCGCGTTCGCGGTGGTGGAGATGCTAACCCTCGACCTCTTCTTCATCATGCTCGGCGGCGGCGCACTGGCAGGGCTCATAGCCGACTTCGCCGGGGCCGATTTCTGGCTCCAGATCGTCATCTTCAGCGTGGTCTCCCTCTTGATGATCGCCTTCGTCCGGCCGGTTGCCCTGAAACACCTGCATAAAGGACCAGCAGAACAGCGGACGAATATCGACCGGCTCATCGGTCAGCCCGCCCTGGTCATTGAAGCGGTCACGGGCACCAGCGGCCTGGTCAAGATCGGCGGCGACGTCTGGAGCGCGCGCAGCACCGCCGGAGTCCTGGACGCCGGCGCTACCGTTCAGGTCACCAGGATTGACGGGGCGACGGCGGTAGTTGCCTCGCCTGCCGAAAACAGCCCGCGCTGATTCGAACCGGAAAACCAGAATTCTGCGGACAGGTTGGCAGCCTGCCCGCAAAAGGCCAAAGCAAGCCACGCAATTGGGGAATCAAGGAGACGCATGGACGGTTTAGGAGGAACAGCGGCAGCAGTTGTGCTGATTGTTCTCGTCATTTTTGTCATCATCGTGTTGGTCCGCTCGGTAAGGATCATCCCGCAGGCGCGTGCCGGCGTCGTTGAACGCCTCGGCAAGTACCAGCGCACACTCAACCCGGGCCTTACCATCCTGATTCCATTCGTCGATCGGCTCCTGCCGTTGCTCGACCTCCGTGAGCAGGTGGTGTCCTTCCCGCCGCAACCAGTCATCACCGAGGACAACCTCGTGGTTTCGATCGACACCGTGGTCTACTTCCAGGTGACGGACCCACGGGCAGCCACGTACGAAATCGCCAATTACATCCAGGCGGTTGAGCAGCTGACCACTACCACGCTTCGTAACGTTGTAGGTGGCCTCAACCTCGAAGAGGCACTGACCTCCCGCGACCAGATCAATGGCCAGCTGCGTGGAGTGTTGGATGAAGCAACAGGCCGCTGGGGCATCCGCGTCTCGCGTGTGGAACTGAAGGCTATTGATCCGCCCCACTCCATCCAGGACTCGATGGAAAAGCAGATGCGTGCAGAGCGCGACCGTCGAGCAGCCATCCTGACGGCTGAGGGAACCAAGCAGTCACAAATCCTTACAGCAGAAGGCCAGCGCCAAGCTGCCATCCTTGCAGCTGAAGGTGATGCCAAGGCCGCAATCCTTCGGGCAGACGGTGAAGCCCAGGCCATCCAGAAAGTCTTTGACGCCATCCACAAGGGCAACCCGGACCAGAAGCTCTTGGCTTACCAGTACCTGCAGACGCTACCCAAGCTTGCTGAGGGCAGTTCCAATAAGCTCTGGATCATCCCCAGTGAAGTTGGTGAGGCCCTGAAGGGCATTGGCAGTGCGCTCGGGGGCGCCAATGGTGACTCCGATGCTGCCGGCTTCTTTGGCGGCAGCAACAAAGTTGCTGCTTCGGAGCCAGTAACTCCCGTGGAATCCACTACGGCATCACAGTCAAGGCCCACAGAGTAACTCTGTGTGAGGCAGGTGAGCGGTCAGCCAAACGGCTGGCCGCTCATCGCGTTGTGCATTGCTTTTGGGTACTGACCATCGATCCGCGTATAATGGGATATTTGTCCGGCTGGTTCAGTGTGGATGGAACATTAAAGCTTGGCCAGGCGTTGCAATTAGTGATGCAAGGTGTGCAGAAGTAGTCCGTAGGGACCGCGAAAACGGCTTACGGCTAGCGCGGAGTTCAGGCTCCGCGAACAGACAGAGGGAGTAATCATGAGCGATCGCAGCCTGCGGGGTATGCGTCTTGGCGCCCAAAGCATGGAAACCGAGTCCGGCGTTGAACCGGCACCGCGCCAGCGGGTTGAATACCGCTGCGAGGATGGCGAGCAGGTCTTCGTCACCTTCTCTGCTGAAGCCGAGATCCCCCCTGTTTGGGTTTCCAAGACTGGCAAGGAAGCCTTGCTCGTAGACGGCGAGCGTCCCGTGGACGCCAACGAGAAGGCCGTCCGTACCCACTGGGACATGCTCCTGGAACGCCGCAGCCTTCCGGAGCTGGAGCAGATCCTTGAGGATCGTTTGAACATCCTGCGTGAGCGCCGCGGAGAGCGCCGCTCAGCTTAGTCTTCGGACTCAAATGGAAAGGCCGGATCGGTTCCTTGCGGAACCGGTCCGGCCTTTTCTTTCTGGAAGCTACTTCTGCTTTGCGAGGGCCGGCTGTTTGCCGGTGAGCTTGGCCCAGCGTGCTGCCAGGCCCCATTTAGTGACGTTGATCATGGCTTCCACCACGATGTTGCCGCTCATCTTCGATGCGCCGAGTTCCCGCTCAACGAAGGTGATGGGGCGCTCCTCAATGCGCAGGCCGAGCTTGGCAACACGCCACGCAAGGTCAACCTGGAAGCCGTAACCCACTGAATCCACTTCGTCCAATTTGAGGGCTTCAAGTGTGCTGCGGCGGAAAGCACGGTAGCCGCCGGTGACGTCCTTGATTTTCAAGCCAAGCATGATGCGGGCATAAGTGCTGCCGATGCGCGAGATTGCCTGGCGGTAGAGCGGCCAGTTCACAACGCTGCCTCCCGGTACCCAGCGCGAGCCCATGGCGAGGTCGGCGCCTTCTTTCACCGCATCAAGGAGGAGGGGCAGTTGCTCGGGCTTGTGGGAACCATCGGCGTCCATCTCCACGAGAACGTCATACCCGGCGGCAAGGCCCCACTTGAAGCCGGCTATGTAGGCCGCGCCAAGGCCTTCCTTGCCTTTGCGGTGCAGTACGTGCACTTGCTTGTCCTCGGCGGCTATGCCGTCAGCAAGTTGTCCCGTGCCGTCCGGGCTGTTGTCATCAACCACCAGGACATCCGACTCAGGCACTGCGGTCCGCAGCCGACCCAATGTCTTGGGGAGCGATTCCAGCTCGTTGTAGGTAGGGATGATCGTCAGGACACGCAAGAAGAGGCCTTTCCTTGATGGAGCGGTCAGTGTGCCGGACCAGCCTCAAGGCTGGCGTTCTGGCGCAACTCTCCATTATAGGACGATCCTGTGCACTGCTAAGGGCAGCTGTGGCCCCGGCCACACAAACTTAAGCGCTGCGGGCAGGTCCATAGACCCAGGACCAGTGTTGTCCGGACAGGTAAATTTCCGGACGAACTGTTTTCTGGGGCCCTATGGGCCTGCCCACTCGCGTACCGCCACCAGGCTACGTCCTGGCCGCGACCAGACCATTACTCCCGGGATCACCCCAAGCTTTAACGATCCGTTGAGCCTCAATGCTACGGACTTTACAAAAGCTGTCAACCCGCGGTTGACCTGCGCGTTCGTGCATCGTCCCAGTTCAGGCGGAGCATTCGAAGGCAAGGAAATAGTGCCCTCAGACCCGGAGGGATTCGTGAGCGAAGAGCTCCTGGCCTTCCCTCACCGTCTGCAGGCATACAGGATCACTGCCGGTATCCAGGGCAGGGAGCAAGGGAGTGCGGGCACGGGGATCGGTGCTCCAGGACTGCACACGGCTATCCGCTACCTGGACCATGAGTTCCTCAACTTCCCAAACCGCGAAGCTGGCCGGCGCACCGGGCACGAGTTGGCCCATCAGAGGGTTTCTGTGCTTGGTGGCCCGCCAGCCTGCCCGTGTGTGGCCAAGGAACGCCGCACGGGCTGAAATGCGCTGGTCCAGGTTGCTGTGTTCCAGGCAGGCCCGGATGCTTGACCAAGGGCTGAGTGGTGTCACGGGGCTATCGCTGCCAAAGGTGATTGGAACTCCGCTGGCGTAGAACGCAGCCAAGGTGTTCATGGCCTTGCTGCGTCCGCCAAGCCGTTGCTCGTAGAGACCTCCGGACCCTCCCCACATAGCATCGAATGCCGGTTGCATGCTGACTGTCACCGAGTATTTGGCCAGCTTCTCGACTGCAGCCTGATCGGCAAGCTCAACATGTTCAAAGCGGTGGCCTGCTGCGCGGATCCGCTGCTCCCCCACCTCGGCGGCTGCGGCGTCCAATGCGTCAAGCGCAACATCAAGGCCGGCATCGCCAATGATGTGGAAACCGGCCTGGACGCCCAGGAGTGAGCACGCAGCAAGGTGCTTGGCGGCCTCATCCGCTGAAAGATACAAAGTGCCGCGTTGGCCCGGCGCATCGGAATAATCCTGTCTCAAGGCAGCTGTCCGTGACCCGATGGAACCGTCGATGTTCAGGTCACCCGCCAGGCCCAGGACCCCGGGGCCCAGGCCGTCCAGGATCGTGCGGGCGTGATCCTCCGATGACGCCAGCTCGCCCCAATACGGCAGAACCTGCGGTTTTCCGGTCTGCCTGTTCCAGGACATGGCCATGCGAAGATCTTCCGGGCCGCAAATGTGTGGGGCCGACATTTCAGCCAAGGCAACGTAGCCGTTGGAAGCCGCATAATGCAGGGCGCGTTCCTGATATCCACTCCGTTCGGCGTCACTGAAGCTCCGCGCCGCGAGACGGGCGGCGGTGTGGGCTGTCCTGACTACGCGACCACTATCCCCGGAGAAGCCGTCCATGCCGGCAAGGCCTGCCGAGGCCGCCAGGGAGGATGAAACCAGGGCGGAGTGAACGTCAATGCGGGAAAGGTAAACCTGCCTGCCGCCGGAGGCCTGCTCCAGCTCTTCCAGCGTTGGAAGGGTGGCATCCTGCCACGTTGTTTCATCCCAACCGTGGCCAATGACAGTTCCTGAACCGCTGGCGGCAGCAACGGCGTCGAGCAGTTCCCGGCCGGACCGCACACCCGTCAAGGACAATCCCGCCAAAGCGAGGCCTGTCTCCGTCAAGTGCGCATGGGAGTCGACAAAGCCCGGTGCCACGAGGGCGCCCCGAAGATCAATGACGTCCATTGTGGAATCCTCGATGGACGTCGCTGCCTGTTCGGATCCCACCCAGGCGACCGTGTCACCATCCACCACCATGGCGGTAGCGAACGGATCGGCAGCGGTATAGATCGAACCGTTCCGGTAAAGGGTGACCTTACGGACGTTTTCGTCGGGACGGTCGCCGGCGGACAGGCCTGGCTGGTTCATGCGGTGTGCTCCTCGAGCGTTTGAAGAAGGTCTGGGTCTCGAAAACGGTTCCGGGTCAGGCGACGGTTGAGTAAGCCACGACACCCCGGCGGACCAGGTCGATGGATTCACGGCAGATCCGCGCCAAGCGGGGATCCAGTTGTGGAATTTTGGCGAGTTGGTCCAGGAGGTCAACCACTTGCTTTGCCCAACGGACGAAGTCGCCCGCAGCAAGGTCAGTGCCGCTGAGCACGTCCTGAAGATGGCGGCCTTTGGCCCACTTATACATGGGCCACATGAGGCCCAGCTCCGGTTCGCCGGTCAGCGGAAGCCTGTTCTGTTCCTCAATGTCCTCAAGTTGCGACCATTCCCGAACGACGATGTCGACCGCCGTTTCCAGTGCAACCGAGGGCATCCTCGGGCGAAGGCCCCGGTCTTCGCGCTTTGCCTGGTACACCAGGGTGCTGGCCAAGGAGGCCAGCTCGGCAGCATCGAGATCGTTGATGGCACCACGCCTGATGGACTGTGAAATAAGCAGGTCCTTCTCACCGTAGATGCGGCGCAGCCGCTGCCCATCCGTGCTGATGGTGACCTTCCCGGCGTCGTCGGTTTCGAGGTAGCCATAGGCGGAGAGGACGTCGCATACGCGATCGAACGTCTTGGCAATCGTGTTGGTCCTGCTTTGGATCTGGCGGACCAGGCCGTCTGTCTCCTTGCGAAGTTTCCACCAACGCTCCCCCCAGCGGGCGTGGTCCTCGCGCTCACTGCAGCCATGGCAGGGATGCGCCCTGAGCGCCCTGCGTAGTTCAGTGATCTTCTGTTCCTGGTCCTGGGCACGCGAGCCCAGACCGAAGTCCTCGTGCCTGCTGTTCCGCCTGGCGCGGGGTGCTTCATCGCTGATCGCGTTCCGCATGGAGGCTGCAAGATCACGGCGGGACTTGGGCACCTTGGCGTTGAACGACTTGGGAATCCGAATGCGGGTCACCGGGGAAATGGGGCCGTCGAGGTCATGGACGCCGATACGACGCAGCTGGTTGTCCGAGGTGAGGACAGACGGCCGCGGTTCGCGGGCATTGGGATCGACATCAAGCACGACGGCGTGTCCGGCCAACCTGCCACTGGAGACGGTAATGACGTCCCCGGGTATGAGCCGGGTTAAGGAATCAGCCACTCTGGACTTCCGGGCGCGCTGGTGGTCGCGCGCCGCGAACTGCTCAGCGTCGCTGAGTTCGCGGCGGAGCCGGGCATACTCCGTGAAGTCGCCGAGGTGGCATTCCATGGACTTGGCGTAGCCGGCCAATGATTCTTCGCGTCCACGGACTTGCCTGGCGAGGCCCACCACGGAACGGTCCGCTTGGAACTGCGCGAAGGACGACTCAAGGATCTCGCGCGCCCGCACCCGGCCGAATTGGGCAATCAGGTTGATGCTCATGTTGTAGGTGGGCGTGAAGCTGGAGTTCAGCGGATACGTGCGGCGTGACGCCAAGCCAGCCACTGCCGCGGGGTCTGTTCCGGGTTGCCACAGGACCACGGCGTGGCCCTCGACGTCGATGCCGCGGCGTCCGGCCCGACCGGTCAGCTGCGTGTACTCCCCCGCCGTGATGTTGACGTGGGCTTCCCCATTGAATTTTTCGAGCTTTTCCAGCACCACGCAGCGCGCAGGCATGTTGACTCCGAGTGCCAAGGTTTCAGTAGCGAACACCGCCTTGACCAGGCCATCTGCAAACAGTTTCTCCACTACCTCCTTGAAGGTGGGCAGCATGCCCGCGTGATGAGCCGCAAAGCCCCGGATGAGGCCGTCGCGCCAGCCCCAGAAACCCAGGACATCAAGGTCGTCTGCAGGAATTTCGTGGCTTGCTTCGTCCACGCGCTGGGCGATGATCTGCTGTTCGCGCTCAGTGGTGAGCCACAGGCCGGACGCCGCGCACTGGGCCACCGCAGCATCACAACCTGCCCGGGAGAAGATGAACGTGATGGCAGGCAACAGGCCCTGGCGGTTAAGGCTCTCAATGACCTGCGGACGGCTTGCTTTCCGAACCGGGCTGCGCTGCTCCGGGCTCTGCCGCTCATCCCGGTAGCGGTCCTGCCGACGGCGGCTCCGGCCACCATGGCCGAAGCGGCCGTTGAAGTTCATCCGGCTCTCGGATCGGGCCATTGCCAACAGATCCGGGTTCACTTCGAACTCAGGGCCGGTAACTGCCTGCCGGGCCGTGGAGGTCACAAGACTCTTGGCTGCGATCTTTCGGCTTTCTGCCGGAAGGACGGCCTCGTCAACGGCATCCTCAACATCGCTGAGATCCGGTACCTCGGTGTCCGGTATCTGTGGGGCGATTTCATCGAAAGTGGTATCGCCGGCAAAGAGGTCAACGATCTCCCTGCCCACCATGACGTGCTGCCACAGTGGCACGGGCCGGTGCTCGGACACGATGACGTCAGTATCGCCCCGAACGGTATCCAGCCACGCACCAAACTCTTCAGCATTGGACACAGTGGCGCTCAGCGAAGCAACCTGCACTTCACTGGGCAAGTGAATAATGACTTCCTCCCAGACGGCTCCGCGGAAGCGGTCTGCGAGGTAATGGACCTCGTCCATCACGACGAAGCCGAGGTCGCCGAGTGTCTCCGAGTCGGCATAGAGCATATTGCGCAGGACTTCGGTGGTCATCACCACAACGGGCGCCTCACCGTTGATGGTTGTATCGCCCGTCAGCAGGCCAACGTTGGCAGAGCCATACTTGGCGGCGAGCTCGGAGAATTTCTGGTTGCTCAGCGCCTTGATGGGTGTCGTGTAGAACGCTTTGAGGCCACGTTCCAGAGCCAGGTAGATGGCAAATTCGCCAACGATCGTCTTACCGGCACCGGTAGGCGCCGCGACGAGGACGCCTCTGCCCTCCTGCAATGAGCGGCACGCCTCACGTTGGAAGTCGTCCAATTCGAAGTCCAGGGAACGGGCAAAGGCACCAAGATATGTCTTGGCCTCAGCTGCCCGGTGAGCGGCCGCCTGGTAGCGGTCTGATGGTGATTGGGACCCGGAAATGGAGGACATGCACCAAGCCTAATGGCCTGAGGTCTAGAGATTCTCCAGATCCGAGGCCGGGGTGGCAATATCTGCCGTGGCTTCGGTCTCAGCAGCCCGCTTGATGGCACGACGTTCCCGCCGGCGGTCATTCCAGAGACACACACCGATGGCAGCAAAGAACAGAAGAAGCATGGGCGCCGCCAAGTAGAACATGCTCATGGCGTCGGCACCCGGGGCAGCCATGGCCGCAAACAGGCAGACCAGGAAGATGGTGATCCGCCAGCTTTTGACCAGTTGCTTGCCCTTGATGATTCCGGCCAGGTTCAGCCCAACCAGCACCACCGGCACCAGGAAGGCGATTCCAAAAGCCAGAAGAAGCCTGAGGACAAACGCAAGGTAGATTTCGGCACTAATGAAGTTTGAAGCGCCGGTCGGTGTGAAGTCCGTGAGGACACGCACGGCGTTGGGCAACACAAGCCATGCCAGCAGGACGCCGCCGATAAACAGCGGAACGGCAGCTGCTACAAACGACAGAGCCAACCTGCGCTCTTTCTTGTGCAGGCCCGGGACTATGAATGCCCACAGCTGGTAGATCCAGACAGGACTGGAAAGGATCAAGCCAAGGAATACAGAGACCTGGACCATGAGGTCGAATGAGCTGGCTACGCCATCAAAGTTCAGGCTGGCAGCGCGGCCTTCTTTTTCATTGAGGTCTTTGATCGGCTTGATCAGGGCTTCCAAGAGGGGTTGGTAGACGATGAAGCCCAGCACCGTCCCAAGAATAACGCCGATGGCAGCCTTGAAGAGCCGGTTCTTGAGCTCCTTAAGATGGTCAAGGAGCGCCATCCGGGCTTCGGGGTTGGCCTTGCGCCCCTTCGTCTCTACCACTTCTTCTTAGACGCGGTTGGAGGGCGGAACGTCGGTCTCGCCGTTGTTCTTGGCCTTTACGTCCGGGTGGTCTACAACCCTGCCTTCGACGGCGTCAGAGGGTTCCTGCGTTTCCTTCTTTTCGGAGGAACCGTCCTTTTTCATTTCCCGGACTTCAGACTTGAAGATACGCATCGACTGTCCAATGCTGCGCGCCATGGACGGCAGCTTCGGTGCGGCGAAAAGCACCAGAGCCAAAACGATGATGATGATGAGATGCCAGCCTTCGAGCCTCATGTGGGGAGGTCCTTTCCTTTTGGATACATCCTACGTCTATCTGAATTCAATGTCGTGCAGGGATTGGGGCTGACCCCGCTCTGCTTTGCGCTGAACGCGCTTCTGGCGACGAACTTCCTGGCGGAAGGCTTTGGCCGTCAGGTAATCATGACGCATCTGCTCCGGCGAGGCAAAAATTGCAGATCCCGGCTCCGGGTGGCGTTCCGGAGCCTCAACATCGGAGGTTTCTGCGGCAGGAGAAAGATGGCTGAAACGTTTGCCGGCGTCCCCTAATTCATGAACAGTGGCCATGAATTTCCTGAACAGCCGATAACCCAGGGTCACATGGAGGAGCAACGACAGGGCTATGAGCGCGATCCACAGCAGGATCCAAAACCACCAAGGCATCTGAGTAGTCTAGCCAGCCACGATGTCCGAAGAGGAAACGGCACCGTATTGGTCAAGCGCCGCCGTGAGCCAACCCTGGACTTCCTGGCGCAACTGCGCAGGGTCCAGCACCCGCACCGTCCCTCCATGTTGGGACACAAACATCGGTAACCACTCCACATTTCCAAAGCGCACCTCGGCAAGCAGCCCGCCGTCGGGCAATTCAGCCGTGCGTTCGGCGTAGTAGTCATCAGCCAGGCCAGCGCCCTGCCGGGTCAATTCAAGCACCACCAGGACGTCGTCGTCACTGGGAGTGAAGAGCCTTGCCGGAAAGTCTGCATCAGCAGTTGCTGTTCCGGAGACGGGACGGCCATTGGGTTCCAGGGATTGCACGCGGTCCAGCCGGAAATTCCGGAGTCCCGACTTGCTATGGCAGTAGGCCTCGAAGTACCAGGTGTTGTCCAGGGAGTACAGCCGCAGGGGGTCCACGTCGCGCTCGGTTACTTCGTCCCGCTGCGGGGAAAGGTAGCTCAGGCGCAGTTGCTGGCCGTCCCTGATGGCGTGGGTAATGGTTGCGAACGCCCCGGATTGCTCGGGTGCCACCGACTGGCCCGCAACTGCCCCGGCCAGGCGTCCGGCCTGTCCTGCAGCGCCCGTCAATTTGATGGTCACAGACTCCAGGGCGCTGCCCGGTTCGTCCTCGGCCAAACCTGCCAGTGCAGGTAGATCGCCGAGCATCGACAATCCAGTCAGCAGCGCGGCGGCTTCGTCCTCGCTGAAGCGCACAGGACGGTTAAGGTCCAGATGCTCCGTGATGTACACATGGTCGTTTTCCCATTGGATGTCCAGGAGGTCGTCCGGGTAGCCCCCGGGCAGCCCGGAACAGATCAGTATCTTGAGGTCGTCAATGAGGGCTTTGCGGCTGATTCCAAAGCGGTCCGCTACCTCCTGCACGTGCAGGCCCTGATGGTGGACGAGGAACGGCACCAACTGCAGCATGCGCGTGAGTTGGTCCTCGGACGTTCGCTTCCTTGATCGCTGCGCGCGCGCAGCCTCGGGAAATTCCACGGGGATAACCGGGGACGCATTGAAGTCCGCAGCGCTTTTGAGCCGGCGTACGACGGCGGCACGCAGCTCGGCAGGTTCAAGCACTTTGACGTGGGGCCCATACGAGGCCAGTTCCTCGGCGAACTGCCCGGGGTCCCGGAAGTCCACAACCAGCCTGTCCCTGCCGTCTGTTCCCTTCCCAGCCCCTTCCTCCCCGGGGCCGGTGGAAACAGCACGTTTGCGCAGGGCGAGCAGGCGTCCCTCGTCTACGTCCAGGACAGCCTGCTGCAGGGGAAGTTCGTTGAGGGAATCCAGCTCCGCCCGGGCGTTGAAACCGGCTGGCGGCTCGAAGGAACTGCCCGGTATGACGGAGACGGCGGTGGTCATGCGTGACAACCTGAAAATCCTCTTGGCGGCCCTCCCCCGGTCGAAACCCACGAGGTACCACTGCCCGAACCGGCTCCCCAGGCCCCACGGCTCCACCTCGCGTACTTCCTCACGGCCGGTGCTTCCGGCGAGGTAGCCGAAGCGGACCGCATGCCGGCCGTGCATGGCTGCAACGACGTCGTCGAATGCTTGTCCGGCTGGCTTGATCCGCGGCTGGACGCCGGCAGGCAGGTCGACGTCGGTGAACCCACCTGCCGCCTGCAGCTTACGGACGGCATTGACTGCGGCGTTGCCGAGGGCAGCACGTTCCCACAACTGGGCGGCAAGGAGGAGGACAGTGGATTCAGCGGGAGTCAGGCTGACATCAGGAAGCCTGTTGGAGTCCTTGCCGATGCGGTAGCGGGTTGATGCGGGGTCCTCGGACCCGAAATTGCGGGGGTCCGTGAGGGTCTCGATCTCAAAGCCGAACTGTTTCAGATCCACTTTGTCGCGCTCGAACATCCGTCCGAACGCGACGTCGTTTTCGGCGGTGTCGTGATAGACCTTCTCCCGCAGGACAGAGCGCGGAAGGCCCACCCTGGTATTGAGCAAGGCAAGCAGGAGATTCAGGAGTCGTTCAGTGCGGGATGCGGACACGGTTGCTACGTTACTAAAGTCCTGGGCGAAAGCAGCAAGGCGCGTCACCGGCCCGGCAAAGCCGGGTGGCAACGCGCCTTGGCAGGAAGCTTGCGCCCTAGCGGACAGCTACGAGGTCAACGACGAAGATCAAGGCCTCGTTGGGCTTGATTGCTCCGCCGGCGCCACGGGATCCGTACGCCAGTTCTGAAGGGATCTCAAGGCGGCGACGGCCGCCAACCTTCATACCCAGCAGGCCCTGGTCCCAGCCCTGGATGACCTGGCCCACACCAACACGGAAGTCCAGCGGAGCGCCACGGCCCCAGGAAGCGTCGAACTCTTCGCCCGTGGACCAGGCGACGCCAACGTAGTGGGTGGAAACGGTGTCGCCGGCTTTGGCCTCGGCGCCGGAACCCTCAATGAGGTCCGTGATGACGAGCTCGGTGGGAACGTCGCCTTCCGGGAAGTCGATTTCGGGCTTGGTGCGGTCGAAGTCACGCTGACCAAATGACATGGTTGCTCCTTGGTGTGAGGGACGAATGGTGTCAGGAACCAGCTTAGCCAGTCCCGGATCAGGTGGCTGCCTACTTGACGCCGAGGATGTCAACGACGAAGACGAGATCGCCCTTGGCTTCACCCTGTCCAGCAGCGCCATAAGCAAGGTCCTGCGGGATGACCAGAAGGACGCGGGAGCCGACGGTCTTGCCTTCCAGGCCTTGGGTCCAGCCCTTGATGACACCGGAAAGCGCGAAGCTTGCTGTCTGTCCCCGGTCAAAGCTCGAATCGAACTTCTGGCCGCCCACAAGATTGACGCCAACGTAATTCACTGTGAGGGTGTCAGTAGACTTAACAGCAGCGCCGGAGCCCTTGATGAGGTCCTGTGCGATGAGTTCCTTCGGAGCGGCTGCGCCTTCAACCGAGATCTGCGGGATGCCCTTGTCGTCTTCCTTCACGGTGGGGAGCCCAGCCGGAGGAGTGACTGTCTCGCCTTCCGGCTTCGACAGGACCGGAGCGGCTTCCTTGGCGGAAAGCAGCTTGAAAACCACCAACTGCGTAGAGCCGGCGGCAGCGCCCTGGGCTGCCGAACCCGGCGCGGCGAACGCGATGTGGGAACCGATCTTGGCGCCAACAATGGCGTTGTAGATCAGCTCGTTGCCCTTCTTGAGCTCGTCATTCAGCTCAATGGGCTGGGGGCCGTTCTTGTAGACGTCTTCAACGGTCTTGCCGTCATTGCCATCCACAGCGATGTATGCGAGCTCGGCAACCTGGCCGGCCTTGATACGGTCGCCGTTGCCTTCGCTGACTACCTTGATGGTAGGTTCAGCGACGGTGAGCGGCTTGGTGAAGTCCAGGCCAGGGGCCTTGTCATCTCCGTTGTCGGTCACCTTGACGGAATCGAGTTTGGAGACATCGCCTGATGACTGGCTGGTGGGCTCGGCGGCTGGCGTGCCCCCGCCCCCACACGCAGTGATGAGCAGCAGGGCAGGAAGAAGAATTGCTAGGAGTCGGCGCACAAAAAAGACACTTTCGTCGGGGCAAAGGACACTCGGAAAGGCGCATGGCAGATCCAAGGCAATGGCCTCTTGGAAAGAGGCCACGGTCCAGAATAGCCCGTGAAGCTGGGAGTACGCTCAGAAAGGCTGTTAGCCCATGGAGTCCAGGAGCGCATCAACGCGGTCGTCCACGCTGCGGAAGGGGTCCTTGCAGAGGATTGTCTGGTGTGCGCGGTCGTTGAGCTTCAAGTGCACCCAGTCCACCGTGTAGTCGCGTCCGAGCTCCTGCGCCCTCCGGACGAAGTCTCCCCGCAGCTTGGCCCGGGTTGTCTGTGGAGGAGTGTCAACAGCGTCCTTCACTTCGGTTTCGGGAACCAAACGCCGCGCGGCATCCCGTGATTGCAGCAGGAAGAAGAGGCCGCGCTGGCGTGAAATGTCGTGGTAGGTGAGATCCAGTTGAGCAATGCGGGGCGAGTCCAGGCTGAGGTCGTGCCGGCGCATGTAACCGTCCATCAGCTTCTTCTTGATGGCCCAGTCCACTTCGGTGTCGATAGTGCTGGTATCGCCACTTTCGATGGCGTCCAGGGTCCGCTCCCACAAGTCGAGAATAAGCGGCACGTGGGCATTATGTGCGCCGTTCGCGGCCACGAACTCTGTGACCTTTGCAAGGTACTCGCGCTGGATATCGAGCGCCGAGAGCTGCCTGCCGTTTGCCAGGCGGACCAAAGCGCTGCCCGTGAGGTCATGCGAAATTTCCCGGATGCTCCGGATGGGGTTCTCCATTCGCATGTCCCGCATGATCACCCCTGCCTCGATCATGCGCAGGATCAAGTCAACCGTGCCCACTTTGAGGAGTGCGGAGGTTTCGGACATGTTGGAATCACCCACGATCACATGGAGCCGACGATAGAACTCGGCATCGGCATGCGGCTCGTCACGGGTGTTGATAATGGGGCGTGACCTGGTGGTGGCAGAAGACACACCTTCCCAGATGTGGTCTGCCCGCTGTGAGAAGGCGAAAGTTGCACCATGGGGTGTCTTCAGGACTTTGCCTGCTCCCGCGATGAGTTGACGGGTCACCAGGAACGGGATGAGGATCTCGGCCAACCTTGAGAACTCTCCCCGACGCGGTATGAGGTAATTTTCGTGGCTTCCGTAGGAGTTTCCGGCGGAGTCGGTGTTGTTCTTGAAGAGGTACACCGTGCCATTGAAACCCTCCGCTGCGAGCCGGGCCTGGGCCTCATCAACGAGGTCGTCCAGGATGAGCTCTCCGGCGCGGTCGTGCGCGATGAGTTGCGCGAGGTCGTCGCATTCCGCGGTGGCGTATTCCGGGTGCGAACCAACGTCCAGGTACAGGCGTGAACCGTTGGTCAGGAAGACGTTGGAAGACCTGCCCCAGCTCACCACCTTGCGGAACAAATAGCGGGCCACTTCTTCGGGGGCCAAAGGACGTGAGTCGGGGCTGGAATAGGAAATCCCAAACTCCGTCTCGATGCCGAATATGCGTTTGTCCATCTCAAGCCTCCTCTGTGAGCAGCTGTGTCATGTCCTCGGGGAGCAGACGCCGGAAAGCCCGGCGGGAACCCCGGTGACTCTCCGAAGCGCGGTCCAGAACGGCAGCTTCGACGGCGGTCGCCGGGAGGGCGTCGGCTTCCTTGTCCGTCGCCAAGGCGCGCAAAGCCAATCTCATGGCTCCGGCAAAACCAAGCTCGGGCTCCCAAGCCCCGCTTACGACGTCGGAAATCTGGTCGGCAAGTCCACCCATCACCACGAAGCCGTTCTCATCGGCAATCGAGCCATCAAAGGTGAGCCGGTACAGGTGGTCCTGCTCCTGCGCCAGGCCGACTTCAGCCACGGCCAGTTCCACTTCGAACGGCTTTTGTTCGGCGGTGAACACTGCGCCGAGGCTCTGCGCGTAGACGCTTGCCAATCCCCGGGCGGTCACGTCTTCGCGGTCGTACGAGTAGCCACGGACATCCGCGTACCGCACACCGGCCTGTCTGAGGCTTTCGAACTCGTTGTACTTGCCCACTGCCGCGAAAGCGATTTTGTCGTAGATCTCGCCGATTTTATGCAGTGAAGGTGACGGGTTCTCAGCGATCAACGCGATGCCGTCAGCACAACTGATCACCACTACGGAGCGGCCGCGGGCAATGCCTTTCCGTGCGAA
This sequence comes from Arthrobacter sp. 1088, assembly GCF_031455315.1. Lineage (NCBI taxonomy): Bacteria > Bacillati > Actinomycetota > Actinomycetes > Micrococcales > Micrococcaceae > Arthrobacter > Arthrobacter sp. 1088. The sequence continues at coordinate 26,764 of NZ_JAVDSM010000002.1, forward strand.
ATCCGCACGGTCCTTCATCAGCTGTTCGGGCGAAACATAGAACTGCTGCGTCATGTCAGGCCTCCCGTCCGGCGATGGCACGGGATTCGACGATGGCACCGGCTATCGCCGCCAGGTCCCGTTCAGGTACCCGGCGATTACCGGCACGGTTGACCGTATAAACCACTGGCCACAGCTGGCGGACGGGGTCCGGGCCGCCCGTTGCGGAGTCGTCGTCCGCGGCGTCGTAGAGCGCCTCAACCGCGACGGCCACAGCCTGTTCTTCCGAAAGGTTCGGCTTCCAAAGTTTCTTCAGGGCTCCACGTGCAAAAACTGAACCGGAACCCACGGAGTGGTGTTCCTGTTCTTCATAGCGCCCACCGGTGACGTCGTAGGAGAAAAGCCGTCCGGTGCCCGATACGTGGTCGAAACCGGCAAACAAGGGAATCACCGCCATTCCCTGCATTGCCATGGGCAAGTTGCCGCGGATCATCGCACCCAAACGGTTCGCCTTGCCCACGAGGCTAAGAAGCGTGCCCTCAATTTTCTCGTAGTGTTCCAGTTCCACCTGGAAGAGCCGCGTGATATCGATTGCCAGGCCCGCCGTACCGGCAATACCCAGTACCGAATACTGGTCCGCGGGAAAGACCTTCTCAATGTGCCGGCTGGCGATCACGTTTCCCATGGTTGCCCGCCGGTCCCCCGCCATCAGCACGCCGCCGGCATACGTCAAGGCGACGATGGTGGTCGCGTGCGGCGAGGACGGAACGGTACCGGCCGGCAACGTTTGGTTGAACGGAAGGAGTTCGGGACGCGAGCGTTGAAGGTGCTCCGTGAATGAAGACGTTGCCTGGGTGGCCAGGGGGCCGGTTGATGGGTCCTGCATTGCTGCACTCCTTCGACTCTGCATTCCGATGCCCGGTGGCCTCGCGCCAGCCGGGCAGTACATGGTTTGTCCGGGTCCGCTTACTGGCCGCCCTTTTGGACGAAGGCCCTGACGAACTCTTCAGCGTTGGATTCCAGGACGCCATCGATTTCGTCAAGGAGGTCGTCCACACCCTGGGTGGCATCCGAGGCCTGGGCTTCGGGTGCTGCCGGTGGTGCCTCCGGGACGTCTACTTCAGTCTCAGTATCCCGTGACTGCGGTTGCTGCTGCTCCTGAGCTGCCATTTCCATCTCCCTACTGTCAGCCCCCGGTTGTGGGGACTTCCTACTGCCATATTGCCACGCCGTGGGCTGCTGCGCCCGGCTTTGCCAAGGCACCATTTTTGCCCGTGGCTGAATGCCTCAGTCCTTGGGCGGCGGCGGTTTTTGGCCCAGCAATTCGGCCAGGAACGAGCCCGCCTCCTGATGCCGGTCAAACAGGGCTCCTGTGAGCGCCCGGGTCCCCCGAAGTGGTTCGCGGGTGGGAACACGCTGCAGTTTCCCAAGTCCCGGAACATCGAAGATGACCGAGTCCCAACTGGCGCCAACGACGTCCTTGCCGAAGCTTGAAACGCACCGTCCGCGGAAATACGCCCGTGTGTCCGACGGCGGTTCACCCACCGCCCTGGCGATGTCGGCGTCGTCGACGATCCGGATCATCCTGTCCCTGGACAGCATCCGGTAGTAAAGGCCCTTCTCCGGCCGGATATCGGACCATTGGAGATCGACCAACCCGAGCCGGGCATCGTCCCAACCAAGGCCGTCGCGGTTCCGATACCCCTCAAGGAGGGACTTCTTGGCTATCCATTCCACGGATGACGCCGCAGCAGCGGGATCGCTGCCCAGCAGTGACAGGGTCGATTCCCAGCGTTCAAGTACGCCATGCGTGTGCCCGTCGCCAGTGACGGAATCGGCAACTCCGGTCTCCTGCGCCAGCTTTGCGGCAGCTTCGTAGTACATCCACTGGATATCCAGGGCGGTCACCCGCCGTCCATCCAGCAGTCTTACGGTAGTGGCCAAAGTTGTGTCATGACTGATGGCCTGCAGTGCCTGAACGGGTTCATGGACTTCGATGCGGGGCGCCTGGCCGGCTTCAATGAGGCTGAGAACCATGGCCGTGGTGCCGAACTTCAGATAGTTGGAAACCTGGCTGAGGTTCGCATCGCCGATAATGACGTGAAGCCGCCGGTACTTATCCGCGGTCGCGTGAGGCTCGTCCCGGGTGTTGATGATGGGGCGTCGGATAGTGGTCTCCAGGCCCACCTCAGCCTCGAAGAAGTCTGCCCGTTGGCTGATCTGGTAGCCGGCCGTGGAACTGTCCTGTCCGATCCCCACACGCCCGGCCCCACAAATCACCTGCCGGGACACGAAGAATGGTGTGAGTCCCCGGATGATGTCGCCAAAAGGAACTGAACGGGGCATGAGGTAGTTCTCGTGCGAGCCGTAGGACACCGATTTGTTGTCCGTGTTGTTCTTGTAGAGATTGATCGGCGGAAGGCTGGTGTCTGCCGCTACTTTCCTCACCGTGGCAAGTGCTACGAGATCGCCGGCAGCGTCCCAGGCCACCGCATCCCGCGGGTTGGTGACTTCAGGGCTTGAGTACTCCGGGTGTGCATGGTCCACGTAAAGGCGGGCGCCGTTCCCGAGGACCATGTTCATGAGGAGCGAACCGGATTCGTCCTGGCCATCCAGTTCCAATTCCTGGCGGCCATACGCCAACGCGACTGCCTCGGCGTCGAGCACTGGCGGCTGGTCAGTCAGCTGGCTGGGATCGGCACTTGCCCGGTCAACCGTCCAGCCGCGGGCATCGTGCAAGGGTTCTTCGTCCGTATAGTCCCACCGCGTTTCCGCTCCCCCGGCGGCACGTTGGCGGGTGACCGTCGCATAGGCCTGGATGATCCGGGCGGACATCATGGTGGCGTTGGCCCCGGGCGCCGATGGCGCATGGATTCCGTACTCGGTTTCGGAACCCATGACGCGCATGGCGCCGCCTACAGGCAACCTTTCCGCGGGTACACCCTCGGTTTTGGCCGTCACAGGTACTGACCCGTGTTGGCTGTAGTCTCGATCGACTTGCCAGGTTCCTGGCCTGCCTTGCCTTGCACGATCGTACGGATGTACGTGATCCGTTCGCCCTTCTTCCCTGAGATTCTTGCCCAGTCGTCAGGGTTCGTGGTGTTCGGCATGTCCTCGTGTTCCCGGAATTCGTCCACCACTGCACGCAGCAGGTGATCGATCCTCAGACCCTTCTGATGGTTGGTCAGCAGATCCTTGATCGCGTACTTCTTAGCCCTGTCCACGACGTTCTGAACCACGGCGCCTGAGTTGAAATCCTTGAAGTAGAGCATTTCCGTATCACCGTTGGCGTACGTGACTTCAAGGTATTCGTTCGACTTCTCGGTGGAATACATTGCCTCCACGGTGCGCTGGATCATGGCGTCGACAGTAGCTTGGACATCTCCGCCATACTCCGCCAGATCCTGTGCATGGAAGGGAAGGTCAGTGGTGATGTACTTGCCAAAGATGTCCGCAGCAGCTTCGGCATCGGGTCGCTGGATCTTGACCTTTACGTCAAGGCGGCCCGGCCGGAGGATCGCGGGATCGATCATGTCCTCGCGGTTTGAGGCACCAATGACGATCACATTGTCCAAACGCTCCACGCCATCAATCTCGCTGAGCAGCTGCGGGACGATGGTGGTTTCGACGTCGGAAGACACGCCGGTTCCACGCGTACGGAACAGCGAATCCATTTCGTCGAAGAAAACCACCACGGGGCTGCCATCGGACGCTTTTTCGCGGGCACGGGAGAAGATCAGCCGGATGTGCCGTTCGGTCTCGCCAACGTACTTATCCAGGAGCTCAGGTCCCTTAATGTTGAGGAAGTAGCTCTTGAGGTCCGTGTTGCCTGCGCGCTCAGCGGCACGGGCAGCCAGGGAATTGGCCACGGCCTTGGCGATGAGGGTCTTGCCGCAACCCGGCGGACCGTAGAGAAGGATTCCCTTGGGCGCCTTGAGCCCGTGTTCCCTGTACAGGTCCGGATGCAGGAACGGGAGTTCAACAGCATCGCGGATCTGTTCGATCTGGGGACCAAGGCCGCCGATGTCCTGATAGGTGATGTCCGGAACTTCTTCCAGGACAAGGTTCTCCACCTCAGCGCGCGGGACTTTTTCCAGCGCATAGCCGGTGCGCGAATCCAGCGACAGCGCGTCTCCTACCTTCAGGTGCACGCTTTGCAACGCTCCTGAGAGGCGGACTACGCGTTCCTCGTCGGCGCGGCCAACTACCAACGCACGGTCCTTGCCCAGCATCTCCTTGAGCGTAACGAGTTCACCCGCCCGTTCGTAGCCGAGCCCGGCAACCACCAGCAGGGCCTCATTCAAAAGGACTTCCTGGCCAACTGCGAGTTGGTTGACATTTACCAGCGGGCTGATGCCAACACGCATCTTGCGGCCTGCATTGAAAATGTCCACGGATTCCTCCGTGGCCGCCTGCCCGGAAGAACCCGGGCCCGGCTGCCTGCGGGGGTTGATCTGTACCACCGTTCCGAAGCTGTAGGGCGGCTGCCCTTCCTGCTCCAAAGCACCCTTCAAACGAAGGATCTCGCCCTTCGCCGTTTCAAGCATGCTGACAAGCTTGCTGTTGTTTTGGGTGGCGGCGGCAAGCTGGCGGTCGATGTGGCGAAGCTTGTCCCGAAGGATATTGATCTGGCGTTCGGCCACGGTCAATTCACTGGATGGGTCGGGCGGCTGGATGGCGGCAAGCCTCCGGTTTGCTGCCTCTTCAGCAGCGGCGTTAGCTTCCTCCGGCGTCGGCCGTCCAATGTCGTTGTTGTTCGACGTATCCACGATTCATCAGCCCCTTCCTGCGCTTAACAAGACCTTAGTCCCGAAAAGCTCAGGGTGCTTGGTGACATCCGGAATGCGGACCCTATTGTGACCTTTTCAGTTTGTGACCGGGGGGTCGTCCTGGACATTGGTTCCGGCGATGGCGTCACGTGCGGCACGGCGGAGTTTCTTGTCCGAAACGGCACGCTCCCCTACCGCTCCCGGAGTCCATGCGTTCAGGTCTTCCTCGCTGAATTCGGTCTTGGACGGGCGCCGCTTGACGGAGATTCCAGTGACGCCGTCGGCGAGCCGCCTGGTGACCAGAAGGAATCCCGTATGGGCCACCATGCGGTGGTCCGGGCGTACTGCGAGTCCTTCAAGGTGCCAGCCGCGCACCATGGATTCCCAGGCATCCGGTTCAGTGAAACGTCCGTCAGCCCTGATGGCCTCGGCGGTGCGGGAAAGCTGCGTCACCGTTGCGACGTAATTGATCCAGACGCCACCTGGGGCCAGGACCGTTGCCACGGCGTCAAGGCACTCCCAGGGAGCAAGCATGTCCAGCACTACGCGATCTACGGAGCCGGGCGCCTCGGCACGGACCACTTCTTCCTGGAAGTCACCAAGGGAGATCTGCCAAGCGGGGTGCGGGCCACCGAAAATCGTCTCGACGTTCCCCCGGGCGATATCGGCGAATTCTTCGCGGCGCTCAAAGGAATGGAGATAGCCGCCGTCACCGACTGCACGGAGCAGGGAAATGGAAAGCGCGCCGGAGCCCACGCCGGCTTCAACAACCCGGGCACCCGGGAAGATATCGGCCATCGTGACAATCTGGCCCGCGTCCTTCGGATAGACGACCGCAGCGCCACGAGGCATGGACAGGACGAAGTCCGAAAGCAAGGGACGCAGCGTTTGGTACTGCTGCCCGATATTGTTGCTGACTACCGAACCATCAACCTTGCCAATGATTTCATCGTGGTTCAGGAAACCGCGGTGGGTATGAAAAGCTCCCCCCACTTCAAGCGTGATGGTGTTCATCCGGCCACGCTCATCGGTGAGCTGCACCCGCTCGCCCACGCGGAACGGCCCACGGCGGCGGGCTGCCCCGGTTGGTTGCGTGGCAGAGTCAGTGGCTGGCTTGTTGATGCCTGTGTCCGCGCCCGTGACAGTGCCTGCGCTTGTCTCAGCCGCGGCGGTTTCGCTGCTCATGTGGTGTTCCTCGCTCCTGGGCGGTTGCGCCGCCGTGTGTTGCTGCCGTATGGGCGCCGAAAAGGATGGTTTGTTTTGTTTGTTTTATGGACCGGCTCGTAACTCTACCGGCAAGGGTGTTAGGCGCGCCCGCTGCCCCGGGCTTCTTTACCTGTTATCGCTGTCACTACTGCCTGCTGGCGGAGCAGCCCGGTCACGGTTCCGTTGTGGTCCACCACAGCGTATTCGCCGCCTTCCAGCCGCGCCAGATACTGGATCAGCTCCTGGCCCTTGGACCATTCCGGGACGTAGGCGCCGGCAGCGAGGGCGTGCGCTACGGCGGTGACCGGCGTCGTCGCTACCGCCTCGGGAGGGACCGCGGCAGTTGCCCCCGGATCCACCACTCCCTGCGGTTTTCCGTCGGGTCCGCAAATCACGACGGCGGGACTCCCTGCCGGGGATACCGCCAGGACGTCTGCCACACTGGCCGCGTTCGGCAGGCCCACTGCCGGCTCCGCGAGCCCGGCCGCGCTCACGAGGTAAAGGCGGCTGCGGAGCTTTGCGTGGTTGATTGAGCTCGATGCGCCCATCCACAGGAAGCCACAGACGAGGACGGTTATAAGCATGAGGCTGATGTCCAGGGGTGCTCCGCTGAGGAGCGGCACCCCGATGAACCAGATGACAAGTGCGGCGACGATGACGCGGCCTGACCATCCTGCGGCTATGGTCCCCTTGTCCTGGCTGCCCGTGGCCTTCCATACCGCCGACTCCACCAACCGGCCGCCGTCCAATGGCAAACCGGGAAGAACGTTGAAGATGCCAATAAGCAGGTTGGCCCACATCAGGATGTTTGCCAGGATTTCCGCGACGCCACCGAGGACGCCTGAACTTAGGACAGCCCACATGCCGCCGGCCAGGATAAAGTTCGACACCGGTCCGGCAAGGGCGACGATGACAGAGCGTCCAGGGGATGCGGTGAAGCTCTCGAACTGGGTGTGCCCGCCCCACAGGTTCAGGACAATCTTTTCCGTTGGCCAGTTGAACGCTTTGGCACTGAGCGCATGGGCAAGCTCGTGGACCAGGACGGAGAGCGCGAGCAGCAAGGCATAACCGAGGGCAACAAAGTAGGCCCAAATGCCCAGGTTGGGCATGCGCACCAGCAGGGCGGGCCCATAGACGATGATCGTGAAGCCGGCGATAACGAACCACGAGTAAGCGAGATATACGCGGATTCCCGCGATTTTCCCCAATGGAATGCCGTCCTTTTTGATGGCAGCATGATGGGGCGTGGAGGAGCTGCTCACCTAGTTTGCCCCTTCAAACAGGTTTCCCTGTGCGACGCGGTCGGCAATCAGCTGGCTGACGTCCGCTGCGGTCCGGCCCACCAGGGTCTCCCACATGACCATGCCCGGATACTCGGGCAACGGAACCTGGTGGGGAATGCCCACTGTCAGTACGCCCGATGCCAGGGCAGCCGTAGCGCCCGGAATGGAATCTTCCAACGCAACACAGTGATCGATGGTCAGCGACGGGTCATCGAGGCGGAGCCGTTCTACAGCCGTGAGGTAGGCCTCCGGATGGGGTTTGCCGTTGGTGACGGTGTCTCCCGTTACCAGGAATTCGAAGTAGGGCTTGGCAAGGCTTTCGACGATAACGCCGGCCAGTGGGCCCTCGGACATGGTGACCAAAGCGCAACGGACGCCTGCCTGGTGCAATTCGTCCAGCAGTTCGCGTGCTCCCGGGCGCCAGGGAACTTCATTGCGGACGTGCATGATCACCTGTGCGCTGAGGGTATCCACGATTTCGCGGGCTTCAAGGCGGACTCCAGCAGCTTGCAGCACTGCGGCGGAGTGAAGCAGGGACTGACCCACCAACTGCATGGCCTGCTGGTGCGACCATGTCCCACCGTGCGCCTCCACGAGTGCGCGCTCGGCGGCGATCCAGTAAGGCTCAGTGTCCACAAGGGTGCCATCCATATCCCAGAGTACGGCTTTGAGGAGGGGCTGACCGGATGACGAAGGCATGGTTTCAAGTCTACGTGGAACGCGGGGCGCTTCCGGCCGGGCTTGCGCTGTGGGCGAATACAGGACACGCTCCGGCGTGAAATGCCATGCATCCACAAGGGTCTTGGACGTAGGGTGAGTGGATGAACAGTGTGGACGGGACCCCCGAAGGACAGGACATCACCGCGGAGCCCGAGCGTTTCCTTAAGGAACCCGCGGAAGGCCAACGCGTCACCGTAATGATCGCCGCGTTTGAAGGCTGGAACGACGCCGGTGAGGCCGCCAGCGATGCGCTGCACTACTTGAACAAAGTCTGGGACGGCAAGAAGGTTGCCACGGTAGACGCCGAGGAGTACTACGACTTCCAGTTCACCCGGCCCACCGTGCGCCGCACGTCCTCGGGTGCGCGGAAGGTCAAGTGGCCCTCAACGCGGATCTACAAAGCGTCGGTTCCGGACAGCAATGTGGACGTGGTTTTTGTTCTTGGCACCGAACCTTCGTACCGTTGGCGGGCATACACCACAGAACTCCTGGTCCATGCGGAAGCACTGAAGGTGGACTCGGTCATTCTTGTCGGTGCGCTGCTGGCCGATGTTCCCCACAGCCGGCCAATTCCGGTAAGCACCACCACGGAAGACAGTTCGCTACGGGAACGGCTGAATCTGGAAGCCTCCCAATACGAGGGACCCGTGGGAATTGTTGGCGTCCTGGCCGAGTTCGCCATGCTGGCCGGGCTGCCAACCGTTTCCCTGTGGGCAGCCGTCCCCCACTACGTCGCACAGCCGCCATCGCCCAAAGCCCAGCTGGCCATCCTTCACAAGATCGAAGACCTGCTCCAGGTTCCCTTGGACAGCCAGGCACTGGCAGAAGAGTCAGAGGCTTGGGAACGGGGCGTCGATGAGCTCGCCACTGAAGATCCTGAGATTGCCGCCTACGTGCGGCAGCTGGAGGAAGCCAAGGACACCGCGGACCTCCCGGAAGCATCGGGCGAATCTATTGCACGCGAATTCGAGCGTTACCTCAAGCGACGCGGAAAGGACCGGCCCTAGCGCAGGACCGGCCCTAACGCAGGACCAGCCTTAAAGCTCCACCCCGAGCAGGGCGTCTACGGCATCGCCCATAAGGGCGGCGTCAATCCCGGACATTGGTGCGTTCTGCCGCAATGCTTCGTCAGCCCAGCGATCGACGGCGGCAATGGCTCCGGGAGCGTTGAGGTCATTGGCCAATTCCAGGCGCATGGCCTCAACGAGTGTTGCGGCCGAACCGGCGGGGGCAACGTCACGGGCATTGCGCCATCGGGCCAGCCGATCCTTTGCTGCCGCAAAGTCCGCCTCAGTCCACGACCAGTCCGAGCGGTAGTGGTGGGCGAGGATTGCAAGGCGGATTGCGGCTGGTTCTTCTCCAGCGGCGCGGAGCTTGGAGACAAGCACCAGGTTGCCCTTGGACTTGCTCATCTTTTCCCCGTCAAGGCCCACCATGCCGGCGTGGGCATAATGCTTGGCGAGCGGAACGCCTGCCAGCGAGTACGCGTGTCCGGCTCCCATTTCGTGGTGGGGGAAGATGAGATCCGAGCCGCCACCCTGCACTGTGAATGGTGCGGGCAGGTATTTCTGCGCGATAACCGTACACTCGATGTGCCATCCGGGACGGCCGTCGCCCAGGGTGGCCCCCGGCCAGCTGGGTTCGCCTTCACGTGCTACGCGCCAGAGCAAGGGATCGAGCGCCTGGCGTTTGCCTGCCCTGTCCGGATCGCCCCCACGCTCTGCAAAGAGGGAAAGCATTTCCGCTTCGCCGAGGCCTGAAACATCGCCCAGGGTCCATGCATCCGTGGCGTCGGATCGTTTGCCGGCCATTTCGACGTCGTAGTAGACATCGCCGTCGGGTTCGCCGTCTGTGCCTTGTACGCGGTAGGCGACGCCGTCGGCAATAAGCCGCTCGATGGCGGGCACAATATCCGGAATGGCTTCGACCGCGCCGATGTAGTGGTTTGGAGCAAGGACGTTGAGGGCGTCCATATCCGTGTGGAACAGTTCAATCTGGCTCTGCGCCAGTTCACGCCAGTCCACGCCGGTGGCGGTGGCGCGCTCAAGCAGCGGGTCATCGATGTCCGTAACGTTCTGAACGTAGGCCACCGGGATCCCGGCATCGCGCCAGGCCCGGTTGAGGAGGTCGAAGGCCACGTAGCTTGCGGCGTGTCCCATATGGGTGGCGTCGTAGGGCGTAATACCGCAGACGTACATCGATTGTTCCGGCTGCGGCTCAATCTCCACGACGCGGCCGAGGGCGGTGTCGAAGAGGCGTAGTTGGGGCATACTGCCGGGCAGCTCAGGAACAGGGCGGGAAGTCCACGATTTCACGACTCAACCTTAGTGCTAGGCGCTGATCACATTGAAACCGAGCAGGACATACAAGGCCAGGCCCAAAAGAATGCGGTACCAGACAAAGAGCCTGTAACTGCGTGTGGAGACGAACTTAAGGAACCAACCAATGATCACGTAGCCCACTACGAAAGCGATGACTGTGGCCAGCGCCGTTTCCGGGAGGCCGTAGGGACCGGCCAGGCCCTCCTTGGAAACTGTTTTGTAGAGCTGGTACAGGCCGCTGCCGAAAACCGCTGGAATGGCGAGGAGGAACGAGTAGCGGGCCGCAGCTTCACGCGTGTACCCCATCAGCAAACCGGCAGTGATGGTTCCGCCGGACCGCGATACGCCGGGAATAAGGGCCATTGCCTGGGCAAAACCGTACAGGATGCCGTGCTTGTAGCTGAGCTCCGTGAGATCCCGTTCCTGGCGGCCGACGGCGTCGGCAACCGCCAGGATCATGCCAAAGACAATGAGCATGGTGGCGACTATCCACATGCTCCGCAGGACAGACTCGATCTGGTCCTGGAACAACAACCCGAGCACGATGATGGGAAGGCTGCCCAGGATCACCAGCCATCCCATTCGGGCGTCCGGATCATTCCGTGGGACTTTTCCGCTCAGGGACCTGAACCAGGCCCCAATGATCCGCACGATGTCGCGCCAGAAATAGACGATGACTGCCGTCTCCGTACCCAGTTGGGTGATGGCCGTGAAGGCGGCTCCGGGATCGGCCGCATTCGGAAGGAATGAGCCCACGATCCGCAGGTGTGCGCTTGAGGAGATCGGGAGGAATTCGGTGAGGCCCTGCACCAGGCCCAGCAAGGCTGCTTCTATCCAGTTCACGTGAATAGACACTACGTCATGAAGACTGGGAACTCCCCGTAAGCTATCAGCATGCAGCAGCGTTATGTCGGGAACAGCGGGTTCCGTGTCTCCTCTTTGTCCCTCGGAACAATGTCCTGGGCGCAGGAGACGGATGAGCAGGACGCTGCCGAGTTGCTCCACGCCTTCGTGGACGCAGGCGGCACCGTCATCGACACCGCTGCATCGTATGCACAAGGCCAGGCTGAGGCGATGTTGGGCTCCATGTTGGGCGATGTCGTGGCTCGTTCCGAAGTCGTGATATCCACCAAAGCCGGCGTCTCGTCGTCGGAATCCAGGCGCAGCATCAATGCATCGCGGGGTGCCCTGTTGTCGGCGTTGGACGCCAGCCTGGCAAGGCTTGGAACCGATTACCTCGATATCTGGTTCGTTCATGAGTGGGACCCAAATGTTCCCTTGGACGAGACTCTGTCAGCGTTGGAGCTCGCGCAGAGGACGGGACGTGCCCGCTACGTGGGAATTTCCAACTACAACGGGTGGCAGACAGCCAAAGCGGCGGCAGTCGCTGGTTTCACGCTGGTAGCCAACCAATCCGAATATTCCCTGGTGCAGCGAAAGCCGGAGGAAGAGCTCATTCCTGCCGTGGAGGATGCCGGGCTCGGCCTGATGGCCTGGGCTCCCTTGGGCCGTGGTGTCTTGAGCGGAAAGTACCGGGGCCAGATTCCTGCTGATTCCCGGGCTGCGCAGAGCAGGCTTGCTGCGTACGTTGAGACCTACCTTGAACCGAAGGCATCACGGGTGGTGGAGGCCGTCGCCATGGCCGCGCGGGGTTTGGGACGATCACCCCTGGACGTATCCCTGAGTTGGTTGCTTTCGCGTCCCGGCGTTGCCACGGCTATCGTCGGAGCCCGGAACGCAGTCCAGCTCAAGGAATTGCTGGATGCCCAGTTGACGGTTCTCCCGGCCGAGATCTCGCGCGCTTTGGAAGACGTCTCGGCTGTATAGCCCTCAAGGTCGTTATTGGCGGTCGAGGATATCCAGCAGGTAACTGCCGTAGCCGCTCTTGGCGAGCTTGGAAGCCTGCTGGCGGAGTTCGTCGTCGTTCAGGTATCCCATCCGCCAGGCCACCTCCTCCGGCGCTCCAATCTTCAGGCCCTGCCGGTTCTCCGTAGTGCGGACATAGTTTGACGCATCGTTGAGGTCGCTGAAGGTTCCCGTATCCAGCCAGGCAGTCCCGCGCGGAAATTTTTGCACGTGGAGCCTGCCGAGCTCCATGTATTGCCGGTTGATATCCGTGATCTCCAGTTCCCCTCGAGGCGAGGGTTTGAGGTCCTTTGCCATGGCGACGACGTCGTTGTCGTAGAAGTACAGGCCCGGGACCGCGTAGTTGCTCTTTGGGGACGTTGGCTTTTCTTCGATGGAAACGGCCAGCCCGTCGTCGTCGAATTCCACCACGCCGTAAGCACTCGGATCCTTGACCCAGTAACCGAAAATCGCGCCTCCTTCAACGTCCGCGTACTTGCGGAATTGGTTACCCATCCCGGGACCGTTGAAGATGTTGTCCCCCAGGATGAGCGCTACTTTGCCGCTGCCAATGTGCCGCTCCCCCAGGATGAATGCCTGGGCCAATCCATCAGGGGTGGGTTGTTGTGCATATGTGAGGTTTATGCCGAATTGGGAACCGTCGCCCAGTAAGTTCTCGAACTGTGGCGCATCCGTGGGCGTAGTAATCACCAGAATGTCCCGAATGCCGGCAAGCATCAGCGTGCACAGCGGATAATAAATCATGGGTTTGTCGAATACGGGGACTAATTGCTTGCTGATTCCAAGCGTTATTGGGTGTAGCCGGGAGCCCGTGCCGCCTGCAAGAACGATGCCGCGCATATTAGCTGTCCCTTCCCGCTGCACATAGCCGCAATTGGCGGCTACGCTATGGCCATGCAGAGAATCCTTGTCACCGGCGGGGCCGGATTCATTGGATGCAACTTTATCCACTACATCATGGAGCACTCACGCCTCCATGTCACGGCCCTGGACAAACTCACCTATGCGGGGAACATCGAGTCCCTCGCGGGGCTGCCTCCTGAACGCTTCGAATTCGTCCAGGGCGATATCTGCGATGCCCCGCTGGTAGACCGCATGACGGCAGCCGTTGACGCCGTGGTCCATTTTGCTGCCGAATCACACAACGACAATTCACTGCAGGACCCCCGGCCGTTCGTGGACACGAACCTCGTAGGTACATTCACGCTCATCGAAGCGGCGCGGAAGCACAATACCCGCTTCCACCACATATCCACAGATGAGGTGTATGGGGATTTGGCCCTGGAAGATCCGGAGCGTTTCACCGAGTCCTCGGTCTATCGGCCCACGAGCCCCTACTCGGCAACCAAAGCCGGTTCAGACCTGCTGGTCAGGGCATGGGTCCGTTCCTTCGGCCTCAAGGCGACCATCAGCAACTGCTCCAACAACTATGGGCCCTATCAGCACGTGGAGAAATTCATTCCGCGACAGATCACCAACATCCTGGATGGCAACCGTCCCCGCCTCTACGGCAACGGCCACAATGTACGGGACTGGATCCATGTGGAGGACCACTCCGCGGCCGTGGCGGCAATCCTGGAGCGTGGGCGGATTGGAGAAACGTACCTGATCGGCGCTGATGGTGAGCAGTCCAACCGGGACGTCGTGGAGAAGCTGCTTCGGCAAATGGGACAGCCTTCAGAAGCCTACGATCTGGTGACTGACAGGCCCGGTCACGATCTTCGATACGCGATCGATTCCAGCAAGCTTCGAAAGGAACTTGGCTGGGTCCCCCGGTTTGCAGATTTCGACGCCGGCCTGGCTGACACCGTCCGCTGGTACCAGGACAACGAAGCTTGGTGGCGGCCGCAAAAAGCTGCGACCGAGACCAAATACGCAGGCCAAGGCCACTAACCATGGGACCCGCTGAATTGACATCCCGTAGTACACCGATCCCCGGGCTGGTGCTTTTCGGGCTGCCGGTCCACGGGGACCACCGGGGATGGTTCAAAGAGAACTGGCACCGTCGCAAGATGATGGCTTTGGGCCTCCCCGACTTTGGGCCGGTGCAGAACAACATCTCCTTCAATGCCAAACGCGGGACTACCCGGGGTATCCACGCCGAACCGTGGGACAAGTTCATCTCGCTCGCCTCAGGGCGGATCTTTGGTGCGTGGGTGGACCTGCGTCAGGGCCCGACTTTTGGCAGGGTTTTCCACGCAGAGATGTCCCCCATGGAAGCCATTTTTGTTCCCCGGGGCGTGGGCAACGCCTTCCAGACACTCGAGGACAACACCGCCTACACCTACCTGGTCAACGATCATTGGAGTGCCGCAGCGCAGGCCGACTACACGTTCCTCAACCTTGCCGACGAAGACGTCGGTTTACCATGGCCCATCCCGCTGGAGGAGGCCGTGGTGTCTGACCAGGACCGGACCCATCCACGATTGGGCGACGTAGCTCCCATGCAATCCAGGCGGACGTTGGTACTTGGTGCGGACGGCCAATTGGGGAAGGCGCTCAGAGAGGAGTTCGACGGCGACCCGACGGTGGACTTCGCAGGGCGGGCCGAGTTCGATATCTCGGCAGAGAATTCCTATCTCGCCACCGATTGGCGCAAGTATTCCACCATCATCAACGCCGCAGCTTTCACGGGAGTCGATGCCGCGGAGACAGCGGAAGGCCGCACTGCCGCCTGGAGCATCAACGCAACCGCAGTGTCCCGCCTGGCCAGGACCGCCGTCGAACATTCACTGACGCTCGTCCATGTATCCAGCGACTATGTGTTCGACGGTACCGCCGCTGTGCACCGGGAGGACGAGGCACCCACTCCCCTGGGTGTCTATGGGCAAAGTAAAGCGGCCGGAGACGCTGCCGTTGCTGCGGTGCCGCGGCACTACATTGTGCGGAGCAGTTGGGTAGTGGGCGAGGGCCGCAACTTCGTCCGCACCATGGCTGGGCTGGCCGCAAAAGGCGTAGCACCCGCAGTGGTGGGTGACCAATGGGGGCGGCTGACGTTTGCTTCTGATATTGCCGCAGGCATCAGGCACCTGATCACGCAAGAGGCACCTTACGGAACGTACAACCTCACCAGCGACGGCGAGCCGCAATCTTGGGCTCAAATTGCACAGGAGGTCTATCGCCTCTGCGGCGTGGATCCTGGGAAAATTACCACCATCAGCACGTCCGAATACGCAAAACCCGGGATGGCGCCGCGTCCAGGCAATAGCGTCCTGGACCTTTCCAAAATAAAGGGAACGGGCTTCAGTCCGTCCATGTCGCATTCCCGGTTGGAAGCATATCTTCGGTCCGGAACGCTACTTTGAGACGAAGCCTCCCGCTTTCCGCGCTACGAGGGTCTTGGCCAGGTCCCTAAGCCGCGATGGCTTTCGGAGCAGCCGCAGGAGAATTCTCCAAGCGCCCAGGATCCTGTCCACGCTGCGGCTGACGAAGCGATCATCCACATCGAGGGAAACAGAAAAGTGCGGGGCAATGCGTCGGGCACTCGTCCGCAGGCCCACAACCTCGTTGAGGACGTTGCCGCCGTGGATCACCTGCAACCACATCGGGTGTGCAGTCCGCGCATTCAGGACGGGGGCATAGGCATCGATCCGGTAATGATGTTCAACGAACACCGTGGCCGGAGGGTGGTTCGCAACCCGCTCTATCAAGCTCGAAAATGGATTCATAGTGTACGGGCGGACGTAAACTTTCCGCCCGGCATACTGCGCACCATTCACCAGATTTACGAACGTTTTGTCCTGTTCCCTGAAACAACTTTGAATTGTCTCAATAAAGTCGTTTGCTACTGCGTCGTCGTTGTCTACCCGTGTGGTAATGACGTAGGGCGTGGCACTAAGTTGGCCTATTGTCCGGCTCAGGAATTCCTGCGAGAAAGCACCCTCAACGTAAACAGCCCGAAAGACGCCTTGGGATAATTTGTCAATCTCCTGCCGCAACCATAATGGCGACAGGGAGTCAAGGAAAACCAGCCAGGTAAACCGGGTTTCCGTTTGATTTCGGAAGCACGGGATGCAGTACATTTCAAATAGTTGAAGGCGCTCGCGAAGCCATGCGTCCGTGGGCTCTGCCTTGTGATAAAAGCTGCGGACATTGAAGCGTGTGAGAACAAAATGCGTTGCCAGGCCCCCCAAACAGTCTGTGATCTCGCTGCCCATGTCCGTCCTCTACGTGGTCAGGGTTGGTCCCTTGGTGTCGACACAACGCATCCTCTCCCGACAGAGGCCGGCAGGCAATACCCTGATGCCGCACAACGCAAGATGCGCGCTCTGGTGCACGCAGGCAAATCGTCCTAAAGTAGCCCTACGGCAGCCTCGAAACAGTAGGGCCGGGAGACAACTCAAGGAAGTAAGTTCGGGCGGCACCCGCCGTCCGGCATCGGCGATCCGGGAAGTGCAGCGACTTGGATCGCCGGCACATTTTTGTGCCGTGAGTTGGATCATCGAGCCTGGAGCCGAGAATGCTGCACCAAGAGACTGCGCCCTCCCGGGTCGCCACCCGCCACAGTTCCATGCGACTCCGGCCGGGGGAAGCCAGAGGGCACGGTACCCGACCACCAACCGTTTCCCCAGCCGGGCAGGGCCTGTGGGTGAGCCTGGGCGGAGTTCCTGTCAAGCTCTTGGAGTTTGATGGCGCTCTGCGTGAAATTATGGACCGGGCAACGTCGGTTGGCGCGTCACCTCTTGGCGTTTGTTCTGCGAACCTGGACCATATCCTGCACTTTGGGGCCGGAAGCCGGTGGATGGGCGCCATGGCTGAGCACGCGTCCGTGGAGTGGTTGACGCTGTTGGATGGAGCCCCGCTGGTTGCCGAAGCCCGTCGTCTCACGGATCAGCCGTGGCCGCGGCTGGCAGGAAGCGATCTTGTGGAGCCCTTGCTGGACGAAGCCGAACGCCGCGGCCTGAGCGTGGGATTCCTCGGTGGCACGGAGCAGGCCCAGGGGCTTATCCGCAGCAGGTTCGCAGCGGAGCGTCCGGATTTGGCGATCGCAGGCTGGTGGGCCCCGGACAGGTCCGTGATCAGCGATGAGCAGGCTTCGTTGGAACTCGCCGCGCAGATAGCGGACACGGCTCCGGACATCCTGGTGGTGGGCATGGGCAAGCCTCGCCAGGAATTGTGGGTCAGCAAGTATGGTCGCCTCACGGGAGCCAAGATTCTGCTGGCGTTCGGTGCTGTTGTCGATTTCCTGGCTGGTCGAATCCGGCGCGCCCCATCCTGGATCAGTTCCCACGGGTTTGAGTGGGCTTGGCGACTCATGCTGGAGCCGCGCAGGCTTGCCCGCCGGTACCTGATAGATGGACCCGAGGCCTACCTGAAATTGCGTCAGGTCAGCGCTGTGGACGTCCCTCCCACCGCACTGCCCGTGGGCCGGAAGCCGGAGGATCCGATAATCTCCCCTGCCCCGATCAGCGTCCAAGCCCCGCAGCCCTTCCTCCCGGCTGAGGCGAGGGCGGAGGTGGCCGCCATAGTTGTTACCTATAACAACGCCGACGACGTCGGGCCCCTGGTGTCGAGCCTGAGGGCCATGACGGGCGAGCAAACCATGAAAGTAGTGGTGGCCGACAATTCTCCTGATGACCGCACCATGACAGAGCTGACGAAGCATTCGGATGTCATCTCTTTGCGGACGGGCGGAAATCTCGGCTACGCCGGTGGCATCAACGCGGCGATGCGCGTGGCGGGCCCCGCCGACGCCTACCTCATCTTGAATCCGGATCTGCGGGTGGAGCCGGGCGCAGTAGCAGCATTGCGCAAAAGAATGAGGCAGTCCCACGCTGGGGCGGTTGTGCCGGTCCTGCTGGAAAGCGATGGCAGTGTTTACCCCTCGTTGCGCCGGGAGCCGAGCGTGATGCGGGCCCTGGGCGATGCCGCACTGGGCAGCCATCTGCGCCGTCGGCCGGCCTGGCTCTCGGAAATGGACTTCGACGTGGAGGGCTACCAATACGCTCACCGCATCGAATGGGCCACAGGCGCGGCTCTGCTGATAAGCGATGACGCAGCCCAGGCCGTTGGTGAATGGGACGAGCAATTCTTCCTGTACTCGGAAGAGACAGATTATTGCCACCGAATCCGTGAAGCAGGGAAATCGATCTGGTTCGAGCCGACAGCAAGGATGTTTCATGAAGGCGGCGGTTCGGGTACGTCGCCACAGCTGACGGCGCTTCTGTCCGTGAATCGTGTTCGCTATGCAGCCAAACATCTCGGGCGGAGCAGGGCGGCGCTCTTCCGGGCCGCTGTTTGCGCCGCTGAGATGGCACGCATAAACAAACCTGGCCACCGGGAAGCAGCGCGGGCCCTTTTGAGGAAACGGCTATGGCAGACGTTGCCTCATGCCACCCGATTCCCTGATTTTTCGAAGGGCCTTCCAACCGGCGCCGTCATCATCCCGGCGCACAATGAGGGGAAAGTGATTGGCCGGACACTGGATTCTTTGAAGGAAGTCATAAGTGCCGGAACTGTAGACGTCATCGTGGCGTGCAATGGCTGCACCGATGAGACGGAATCCATTGCCTCGCAATATCGGGGCATTAAGGTCCTGCACGTTAACGAAGCGTCCAAGACAGCAGCACTGAACGCCGCGGACGGTGCTACGGAACTGTGGCCGCGCCTGTACCTGGATGCCGATGTGGAGCTCAACTCCGAGGCCCTGCACGCCGTTTTCAAGGCCCTTGAGGCCGGCCCCCTTCTGGCTGCCCGGCCGGCCTTCCGCTACGACACGAGCGGAGCCTCCGCATTGGTCAGGGCTTATTACAGGGCCCGGAACCGGATTCCTGGAAACGCGCAGGGACTGTGGGGGGCCGGAGTCTACGCAATGAACGCGAAAGGACATGAACGGCTCGGAGAATTTCCAGCTCTGACCGGCGACGACTACTACGTGGACTGCTTGTTCCAGCCCGGCGAAAAGGCGGTTCTGGCGACAGACCCGGTTGTCGTGAGGACGCCCCGCTCATCGAGGGCATTGCTTGCGATTCTTCGGCGTACCTACCGCGGTAACCACCAACAAACACCCTCACGGGGCCCTCTGTCGATGTCATCCGGCGCAGCCTCCTCGACGGCGCGGACTTTGCAGGAGCTGGCCGTTTCAGTACGCGGGCCGGTCAGTGCCTTCGATGCACTCGTATATGCAGCTTTCGCTGTTATTGGCCGGTGTGGAGCATTCTTTACGGGGAGAGCTGGCGCCTCCTGGGAACGCGATGAGAGCAGCAGGCAGTAGAACCCCTGTGGGCGGGGTCCAGGCGGGTGGGATTGTCTTGCATCCGGGGCGTTGACAAAGCTATAGCCAGCTAGTGCTGGGCGGACCCTAGCGGTACGCCGCTCCTCCGGGACCAAAAGCTTCTTCTGCTTGGCCGTGCCGACAACTCGAGCACATTGCTTCTGACATGATCTATGAAGTCTTCCAAACGGTGATTTTGCTCCACGTAGGCGCGACCACGACGCCCCATTTCCTCCGCAGCGTCCGGGTCGGCCAGGAAAGACTCTATGCGGCTCCTGAGGGCCTGGGAATCTTTTGCTGGCACGAATACTCCGGTGTCGCCGTCACGGATAACGTCCACCTGGCCTTGGGTTTCAGAGACAATGACAGGTCTTCCCATGGCCATGCCCTCCAGGATGACGTTCACGCCTGCGTCAATGTCGGTGGGTAACAGCGGAACAACCACCACCTTGGCGGCGGCATACGCGTCCCGCAGTTCAACGGACGTGAGTGGCCGGACCTGGCAGTTCTCCGGCCAGCCCGGTTCATCACGAACGTCCCGGGTGATGATTTTGTATCCGTCAAGGGCAACCACCAGGGATGCGGCTATATGAACGGGCACGTCCAATCCCCGGACTGCGTCTGCGAAGGTTGGAAAGTCCCGTTGGGTGGAGCCCGCCGAGAAGATGATCCCACGCTCGGAATCGACTGGTTTGAAGAATTCCAAGTCCACGGGATGGCGAACGAGGACTACGTCATCGGGCTTAAACCCGATCTTTTCAACCGCCACGGTCTGCTGGATGGAGCTCCATGTCACGATTCTGTCTATACCGGTCCGGAAAAGCCTGAGAGGCCATCGAACTGCGGGTTTTGAAAGCCAGAACATCATGGCTAAATGCGGAGTCCTGATCCGGAGGATGGCGAACAGTGCCGCAATGGCAACTGAATGTCGTTCAGACCACGTAATAATGACATCGTAGGAGCTGCTGAGCCGTGCGGCTTCGAAGGCTTGGGCGGCAAAGGCCGGTAGGCGCTTGTAGATGTGTGCCCGGAGGCCCGCTGTGTGTTGAATGGTGTTTTCATCGAGGACGTCGCAGTTCAGGGTTTTTTCAAACAGGAGACTGCGCGGCTCTGCGCCGGAGGACTCCAGACGCTGCCGTTCAGCCCGCTCCACGGTCGAGCGTCCCCTGGTCTTAACGAGGAGGATTCTCGGCGCATCTCCGTGGAAGACCTCATCTGTTCGAACCATCATCAACTCCGTCTCGATGCAGGCGCAGTAATCCAAATACAGCAGTCTTTCCGGCGGGCAGCGCATGCAGCCTTCCCGCAAGCAGGCCACCCCGTTCGTCCTGCACGATGCGCCACAAGGCTCCTGCGAGTCCAAGCATGAGGAACAACATCGCGGCAGCCATGGGAAAAGAGAGCCCGTCGAAGAAAGCAAAAGTGACAGCTACGGCTGCCAGTGACGCAAGGACTGCCTGGCTCAGTTGACGCATGTCGTTGTCCACTGCCAGGTGCCGCGCGCGCCAAGCGCACGTTAGCCCACTGACGATGAGGGCCAGGAACATGGCCAGTCCAAGAACTCCCAGTTCCACAAGCAGTCCCAAATACTGGTTGTCGACGATGATGTACTCGGGCAGGAACGTTCCGAACGCCCGCCCAATAAGGGGATTGTTTTCCAACATGCCCAAGGCCGTGGAGTACCCATTGGTCCTGGACGTAATGCTTGTGTCGTCGCCCCCGACCGTGAACAGTCCTCGAAGCGTGCCAAGCAGTCCAGGAGTGACGACATAGATGGCCCCCACGAGGCATATTGATGCCAGATAGGCCCGACGCCGCATGGACTTGGACCATGCAGGGATGAGGATAACGAAGGCGATGGCGACCGCGATCAATGCGGAACGGGAGACGGACAACACGGAAGCAACGGCGATAGCGATGACCGGTAGCCACCGCAGCAGCCAGTTCCTGGTGGTCTGTGTCAGTGCCAAGGTCAAAGCGATGGGAAATGAGGTCGAAAGTACAACTCCGTACTCAAGCGGGTGGGACGCCATGGCGGCGGCCCGGACAAATCCGCCCCTGACGTCAATGTTGGAGAAGTCCGGACTCGATGACATACCCGGGATGGTGATCCAGTCGATGAGGGACGCTCCGGTAGCAAACTGGAGAAGTCCAAGGACTGCGGTGAATGTTCCCATCATGACGACACTTCGCATGATGGTAACCAGTCCACGTCGATCCTTGAGGCCATCGTGGATCAGGAGGAGAATCCCGGCCCAGGCAAGCAAACGAATGAGTCCACCATCTGCAGGACTGGATTCCTTTTCGGGCAGGCCGTGGAGCATCGCCACCGCGTAACTGGCTACCGCAATAGCTAAAAAGAGGGCCAGGGCGAGACGGACGGGGCGGCGCCCCACAGCCTCCGGCCTGGTCCTGTGCACCTGGTAGAGCACCCACCATACGAGTGCCAAAAGGGCCCACAAGGTAGTCAACCGTCCTACGGTTCCCAAGGCCGATATCGTCAGGTTGGAAGGAACGGCGCACGTGACCACCAGATATATGGTGACGAATGTGGCGACATCCGAGCGCTCGCGCTGCGTCCCCATCCGGGCCACGCTTACTTCACGCGGGTCCCAACTATCTGGTGTGTTCCGCATATCTACTGACCTGCCCCTCGACGTACCCCATGGCGCCGGGCAATCTGGCGTTCAACAGTGGCGGCCGCGGCCATGGCGGCCGCGCAAGCGAGGGCGAGCCAGGCGCTGGCACCCTTGAGGCGGTCCGTGGGCGTACCTCCGCCGAAGATGATCTCCGGACTTGACGGCGTGGTCACCGTGGTTATCACTGCGCCGTGAACGTCGGTTTCCTTCTGCAGCGACGTGGATTCCTCCTGGATCCTCTTAATGACCACGGACAGTACTTCGTTCACCCGCTCCGCGCTCGAGTCCACCACCTGAACCGCCAGCACCGGCCTGGAAAAGCTCTTGGTCCACTGGCCTCCGGTATTGGGCAACGTTACGGAATATCCTTGCTTCACACCTGCTCCGTAGAGGGTCCCCCGGGACAGGACCAAATTCACTGAACCGGAGTCGTCGTTGACGCGTTTCTCCACCAAAGCGGCAAAAGGCACGAGCGCCGCCACATCGCCTCCTGGAACCCAGTAGGCAGGTTCGCCCGTGGGTGCAACGAACGAGACCTCTGCCTGCGTCCAATAGACAGGATCCAGGGACCGGATCGCCCCCAGCCCTGCGAAGCCAATCAGTAGAACAGCGACGGCGGCGTACCACCTCCTTCGCAGGACCTGGAGCAGTGTCTTGGGCGTCATGGCTACGAGGGCCTGTGTGAGACTGGCAAGGTGACCGGGACGTCGTCGTGCGCTGGTTCGAGTGCTGGCGCTGTAGCCGGCACACTATGCTTGGTCTCCTCCGGGATCCGGGAATCCTTTTCCCTGTGGCGACGGGCCTTGCGTGATTTCAGCAGGCTGTCCAACAGGACGGTAAGCACCAAGGTCAGCCCTACTCCCCCGGCTGCTGCCACGAGGAGGATCTGGGTCCTTGCCTTTGATTCCGGTGTGGCCCGGGTGTCGACCAGAAGGGTCATGGTTGAGATCCGCGACTCCTCCGGAACGTTCAAAGCGCCCTGCATGTTTTCCAGCAACAGCGGGGCTTGGTCCATGACGGCCCGCATGGTGCCCAAGGATTCTTCCGGGTTCGGTGCCGTGGCTGTGACGAGGAGGATGGCTCCGCTGGTGCCTCGATCCGTTTCAGCCGTATATGTTGCGTTTGAAAAGTCCTCCGCGATCTTGTGGCGGATGTCCTCAGCCGAGAGCCGGCGCGTGAGGATGTCCAGCGCCTCACCCATCCCGCCCAGGTTCAGGTACGGATTACCGTCTGCGCCAACACTGTGTGCGGATGGCATCAACACGAGGCTTGCTTGCGCTTTGAATTTCTCGGGAGTGTTCTGTTGGACCTGAAAGCACAACACAAGCGTCATGATCAGGCCGAGGACGAGGAAGTACCACCTTCGTCCGAGGCTCCTTAGAATCGTTCGAATTTTCATGATCCGATCTCCCGCCTGTTCTGTCCCAGAAAAACTTTCACCCTGTCGATTCCACTTCTGCCGAGGAGCCTGATCGTTGCCGTTTTGATGGCGCTGCGAAAGCCATCGCGGAGCAGGCGCACTGGCCCCTCAACCAAGGCGTCGCGCACCAACGCCAGCGTTTGGACGGCCGCCACGTCGTCGAGCAACCCGGGGAACCTGTCTGCGAATGGATCAGCCGCCACAAGTCGTCCGCGGATTCTGTTACTGACATTTGCCCCGTGCACAACCTGCAGCCAAGCCGGCGGCCCACCGACCTCCTCGGTGGCCATGATTTCGCCCAGCTGGTTATGCCAGGCCGACCAGCATGTCACCGGAGCACTCCACGTGGACCGCACCGAGCAAAACGCGTTCCGGTCATCGTGCCTCAAGTAGACCGAGGCACCGCCTTTGACCAGGCCGGCGGAGAGATAAATAGCCGAAGGCAGCTGCGAGCACTGGACGTCCTGTACCTGGGCCACAAAGTCAGCTGCCAGACCGTCGTCGTTATCCACGTTGGTGGTCAGCAGATTTTGGGTCCGCCGCCCCGTGACTTCCTGGATGTCCGAGAGGAGCTCGTCGGCAGAAACTTCCGCCCGGAAAATCGGCGTGAACAGACCGTCGGCGCTCAGGTCCTGAATCCTCTCCAACAACCACTCAGGAGACTCGGGATCGAAGTAGACAATCCAATGAAAACCTTTGCGTGTTTGGGCACGAACCGAGGGAAGACAATATCTCTCGAAGAGTTCAACGCGGTTGTGAAGCCACCCGTCTTTGGCCCTGACAAGGCTCTCGAAGCCCTTCGACGGAAGGTTGAACCTGGTCAGGAGCGCGTGGTCTACCGTTGGCTGCCCGTCATGCTGCAGCCCTTGCGTGGCAGGACCTGACAGTTGTAGTGGCTGCCCCGCATGGCCATTCCGGACCTGCTTTCCCGTGGCCAGGAGTCCCCGGATTTTAGCGGCCCGTGAGTCCCAGCTATGTGATCTGGCGGTTGCGTCCATATCTTTGCGGAGTTCCTGTGTCATCGGCTCACGCAGGGCCTTGAGAACGAGTTGCGAGAATTCGGTCGGTGTCCTGGCTGCCGCAATGGCGGGCGAGTCGATCCATCGGGTGGACGGCAGGTCCGTGGCTACTACCCGAAGCCCTGCAGCAAGGTATTCAAGGGTCTTCAAAGGAAAGCTTGATCGGTTGAACTCTGTGTCTGCATAAGGAGTGATACCGACTGACGCGGTTTGCAGCAACCGGGCAACGTCGTCCTGGCCCACCAGTCCCCTCCAATCCACGTTTGGCCTGGACAACAGGGCATCCAACCTGGAGCGGACAACTGGATCGCCCTCCGCCCGGGGCCCAATGATGAGCAGCGCGACTTCCGTTGCAGCCACGGCTTCCAGGGCGTCCAGATCCAACCGGTTGTTGAGCTGACCAACCAGGGCCACGACGGGACTGCGGCTCGCACCTGGTGGAGTGCTCGCGGGAGTGCAGCCATTGGGCAAGACTTCGACCGGCCGGCCGGAAAATCTGGAGATCTTGGCTGCCAGTTCCTCAGAGACGGCGCTAAGAGCGTCGGCACATCGTATGTTCTCTTCCAGCACGCGGATCAAATGGGACGAAGTGAAGCCCATGAGGTTCGTCCCCGCCAACCAGTCATCGGTCACGTGCAGGAGCCGTGTCCCTTCCGGCCGGCGGGACGGAAACAACATGATCGGTGATGAATTGACGATGCCGGCAACACACCCGGCAGCCCGATCCAGGGCTGCATTCACACATCGGCGAACAAGAACATCCGTAGAGCGACGCACCATTGGTTTGCTCACGCCGGGCAACGCCGGAATCCGGAGGCGGCTGATATTCGTGCCCACATCTTCGCCAACACCACGAAGGCTCCGGATGAGGTGGCGTCGGACATCCTGGTAGCTGGTCAGCGGAACCGGGTGATCAACCCACAGGATGTGGTGTGTCCTGGCCAACGAGGTGGCCAGCATCTTGTCCGTACCCGAAAGGCTGTCCCAGCGGGTCCCGGACATGTAGACGATCGTTTCCATCAGATGTCCCGTCCGCGCACGGCCAACGAAGGCATCGAGGCTACCGGTTTGGCATTGAAGTCATCAGTTGCGTTGTGTCCGAAATAGCGCTGAAAGCGCCGACGCCCCACGTAGGCGGCATATTGGGCACCAGCTGCCGCCTCGGCCCTCAAGGAAGAGAAAGTTCCTGTGCTTTGTTCCATTGAACGCCGGTAGAACTGCACCTGTACCCGGGCTGCGTTGGTGAGCGAAAACCTCTCCTGAACAATTTCGCGTCCAAAGGAGCCCAGCCGGGCTCGTTCCTGCTCGTTGTCCAGCAGGAATCCAAGGACGGACATCAAGTTTTCGCGCCCCGCCTCCGTACCGCGGCCTACGCCGTACCATCCCTGCCAGAGGAAACGGTCAAGGGTTTCGGGGGTCAACAATTCCCAGAAGCCCCGCTCCCCTTGAACCACCAGCGGCTTCCCAAAGGAAAGACCCCGCAAGGCCGAGCCGCCCATTCCCAGGACAACATCGGCAGCCGCGTACGCTGGCCTGGGGTCCTCAAGTTCCCCCGTTAGCAGGACCACGCGTCGTCCCAGCCCATCATTGATAACGGAAGCCTTGGCCATCGCGTCGCTCATGCCCGGACCGTCGCCAACGATCACCAGTCGGACGTCTCTCAGCCGTGCCAATTCAGCGACGGCGTCCATAGCGGACAAGATGCCCTCAAGCTTCAACTCCCGGGCAAGCCGTGAAACGCAAACAACTACGTGGGCCTGGTCGATCAGTCCAAACCGTTCCCGGAACTTGTCCTGCCCTGCAACGGCCGTCAGACTGTTCGCGACGACATCTACGGGGGGCTCCAGAAGCCCCACGCGCTCGCGACCAAAATCCGACTCGGCCTTAAGAATCTGTTCAGTTCCTACAAGAAGGGGCATCGTCCTGGGGATAAACGGAGCGACTGCCATCGACATGACAGTCGCCATGCTGCTGCAGCCGGGTACCAATCTTGAAGCAATCAAGCACTCAAGGGCCGGTGGCCATTCATAACCATGGAGTACGTCAAGCATGCGTCCCCGGGCGAGCTTGCCCAACGCCGCGCACACTGATGGGGACGGCCGCTTCCGGGGAGCCGGTGCCTGAATGAACTCCAGATCAAGCTCCCGCACCTTGCGGGTAAGGGTTCCGGGCTGCCCAAAAATAACCACGCTATGGCCCAGGTCCCGGACAGCGGCTCCCAGCTCAATGGCGTTGACCTGGCTGCCACCAATTCGAAGGTCATGCGGATAGATAAGAATCTTCACCGGACAACCTCTTTTTCCCAACCCATTCGACGCAACTGCTGAATGTCTCCCAGTCGGAGGAACACCGAGACCGTAATGGCCAGCAGACCAACCAGCAGGCTCGCACCCACTGCCACGAAGGGCGAAGGAATCGAAGAGGACAGCACGAAACAGGCCACTCCGGCAGCTACCGAGATACCGGTGGACGCGCTGACGCTGACCGCAAGGCTCCTTAAGGGAACGCCTGCCCGGGAGAGTGCGCCTAAATAGAGCGGCGAAGTTACCGCCACTGCAATGAATAGCGGAACTGCCGCCAAGCCTTGGAGGCCGCCCAGTTGTGCGCCCAAAACAAGAGCCGGAATCAAGGCCAGGAGGGACAAGAGCTGGACCCTCAGAATGGGAACCGACTGCTTTATCACCACCAGGTAGTCATAAACGAGTTCGTGGAAAACCCTGAAGACGGCAACCGGTGCCAGCCAGGCCAGGGCCACGGCAGCCGGCGCCCACGCCTCCCCATACAACAGCGTCACGACCGGAACAGCGCAGGCAGTCAGGACGGCCGAAACCGGCAGCATGGCTGATGCAACCACGGCAACAATTGACAGCATGGCGGCACGCATCTCCGCGGGAGCATCCTGCAGCCTGGCAAATGTCGCAGGTGCCACGCTGCGCAGAGGCTGCGACAACAAGCTGGCTGGCCAACCTGCCATATTCGTGGCCATCACATAAAACCCCAACACCACCGGACCGAGCATCTTTCCAGCAACCAGTTGGTCAACGTAACCCACACCAAAGACCACCATGCTCGCACCCGCCAAGGGCAAACCGAACCCCAGCAGCTGTTTCGCCAGCTTCCTGGAGAACCCAAAGCGATAGGGCAACGGAGAGTAGATCAGGAAAAGGACAGCGGAAACAAGGCTGGCCAGCACACGTCCTACGGCAAGACTCATGGCACCCATGCCCATGATGACGAGAACCAGGGAGACGCCTGCCCCAAGCCAAACGTTGACCTGGTCAATGATCATGCGTTGGCCCTGGCGGAAGTTCCGCTGCAGAACGGCCGCAGGCGTAGCCACGAGCCCATTGAGGACGATGCAGAAGGCGAGCGCCCTGACGACGTCGGTGGCGGCTTCGTTTCCCATGGCTGCTGTGAAGTATGGCGCCATCACATAGGAGCCTGCGAAGAGAACAATGCTGCATGCCGTTGAGATCGTAGTCACGGTCGCGGCGATTTCCTTGGGATCCCCTGGCCATCGAACGATCGCCAGGCTGACCCCAAGTTCGTTGAAGCTCAGTACAGCCATCAGCGCCACAAAGGCCACTGCGTATGTTCCGAATTGTTCGGGCCCCAGTAACCGCGCGAGTGCTATGCCGATTGCGATTGTTCCCAGGCGTGTCACGACTGCGTTCAGGACGCTGATGACGAACGCCCGTGTTGGAGTGGGCGTTCGCGGGTTTGCAGCACGGCTGCGGAGGGTCACAGGGCGTCCTCCAGTTCGGGTGAATAGCCGCGGCGGATGACGCGTGCGGGCACGCCGGCCCATGTTTCTTCGTCGGGAACATCGGTTAGTACTGCCGCTCCCATGCCGATGGTTGCGCCGGCGCCGACGGTGCGGCGCTCGCGGACGCTGGCGTTCATGCCGATGTAGGCTGCGCGGCCGATGTGGACGTTCCCGCCGAGGGATACGCCTGCGGCCAGGGTGGCGAAGTCGCTGACGACGTCGTCGTGTGTGAGCGTGACGCCGGGCATGGCTACTACGTGGCTTCCGACTGTGACGGAGGCTGTCATGGTGACGTTGGCCAGGAGGATGCTGCCCAGGCCGATTCTGCATCCTTCTGGTGGATGTACTGATGAGTCGATCGCTGTCGCATAGCGGTCCTCTGCGAGGCCCAGGGTGCGTAAGCGCATGACGACGCTTTCGCGTCCCCGGCCGGATCCAATACAGACAAGCAGCATGGCGTGTGGGAAGGTCAGGGCATCGCGGATGGGGCCCAGCACGTGGGCGCCGTCCACCACGCGTCCGAGTTTGTCTTCGTCGTCGTCCAGGATTCCGATGACGTCGTATTGTCCGGTGTTGCGGACCATGGCCAGGACTTCGCGGGCGAGTCCGCTGGCGGCGATGAGGAGGAGCTCGGTCATTGTCCCTGTCCTGCCGCGCGAAGTACTGAGTCGATGACCCGGACCTGGTCAGCCAGGGCGAGCTGGTGGTAGAGAGGCAGGATGAGCGTGTGGTCCGTCAGCCATTCAGTGGCAGCCAGTGAAACCGCGGCCTTGGCTTCCCGGGCGTAGGCAGGTTGCCGGTGTGCGGCCATGATGCCGCGTCGTGCCGATATTCCGTCCTCTGCCAGGCGGCTCATCAGGGCGTCTCTTCCCAGGGGGAACGCCGTGCCTACTTCCAGCCAGCAGGACTGGAAGTTTCCGGTTCCGTAGCCTGGGTCGTCTACTAGGCGGAGGCCTTCGATACCTGCGAAGGCCTGTGCGTAGTTGGCGGTCAGTTCGCGCCTGCGTTGTACTGCCTGGTGCAGGCGGCCGAGTTGGACGATCCCGACGGCGGCCTGGAGGTCGGTCATGCGGTAGTTGAAGCCGACTTCGAGGTACTCCTCGGCGGGGGCCAGGACGCTGGCATGACGGTCCGCCGCTGAGACGCTCATTGCGTGTTCGCGGAGGCGGCGGGACCGGTCTGCGAAGTCCCGCCTTGGCGTGGAGAGCATCCCGCCTTCGCCGGTGGTGAGGATTTTGCGGGGGTGGAAGGACCATGCGACCAGTTCGGCGCCGGCTCCTACCGGCCGGCCGCGGTAGCGTGAACCGATGCCGCAGGCTGCGTCTTCCACCACGGTGATCCCGAGGGGGTCGCACAGGGCCCGGATGGGATCGAGATCCACGGGTACTCCGCCTTGGTCCACGACTATGACGGCCCGTGTGGCCGGCGTCAGGGCGGCGGCGATCGTTTCGGCGGTGACACAACCCGTTAGGACGTCGACGTCGGCGAAGACCGCCCGGGCGCCTACATAGCTGGGGGCGTTTGCGGTGGCGATGAAGGAGAAGGAGGGAACTACGACGTCGTCTCCCGGGCCGATACCGGCGACGGCGAGTGCCAGGTGCAGGGCTGAGGTGCAGCTGGAGACCGCGACTGCGAAAGCGGCTTGTTGCTCCAGGGCGAAGGCTTCCTCGAACTGCTTGACTTTGGGGCCTTGGGCCACCCAGCCGGAAGCGATGACCTCGGCGACTGCTTGGGCTTCTTCTTCCCCTAGCCACGGTTTCATGACGTCGATTCGTGCCAGGGAGGTTTCGGAGGTTGTCATCGTGCACCCACTGAGGGTGCTTCGGGATGGGCAAGCTGCCGGGAGGCTGCGATTTCTTCGCGGAGGGGACGCCACCAGGTGACGAGTGAGCGGAGTCCGTCTTCAAGTTCTATGGCGGCTTCAAAACCGAGGTCCCGCTTGGCGGCGGTGACGTCTGCGAGCCGGCGGGCAACTCCGTTGACTGCCCGTTCGGGTCCGTGGTCAAGGTGCAGTGGGGACTGCATGACCCGCAGCAGTGTTTGTGCGAGTTCTGCCAAGCTGGTTTCCGTGCCGCTGGCTACGTTGTAGACGCCCTCCCGGACGTGGCTGGCGGCTGCGAGGATGTTGGCCCTTGCGACGTCGGCGGTGTGGATGAAGTCCATTGTCTGGTGGCCGTTGCCGAAGATCAGGGGCGGAAGGCCGTCGACTATCCGCTCCATCCAACGGACAAGTACCTCTGTATAGAGTCCGTGCACGTCCATGCGGGGTCCGTACACATTGAAGTACCTCAGGAGGACGTAATCCAGGCCGGACATGGCTCGGAAGCTCCTCGCCATTCCTTCGTTGAAGGATTTCGCGGCCCCATAAAAGGTGTCGTTGTTGTGGTGGTGGTGTCTCTCGGTGGTGGGGAATTCCTCTGCCATTCCGTAGACGGAGGCACTCGAGGCCGCGATGACCTTGTCCACCTTGTGCCCAACGGCGGCTTCGAACACGTTGAAGGTTCCATCCACCAGGACTTCAAGCGCCAAACGTGGCTCCTCGGCGCATTGGGTGATACGGATCGCAGCCTGATGGAAAACCAGGTCTTTGCCCCTGGTGAGGTCGTGGACCAGGTCCCGGTCCCTCAGGTCACCTTCCACCAACTGCACGAGTCCGGTGGCCAAGGCATCGTTGAGGTTTGCCCGGCGCCCCCTGACGAGGTTGTCCAGGACGTCCACGTGCGCCGCACCGGCGTCGAGCAGTTGGTCTACCAAGGTGGATCCGATGGTTCCGGCGCCTCCGGTGACCAGGACGTTGGCGCCGAGCAGCTTGTTCACTGTGCGACCTGGAGGGCGACCTCGTTGCCGGCAACGATGGTTGACTGGCCGTCTGTTCCAAGGCTTTGGGTGACGGCTTCCAATACAGAGAGGACCCTGAGCCCGGATTCGCCGCTGGTGCGCGGTATGGTGTGGTTCCTGATGGAGCCGGCCAGCTCGGCGACGACCTGGCCCAATGGTTCGCGTTCCTGCAACGCCGGTGACCACGTGTCGCCCAGTCGATACGAGATGGCAGAGTTCTTTTTGTCCGCCGCGGACCGCGGCTGTTGTTCCAGGCTGACGCCGCGATCGTAGACGCTGAGCCGCTGTTGCGGGTTCAGGTCGTCCCAGACCAACGTCCTCTTTGAGCCGCCAATGATCATCTGGCGGATTTTGGTGGGACTGAGCCAGTTCACGTGGATATGCACCATGGCGTCGTTTGGCAGGCCGAAGGTCAGGTGGCCTACACAGTCGCGGCCCGTACCCAGCGGATCCGCGCCGTGGGCAGAGATCTCGGTGGGGTGCAGGCCTCCCGGCAGGACGAAGTCCAGGATCGAGAGATCGTGGGGTGCAAGATCCCAGAACACATTGACGTCCGGTTGGACAAGTCCGAGGTTGATGCGCACGGAGTCGACGTACAGGATGTCGCCCAATGCCCCACTTGATACGAGTTCCTGGATCTTCAAAACCGCGGGAGTGAAGCAATAGGTATGGTCTGCCATGAGGACGAGGCCGCGGGCTTTGGCTTCCTCCACCATTTCCAGGCCCTTGGCACGGCTATCCGCGAGTGGCTTCTCGACGAGCACGTGCATGCCGGCCCGCAATGCAGTCATCACTACTCCGTGATGCGTGTGCGCCGGGGTCGCCACGGCGACGGCGTCCAGGTTGTAGGTGTCCAGGAGTTCGTCCAAGGACTCGACGACGGCGACGCCGCCTACTGTTTCGGCCAGCCGAAGTCCGCGCTCCACGTCAAGATCGCAAATTGCCACAAGTTCCCAGTCCGGGCTGGCTTTAAGGTTCCTGGCGAGGTTCGGGCCCCAATATCCCGCTCCGACCACGGCGATCCGCAATTTCGGGGTCATCCCGTGGCCGTTAAGGTGGCCTGATGGAATAGTTCCTATGCTCATTTTCCACTCGGATTCTGTGTTGGATAGCTCGGTTCTTTCTCAGGTAATGCTTGTTGTGTTGCTCGGCGTGTCTCGTGTCGGTCAGTAAGTTCCAGCAGGTCGTTCAATAGGCGCCGGAGGGCTGGATCATGGCCCTGAAGGTGCGCCACATGATCATCAGGTCGCCTGCTATCGACCAGTTTTCGACGTAATACAGGTCCAGCCGGACGGCTTCATCCCAGGGAAGGTCCGATCGTCCATTGATCTGCCACAAGCCGGTAATTCCGGGTTTGATTAGCAGCCGGCGATGGGTATGCCGTTCGTAGCCACTGACTTCGCGAAGGAGCGGCGGACGGGGGCCCACCAAGCTCATGTTCCCGGCCAGCACATTCCAGAACTGGGGTAGCTCGTCCAAGGAGTACTTGCGCATCCAACGGCCGCACTTGGTGACCCGGGGATCATCACGCATCTTGAAGAGGACGCCTGCTCCCTGGTCCTTTCCGCTGAGTTCTTCCAGCCGCGCTTCGGCATCGACCACCATGGAACGGAACTTCAGCATCTGGAAGGTGGTGCCTCGCCTACCGATCCGTTCCTGCCGGAAAAGCACTGGACCCGGGCTGTCCAGCCTGACTATCAGCGCCAAAACAGCCAGCAGGGGCGCCAGGCAAAGCAAAGCAGTAGCCGAAACCACAATGTCCATGAGGCGCTTGAGCGTGTGTTTGCCACCGGAGTAGTGCGGAATATCCACGTGCATCAGGGGCAGGCCCTCAACGGGGCGCCAGTGGATACGTGGGCCAGCCACGTTGGTCAGCGTTGCTGCCAGGACGAGTTCGGCGGCATCTTCTTCCAGGCGCCAGCCCAACTCCTGGATGAACTGGTTGCCGCCAGGGACCGGACCGGCAACGATCACCGCGTTGGCGCCCGTCTGACGCACAGTATGGGCAATGCCGTAAATCGACGACAAGACGGGGACCCGCACGTTATCCACCACCAGGACGGCGCCACGCCGGGCCCCTGGAAGGCACGCCCCCAGGATGTTGTACGCGGCACCGGACTTCCGGTTGATTTGCTTGATGACGTATCTGACGTCCTGTGGCTCCCCCACCACAATGGCACGGGAGAGGCAGCGGCCGCGCGACTTTTCGAACGTTAGCCAGCGGCGGAACATCCACCGGCTGCCTGTCAGGGACACCAAGCCCACGGGCAGGGACACCAGGACGAAGGAGCTTGCGGACTCCAGCCGGAATACGACTGCCACGAGCCCCAGAAAGCCGAAAACGCGCAGGCTTGCGGACAGGACCCGCTTGTATTCTTCGGGCCCCACGCCGAGTACTTTCGGATCCCGTGTCCGGTAGACCTCCAGTGCTCCCAGCCAGGCAATGCCAAGTATGAAGCCGAGCATAAGCTGGCGCTCGTGTCCCGCGCCGCCCGCCGCAACGGCAAGGCCGTCAGTGTTCAGAAGGAAACCTGACGTGACTGCTGCCGCTACCAGGGCGCTGTCTGCCAATCGAAGACTGTTGGTGAGCAACCGTGTCCAGCCATACCGGCGGGCCAGGGCGGAGGTGCTGCGGGAGTGGCGGTGGGTGACTGGCGGCTTGAGATCCAGGGTGACATCTGCCCTCAATGCCGCCAGTCCCGCCTTTTCAGTCCGTTGTGCAGCAACGGACTTGTCAATCCAGGGAGACACCGGCGGATTGACATCGGCGACGGCAGGTTTGGCTGTGAACGCCGCGCCCAAGGAAAAGGGGTGTGCACCCTGTGGTGCCCCTACCTTGCCCGAACGCAAGACCGGAACCTTTACCATGTCAGCCTTCTTCGCAGACCTGCCATTGCCTACAACCCAGTGAAGCGGCGGCGGTCAGGAGGCGCACCAGTAGTCTGTACTCAAGTTTGCGCAGCTTTACCCATGGCTCCTACGTGCGAGTACCTACCTGGCTGATGCAGGACTACGTGCTCCAAGCGTCACGAAACCAGCGAAAACCGCTACATTCCGGGCTGCAAGCAGGACAAACAGGGCGCGAAACGACACAAAAAACCGGCCACCGCAGGTGGCCGGTTGTTGCTTGTTACGGAAGGCTCCTAGTCCTCCAGGCTTTCGAGGTCTTCGTCCAGGACCTCATCATCGTCCTCTTCCTCGTCATCAAACACCTGGAGCGGAGTAACCTCGGAATATGCCTCGTACAGGGCGTCTTCGTAAACCTCGAAGGCATCTGCGACGGCGAAGAACGCCGCCTCGACGTTGGGGTCACCCTCGCCCCGGCGGGCTGAAGCGGCGGCCAAGTGCTCTTCCAGGGCAGCAGTCAATGACTGAAGCGCGACACGCGGATCGATGCTCATGACTTCACGTTAGCCCGAAAAGGACGAAAATGGAGAGGGATGAAGGAACAATTTCGAGGCAGCTCCGAAGAGCGCCAACGTGACTATGCACGTCAGTACGAGTACCTCGTACTGACGGTAGGACCTGACGATTCACTGCCCGAAGCCCGGCGTCGGCTCGCAGAGCACTCAGAGTACGGGAAGTGGGAGCTGGAACGCAGCCGGCTATACCTCGGCGGCGGCAGACGCTTCTGGTTGCGCCGAAAAGTCTATTCCGTGCAGCGCACGGTCTAGTCAGCTGTCCCGTTTCCTCAGCCGTCCAGGGGCCCAAGCCAGGCGCTCGCCACTGTGTTGTGCGCCGATTCGTCATTGGACGGGTGGAAAATTCCAGCGAGTACGTCCCGGTAGAGGCGTTCCAGTTCCGAGCCGCGGAAGTAGCTGGATCCTCCCGTGACCCTGATCGCCAGATCCACCACGTAACGGGCATTTTCTGTGGCACGCGACTTTAGTCCAACAAGCTTGGGGAACCACTGGGCTCCATGGTCCACCAGGTTGTCGATGTCGCGGGCAACGGTCGACAACTGGGGATAAATGCCGTCCATGGCCAGGGCCGCGTCGGCAACTTTCCAACGGATGTCCGGGTCCTGGGCGAAACTGCGTCCTCCGTGTTTCGCCGAGACCCTTCGCTTGACGCTTTCAATGCCCAGCATAAACGCACGCTCCGCCAACCCGGTGTAGACCGCTGCCAACAAGGTCTCAAAGCAGGCAAAAATCGCGAATATCAGTAAGTCCTGGTTAGGCCCGACAGGCAGTTTACGGAAGATCCGCTCCGATGGAACCGCCGCTCCCTTCAACAGGGTGGTGTTCGAGGCACTGGCCCGCATGCCCAGGGTGTCCCAATCGTTGAGGGTTTCGTGCCCGGGTTCATCACGATGGATGAATCCGAAAACCAACTCGCCCTCTCCGTTTCTGGCGTTTGCGTCCTTGCCGAACGTTCCCAGACGGGTCCAACCACGGGAGAGGCTCGTGAAGATCTTCCGTCCGGTGAATCGATAACCACCGTCGGGCAACGGCTCCGCAAGGGTGGTGGAATCGAACAGCATTGAATCGTTGCCCGCTTCCGAAATTCCGAAAGCGAACACTTCCCCCTTGCCGGCTTCCTTCAGCACGAAGTCCAGCGAGTCGTCCCCCCTTGCAGCCATGACATGCGCGACGCCGGTCCAGACCAGGTGCATGTTGACTGCCAGTGCTGTGGCCGGGGCTGCCGTGGCGAGGCGCTGCTGCAACGCAGCTACCGCTTCCAGACCAAGTCCCATACCGCCGTCGGCGACTGGCACGAACAGTTTCAGGTAACCGGCGGCAGCCAGCTCTTCGAGGTCTTCGTGGAAGAAGAGATTGTCGTGGTCATATCCAGCCGCCCGCCCGCGGAGCCGCTCCAACAGCGCATCCGGAAGGATTTCCTCTGGATTCATAGCCCACCGTCTTTCCTGAAGATTGCGTTTAGTAGTTGCTCAGCAGCTTGTTGAGGACTCGCGCGCCGAACTGCAGGGACTCTGCCGGAACCCGCTCGTCCACCCCGTGGAACATGCCCGTGAAATCAAGCTCGTGGGGCAGCATCAGTGGAGCGAAGCCGTAGCCGGTGATGCCGATCTTGCTCAAGGACTTGTTGTCTGTCCCTCCCGAGAGGGTGTAGGGAAGCACCTTGGCGCCCGGGTCCTCGGAGTGCAAGGCGTCGATCATGGAGTCAACGAGGTTGCCGGCAAACGGCACCTCCAGGGAGACATCCTTGTTGACGTAGCTGATCTCGATACCATCCCCGGCAAGCTCCTTGATGGTTTCGAACACCAGTTCCTGCTGGCCCGGCAGCGTTCGGCAATCCACGAAGGCCTCGGCCGATTCCGGGATGACGTTGTGCTTGTAGCCCGAGCGGAGCAGGGTGGGGTTGGAGGTATTTTGCAGCGTTGCTCCCACGAAACGGGCGACGGTGCCAAGCTCCTTGAGCAGGATGTCCGGGTTGTCGGCGTCAAACTCCACGCCAGTGAGTTCGGTGACGCCGTCCAGGAACTGCCTGGTGGTGGGAGTCAGTTCCACAGGCCACTTGTACTCGCCGATTCTGGTGACGGCCGCCGCGAGCCGGGTGATCGCGTTGTCCGTATTGATTTGCGAGCCGTGGCCGGCCCGTCCATGGGCAACCAGCCGCAACCAGGACAAGCCCTTTTCGGCAGTTTGAAGCAGGTACGTGCGCTGGCCACCGATAGTCGCGGAGAATCCGCCCACTTCGGAGATGGCCTCGGTGGCGCCATCGAACAATTCGCGGCGGTGCTCCACGGCATACCGGGCGCCATAGGTGCCGCCAGCTTCCTCGTCCGCGAAGAAGGCGAAAATGATGTCCCGCTTGGGCCTGCGGCCAGTCCTGGCGAAGTCCCGCATTACTGAAAGGATCATGGCATCCATGTCCTTCATGTCCACGGCACCGCGACCCCAGATCAGTCCATCCTTCAGTTCACCGCTGAAGGGGTCAACGCTCCACTGATCCTTCAGGGCCGGTACAACGTCCAAGTGTCCGTGGACCACCAACGCGTCAGCTGAAGGGTCCTCCCCCGCCATGCGCGTGACGACGTTGGCACGTCCCGGTGCGGACTCGAAAATCTCGGCCTCAAGGCCCACTTCCGTGATCAGGCCAGCTGTGTACTCCGCAGCAGCACGTTCGCCCGGTCCGGTGTCGTCGCCGAAGTTGGAGGAGTCGATCCGGATGAGCTCCTGGCAGATCCGGACAACTTCGTCTTCGGGGCGGATGACAGACATGGAAATTCTCCTTGCGTTGGCTGGGCTGCAGGTGCCGGCGACGCGCACTGCGGACCCCGCAGCTCTACCGTCCCGTGTTCCACCAGCCTACTCACCGCAAGCGCCCTCAGTTGAGCAATTCCGGGCGCCGCCACGCGTTGAAAGCCTCCAGGCCGTCCTGACCAGCACCGATTTTTTAGTTGCTTCAAACCGTGTTAGAGTTTTTCTCGCTGCTTCGGAGGAAAGTGAAGTACCGGAAGGTGCAGAACGGCTTCTCTGAACACCACCTGCGCGGGTGGCGGAATGGCAGACGCGCTAGCTTGAGGTGCTAGTCCTCGAAAGGGGGTGGGGGTTCAAGTCCCCCTCCGCGCACAAAGAAGGCCCCGGGAAACCGGGGTTTTTTTGTGCCCTCAACCATGCTGGGCCCATCGCAATCATGGGTGGTGTTTACTAAGCCAACGGCCAGCCCCTCCATGACTCCAAGGCCACCCGTTTGATCTGTCCGGCGGGAAACCATTCCACATGATAGTCCCGCCGATCATCCACCCATTCCACAAGGCCGTAGGTCCGTGTGTACTTGATGGCCCTTCCATACACCTCACTAACACGGACAAGCGGTTGGGCGGCCGGCTCAAGCTCCATGATCTTGCCATCGTCAGGCTTCGGGTGGTTGGCCTCCGCCTCGGTCTGCAACATCATGCGGGCGAAAGCTTTGGAGTCTTGCTTGGGTCTCATAAACCAAGAATAGAACATATGTTCGAATGCGGCCGACCGTTTGCCCAGGGCCCCTCTCAATTGCCTTGGCTGGCAGCTTTCTCGACCGCTGCCAGCATACTTTCGAAGGTCGCCCTCAGCATTCGGTCAATCAAAGGACCCGTCAGGCGGCCGAAGGGCCCACCTCTGGGCACATAGCGGTAGTCAAAGGTGAGCACCGTCCCTTCGCCATCTGGCTGGAGGACGAGCCTGGAGTCGGCTTCTTTGAAGGGCACCAGCGCCGATGGCTCGTTCCTCGTTGCCAGGGAGCGGCCTTCCTCCCATTCGGTGACGGTTTCGATCATCGAGCCGACGGGCGACAAATGTACCCGACGGCGGGCACCCAGCCCTTGGGTCCTGTTACCGATGGTTTGTGATGCCCTTAGGCCGTTCCAGACGTCAGCGAGGTTGCCGAAATCCGCTAAAACAGCCCAGATGGAGTCACTGGTTGCAGCTGCTTGTCGCCGTACGGTCAGATGGCGTTCCCTCATGATCATCACTCCGCGCCAATGGAAATTGCCTGGCTCATCGCTTGAGCGATATGCCGCGCCCCTGAACGTGCCGCTCCTGCGGACTACGTCGAACTGCAAGAACGGGGTCGGCCGCGTCCAGCGTCAAACGGGGAAGCTTGGCAAGTCTTCTCCACAGAAGGTAGATCCGGACATCCACACCGTTGCGTTCGAACCGCGACATGAAGACGTCCCTGCAGGATGAGTAGCACAGTCGAAGGGATTCCCGAAGACCACCAAATTGCGCCGACCTCACCAGCAGAAGACCCACATGACCTACGAGCACCGGCATCAGAAACAGAGCTGGCGTGTGGCACCACTTGAAGCGAAGTTCGCTACGCCAGCGCAGTTGGCGCCTACGCAGAGGTTGGCGGTCAGCATTCGGGCAGTGCTGCACCGGATCCGAAGTTCCGTGCCTGACTACGAGGCCCGAAGCCAACAGTCGAATCGATAAATCCGATTCTTCGCAATAGAACCTATAGGACTCACGCAAACCACCGCAGGCAAGCACAGCATCGCGGCGCAGAGCATGCGCCGCGCCGATAAAGCTACGGGCAAGCTGAACGGTACCGCTGGATTGGTCGCCCTGCATGAGGGCGCCGTTCTCGGCAAAGGGGACTGCAACTGCGGCAATCGCAGGCGACGAGAAATCGGCCACCGTTTGCCGGGCCGTGGAGGCAGATGTGAAGTACGCGTCATCATCGAGGATGAGGACGAGTGGAGTTGATGCTGCCCGGATACAGATGTTCCGGGCAGCTATCAAACCGACATTCTCCTGACCCGTAATAAGGTCGACGGCGGGAAACTGCTCTCGAACCACCTCTGAAGTGCCGTCCGAGGATGCATCGTCATAGACGATGATGGGAATTGCGGGTTCCTGGGCGAGGGCGCTCGAGAGCAGCCTCTTCAGGTCATCAACTCGGTTGTAGGTCGAGACGCACAAACTTATCTGGTTCATGTGGCAAGACTCTCCTCCTGCGGGCTGTCCGTCTGAAGAGAATATCCCGCCCCCAAGGATTTAAGGAGGGCCTAAGACAAGGGAGCCACGCTGCCCCTGAAGTGACGCCGGCCGCTGCGCGGGTTCCACGCCACGTAGTCCGAATGCTGCCAAGCCCCGGATTCCGCCTGGATGGTGGAGATGTCCAGCGCCACCCGGGCCGGCAGGAATACCGGCGCTTCAAACGTCACGTCCCAGGCGAAGGCATCAGACTTGACCGCTCCGACATCTGCCAACGCCCGGGAGGCAAGGTACATGCCGTGGGCAATGGATCCCCTCAGGCCCAATGCTTTGGCCGATAGGACGCTCAGATGGATGGGATTGAAATCGCCCGACACGGCGGCATAACTGCGTCCGATGTCCAGGTCCAGTTGCCACAGGGCCGTGGGGTCCGGAGGGGAAAAATTGCCATTGTCCCCGGAGCCGCTTGAGTTTCCGGGCTTGTCGATACCAGGCAGGAAGACTCCTTTCGCAAGGTATGTGGATACTCCCCGCCACAGCAGTTCGCCTGAGGAGCTGGAGCGGACTTCGGCGATGACATCCACTTGCGTACCCGCCCGATGACCCGAAAGGTTCTCTGACCAGGACCTGATGTCCAGGGCTTCTGTGAACTGAATGGGAACCTGCTGCTCTACATGGTTCCTGAGGTGGATCATCCCGAGCAACGGCAACGGAAAATCATCCCGGTTCATCACGCTCATGGACACCGGAAAGGCCAGCGCGTGCACGAATCCTGCTGGCAGGATGTCACTGGCGGTCTCCCCCAAAAGGTGCTGGTAGGCGGTCAGGTTGGCGACATCCGCCTGGACTCCCATGACCTCGTGGCTAACGGCCGGCAATGTCGCCTGCCCCGCCGATGACCCCAGGATGCGGCGGCGGGCGGCAGTTGCCGCCGCATTCATGTAGAGCTTGGGCAGCGACGGCAGCTCCCCAAGGATGACCGGCTGCGGTTTGTTCATGCTCCCACCAGTTGCTGTCCACACACGCGAAGGACTTCGCCGGAGATTCCTCCCGCGGCATCGCTCGCAAGGAAAGCGATGGCCTCCGCCACGTCCTGCGGCTGGCCACCCTGCCTGAGGGAATTGGCCCTTCGCGCTGCTTCCCGTATGACGAATGGCATCCGGGCGGTCATCTCTGTCTCAATAAACCCTGGTGCTACAGCGTTGATCGTCCCCCCGAAGGACTCCATGAGCGGCGCTGTTGAGCGCACCATTCCAATCACGCCACCCTTGGACGCGGCATAGTTGGTTTGGCCCCTGTTGCCGGCAATGCCGCTGGTGGATGCCACCGCAACGATGCGCGGCTTTTCCTTGAAGTGCTCCGATGCCATGAGGGCCTCATTGATCCTCAGTTGCGCGGCGATGTTGACGGCGATGACAGACTGCCAGCGGCCCTCATCCATGTTCGCCAGGAGCCGGTCGCGCGTGATGCCGGCATTATGGACTACGATGTCGAGCCTGCCGTGGCGTTCCACTGCGTGGTCGATCATCCGGTGACCGGCGTCGTCACGGGTGATGTCGAGTTGGAGGGCAGTCCCACGGACCTCGTTGGCCACTGCCGCCAAATGATCCCCCGCGGCAGGGACATCCACCAGCACCACCTTTGCCCCGTCACGGTGGAGCGTCCGGGCGATCGCGGCACCGATGCCCCGCGCTGCACCAGTGACGACGGCTACTTTTCCGGCGAGGGGCTTCCCGGCGTCAAAGGGCAGGCTGCCGGAGGAGGAGCTGATCGTGAGGAACTGGCCATCCACATAGGCGGAACGGCCTGAAAGGAAGAACCGGAGGGCTCCCAGGGCTGACGGGCTTGTGGTGGCTAGATCCTCATCGAGGAGAATGCCATTGGCGGTGGCACCGGCGCGCAATTCCTTGGCCAGTGAACGCAGCAGGCCGTCGATGCCCTGCCGGGCCGCCGCCGCAGCGGGCGCTGGTGCCGACTGGGCTGTTCTTGAGAGCGTAATGACGCGTCCGTTGGGCGAGAGGTCCCGTAAGGAAGAGCCAAGTGTCAGCATTGGCTTGCCCAGGTCCTCCGGGTGCTGCACGGCGTCGAGGACAACGATGATGGCCCCGAGCTTTTCCTTCGGCAATGCATGACGGCGAATGTCCAGGCCCCAACCAAGAAGCGTGGTGGCAAGGTCATCTGCGCCCAGGCTGTCGCCGTTTACCAGCACCGGCCCAGCGATAAGCGGTGCGCCTGGCTGGTGTCGGCGGAGTTCAACCGGCTGCGGCAGGCCGAGCCTTTTGGCGACGTCCTTTCCCAGTCCTTTGCTGACGATTTTGGCGTATTTGTCTGTCATCACGCTCCCCTAGGCTGCTTCCAGAATGGCAACAACGCCCTGCCCACCGGCAGCACACACGGAAATCAGGCCACGTGCCGGCCTTCCATCCACAGCTCCTTTTTCATGGAGTATCTTTGCCAGCGAGGCCACGATCCTGCCACCGGTTGCTGCAAATGGGTGCCCGGCAGCAAGTGACGAACCGTTGACGTTGAGCTTGGTGCGGTCCACCTTCCCCAGCGCGCCGTCCAGCCCCAGCCGCGTTCGTCCGAAGTCTTCATCTTCCCAGGCGGCCAGGGTGCTGAGGACGGTCCCGGCGAAGGCCTCATGGATTTCGAAGAAGTCGAAGTCCTCAAGGGTCAGCCCATGGCGGGCGAGGAGGCGCGGTACGGCAAAGACCGGCGCCATCAGAAGTCCGTCCTTGCCGTGGACAAAGTCGACGGCGGCTGCCTCACCGTCCAGGACGGTG
The DNA here is from genome assembly GCF_031455315.1 of Arthrobacter sp. 1088. Lineage (NCBI taxonomy): Bacteria > Bacillati > Actinomycetota > Actinomycetes > Micrococcales > Micrococcaceae > Arthrobacter > Arthrobacter sp. 1088. The sequence continues at coordinate 68,970 of NZ_JAVDSM010000002.1, forward strand.
GCGAGCTTGGGCAGGCCCCGGCTGTCCGCCCACTCCTCGGTGGCAAGCAAGACCGTTGCGGCACCATCGGTCAGCGGCGTCGAATTGCCGGCGGTCATGGTGGCCTCGGATCCCAGGTTCCTGCCAAAGACAGGCTTCAGTGTGGAGAGCTTCTCCAACGTGGTGTCTGCGCGAAGATTCGAGTCCCGGTTGAGGCCGCGGTACGGAGTAATGAGGTCCTCGAAGAAGCCGCGCTCGTACGCGTCGGCGAGGTTGCGGTGGCTGTTAAAGGCCAGTTCGTCCTGTGCCTCCCGGCTGATCTTCCACTGTGCCGTAGTGAGGGCTTGATGTTCGCCCATGGACAGGCCGGTGCGTGGTTCGCCGGTGTTGGGAGCATCCGGGGCCAGGTCCTTTGGGCGGATGCGCGCCAGGACCTTCAGCTTTTGGACGGAGGTCTTTGCGCGGTTGAGGTCCAGCAGGATTTCCCGCAGCCCCTCGCTGACGGCGATCGGGGCATCGGACGCGGAGTCAACGCCACCGGCGATCGCGGATTCGATCTGGCCCAGCTTGATCTTGTTGGCAAGCCCAAGCACGGTTTCCAGTCCCGTGGCACATGCCTGCTGAAGGTCGTACGCGGGTGTCTCCGGAGATAACGCCGAACCCAGTACAGCCTCACGGGTGAGGTTGAAGTCGCGGGAATGCTTCAGCACGGCTCCGGCCGCTACTTCACCGATCCGTTCATCCTGCAACCCGAAGCGCGCGATCAGTCCATCCAGCGCAGCAGTAAGCATGTCCTGGTTGGAGGACTTCACATAAGCGCCGCCTGTGCGGGCAAACGGGATGCGGTTTCCCCCAACGATCACGGCAGAACGCGTGCCTTGTATGCCCTTGCCCTGCTCTGCGCTTGCGAAGCCGTCTGTACCTGTTCCCGCGGTACCAGTCCCGGCAGTGCCTGTGTTCGTGCCCGCGGGTGCGTCTGCTGCAGCCATGCTTGACTCCTTCGATCAATACCAGTTACTGATACCCAGCGTACCTGATACGCTGGGTATCGTGAACCGTCGCCGTACAGATTTTCCGAACGCACCTGCCCCTTCCCAAGCTGGTGCTGTTGATGCCGCCACGGAGTCCGGCAACGCCAACCCGGACCCTGCGGTAGATGGGCGTGCCGCCAGATGGCAGAGCCATCGCGAGGAGCGTCGGCGCGAGCTCATCAAGGCAGCACGCAGGGCCGTGCATGCCTTGGGCAGCGAGGCGTCCATGGAAGACATCGCCGGTGCCGCGGGCACGTCAAAGTCGGTGTACTACCGCTATTTCGGCGATAAGGCAGGCCTTCAACAGGCCATGGGTGAAGTGGTTCTGGGGCAAATGCAACGCCGCATGAAAGAAGCGGCCCAATCGGCGCAGACACCACGCGAAGGCCTCTACGCCATGGTTTCGGCCTACCTGCAAATGGCGGAATCCAGCCCCAACGTTTATGCGTTCATCACCCGGTTGACGCCCGGGGAAGCTTCCTCGCAGGATGCCATTGCCGCGTCGGGCGCGCTGGGAAACTTCTTCGAACAGATCACCGACATGATCGCCACGCCCATGCGGCAGTACCTCGGTGCAGAGAAAGAGGCTTTGATCGAGTACTGGCCAACTGCAGCCATCGGCCTCGTTCGGAATGCCGGTGAAATGTGGCTGGGAAGCCCTGCCTCCGACAGTAAACCGAACCAGGCCACCATGGCCGGGCACATCACGGACTGGCTATGCCTGGGCATCGCTCCTGAACTCAAAGCAGCCAACTGACATGAGCAATGATCCATCAGTTGTAAGAACCAAAGAAGGAATCAACATGACTGAAGTAGTGGACCGGGCGCTATCAGCCCATCAACCATCCGGCCGCGAGGATGCGGCCATGCACACCAGCGGCTCCAGCCAGCAGGGTGGGGACCCGGTGGTGGATGTCGCGGCACTGGGTGAACAGCTCTTGGGCAAGTGGGCCCACATCCGGCGCCAGGCCCGTCAAATAGCAGGTCATCCTGACGTCCGGAAAATTGAAGGCCTCCATCACACCGAACACCGGTCCCGCGTGTTTGAACAGTTGAAGTTCCTGGTGGATAACAATGCTGTGCACCGGGCGTTTCCTACCCGCCTGGGTGGCTCCGATGACCACGGCGGCAACATTGCCGGGTTCGAAGAACTCGTCACGGCCGATCCCTCCCTCCAGATCAAGGCTGGTGTTCAATGGGGCCTCTTTGGCTCTGCCGTCATGCACCTTGGTACCCCGGAGCACCACGACAAATGGCTCCCCGGCATCATGAGCCTGGCCATTCCGGGCTGTTTCGCGATGACGGAGACGGGCCACGGCTCCGACGTCGCAAGCATCGCCACGACGGCCACCTATGACGAAGCGAACCAGGAGTTCGTCATCAACACCCCCTTCCGGGCAGCCTGGAAGGACTACATCGGCAACGCAGCAAACGATGGCCTTGCCGCCGTCGTGTTTGCGCAGCTGGTAACCAAAAACGTTAACCACGGCGTCCACGCCTTCTATGTAGAGCTTCGCGACCCCACCACCAAAGAATTTCTGCCAGGCATCGGCGGGGAGGATGACGGCATCAAGGGTGGCCTGAACGGCATCGACAACGGCAGGCTCCATTTCACCGATGTCCGTATCCCCCGCACCAACCTCCTGAACCGCTACGGCGACGTAGCTGTGGATGGCACGTATTCATCAACCATCGAGAGCCCGGGCCGCCGCTTCTTCACGATGCTCGGAACCCTGGTCCAGGGCCGGGTCTCTTTGGACGGGGCAGCCGTGGCGGCCAGCAAGGTGGCACTCAAAACAGCCATCCAGTACGCCACCGAGCGCCGTCAGTTCAACGCTTCCTCCCCCACCGACGAGGAAGTCCTGCTGGACTATCAGCGTCACCAGCGGCGCCTGTTCACACGGCTTGCAACGACCTACGCCGCGGGTTTTGCCCACGAGCAACTCCTGCAAAAGTTCGACGACGTCTTCTCCGGTGCCCATGACACCGACGCCGACCGCCAGGATCTGGAAACCTTGGCGGCCGCGCTGAAGCCCCTCAGCACCTGGCATGCTCTGGATACCCTGCAGGAATGCCGCGAAGCCTGTGGTGGCGCGGGCTTCCTGATCGAGAACCGCTTTGCCTCGCTGCGCGCGGACCTTGACGTTTACGTGACTTTTGAAGGCGACAACACAGTACTGCTGCAGTTGGTGGCCAAGCGGCTTCTGGCTGACTACGCCAAGGAATTCCGCAGTGCCGACTTCGGCGTGCTTGCGCGCTATGTCGTGGACCAGGCCGCAGGTGTCGCCTTGCACAGGACGGGCCTGCGCCAAGTTGCCCAGTTCGTAGCTGACACGGGCTCGGTGCAGAAAGCAGCACTGGCTTTGCGCGACGAGGAAGGCCAGCGGACCCTGCTGACCGACCGCGTGCAGTCCATGGTGGCCGAAGTAGGTGCTGCGCTGAAGGGTGCCAATAAGCTGCCGCAGCACCAGGCGGCAGCCCTGTTCAATCAGCACCAGCATGAACTCATCGAAGCCGCTCAAGCCCATGCCGAGCTCCTCCAGTGGGAAGCCTTCACGGAGGCGTTGGCGGAGGTTTCCGATGAGGGAACCAAGCGGGTCCTCACCTGGCTGAGGGATCTGTTCGGGCTTTCGCTCATCGAGAAGCACTTGTCGTGGTATCTCATGAACGGCCGGCTGTCGATGCAACGCGGCCGGACCGTAGGGACGTACATCAACCGGCTGCTGGTCAAGATCCGCCCCCATGCGCTGGACCTCGTGGACGCCTTTGGGTACGGACCCGAGCACTTGCGCGCGTCAATCGCGACCGGCGCCGAAGCACGCCGCCAGGATGAGGCCAGCACCCACTTCCGTAAGCAGCGCGCCAGCGGCTCCGCGCCGGCCGACGAGAAGTCGTTACTGGCCCTGAAAGGGTCAAAGTCCCGGTAGCAGGATGTGATTTCCGAACGGTGAACTTTTTTGGAAGTTTCGCCAAAGCGCGACGGCGCCGTCCCCACTCAAGGGGGCGGCGCCGTCGTCGTTTTGCCTGCTTTCCAGGACGGCCAGCTGCTCAGCCAAGCACTGACCGGTAGACCTCAAGCGTGGTTTCGGTGATGGACTCCCACGAGAAATGCTCTTCGGCGCGTCGCCGGCCAGCAATGCCCATCTTGCGGGCGCGCGCTGGATCCGCAACTACATCGTTCAGGGCTGCAGCGAAATCGGCCACGAATTTTTCAGGATCAAGCGGTGTTCCCGTGCCGTCAGTGACCTGCTCCAAGGGAACCAGGAGGCCGGTCTCGCCGTGCTGGACAACCTCTGGAATGCCGCCCGTAGCACTTGCCACCACTGCGGCGCCGCAAGCCATGGCTTCAAGGTTCACGATGCCCAGCGGTTCGTAAATGGAGGGGCAGGCGAATGCTGTTGCATGGCTCAGGACCTGGATGAGTTCCCGGCGTGGCAGCATCCGCTCAATGAGGATCACGCCCTCACGCTTGCTTTGGAGCTCCTCAATGAGGCGCGCTGTCTCAGCTGCCAATTCGGGAGTGTCAGCTGCACCAAGGCAGAGGACCAGTTGAACATCGGCGGGAAGGCTGGAAGCGGCGCGCAACAGGTAGGGGACCCCCTTTTGGCGCGTGTTCCGGCCAACGAACACCACACTTGGCTTGGCGGGATCCATGCCCAACGCGCGGATGGCGTCGTCCTCTTCGTCCCGTTCCCACAGGGAAACGTCGATCCCGTTATGTACCACCCGGACTTTGTTGGGATCAACGTCAGGGTAGCTGCGCAGGATGTCCTGCCGCATTCCATCGGATACGGCGATGATCGCCGCGGCAGCTTCGTAGGCTGTCTTCTCCACCCATGAGGACAACGCGTAGCCACCGCCGAGCTGTTCGGCCTTCCACGGACGCAACGGTTCCAGGCTGTGGGCGCTCAGTACATGGGGAATGCCATGCAAGAGCGAAGCGAGGTGTCCTGCCATGTTCGCGTACCAGGTGTGCGAGTGGACGAGATCCGCTCCCGCAATATCCGGAACGATCCGAAGATCCACGCCCAGCGTCTGGAGGGCAGCATTGGCGTCGCCGAGGTCCTGGGGTGTGGCGTAGGAGTCCACGGTGGCCCCGTGGTAGTCGGCCTCACGCGGGGCGCCAAACGCCCGGACATGAAGATCCACGTGCTTCGCCAGCACACGGCTGAGCTCGGCAACGTGGACACCGGCACCGCCATAAATTTCCGGAGGGAATTCTTTAGTCACAATGTCTATTCGCACGTTACCCAACGTAGTCGTTCCGGCTTATGTGTTCTAGTGTGAAAGGGTCCGGAAAATCGGACTTTTGGGGGCTACGAAGACGTACGGGGAGCTATGACCATGGCGTTGAAGAAAGTATTGGCAATCGTGTTGGCTGGCGGCGAAGGCAATCGCCTCATGCCTTTGACGGCGGACAGGGCGAAGCCAGCGGTTCCGTTTGCGGGAGGCTACAGGCTTATTGACTTTGCACTATCGAATCTGGTCAATTCGGGATATTTGAAAATCGTGGTTCTGACGCAGTACAAATCGCACAGCCTTGACCGCCATATCTCCGAGACCTGGCGCATGTCCACACAGTTGGGCCGCTACGTAGCTTCCGTACCCGCGCAACAGCGCGTCGGCAAGAGCTGGTTCCTTGGCAGCGCCAACGCCATCTACCAGTCCCTGAACCTTATTCACGATGACGCTCCGGACATTGTGGTTGTGGTCGGCGCAGACCACGTCTACCGCATGGACTTCTCACAAATGGTGGAACAGCACATTGCCAGCGGCGCGAAGGCTACCGTAGCAGCCGTGCGGCAGCCGCTGAACATGGCCAACCAATTCGGTGTGATTGAAGTTGACCAGAACGATCCCCAGAAGATCGCGGCATTCGTGGAGAAGCCGGCCAGCACGCCCGGGCTTGCGGCCGATCCCACCCAGTTCCTCGCCTCCATGGGCAACTACGTCTTCAACGCCGACGCCCTCGTTGAAGCGCTTCACGTTGACGCCGAGCGACTGGATACAAAACACGACATGGGCGGGGACATCATTCCCTACTTCGTGGACAAGGGTGAGGCCGGGGTCTATGACTTCACACTGAATGACATCCCTGGTGCCACCGAACGTGACCGTACGTACTGGCGGGACGTTGGCACCATCGACTCCTTCTACGACGCCCACGTTGACCTCATCTCCCCCGTTCCCATCTTCAACCTCTACAACTCCGAATGGCCCATCTACACCCGCCAGAGCATCTCGCCTCCCGCCAAGTTCGTCCGCGGCGGCAACAGCACGGTGGGTACCGCCCTGGACTCCATCGTGGCCAGTGGTGTGGTCATCTCAGGCGGCATCGTTGAAGGTTCCGTGCTCTCCAACGACGTCTTCGTGGAGGCTGGCAGCCGTGTCCAGGACTCAGTACTGATGGATAAGGTCCGCGTCGGCGAAGGTGCAGTGATCAAGAGGGCCATCCTGGACAAGAACGTCAAGGTCCCTGCCGGCGCCGCGATCGGACTGGACCCGGCGTTGGACAAGGCCCGTGGCTACAAGGTCACCGAATCCGGGATCACCGTCCTTGCCAAGGGACAGCTTGTTCCTGAACCCGGCGAAGAGGAGCTCGCGTTGTCCGCGGAGTACCGGCGGAGCCTGCCGGAAGCCGTTAAGGCTGCCACGCAGGATGACCCCGATATCCGGGATTCTGCGGAAAAGGTAGCTGCCGGCATCCAGTCCCGGGTAGCGGACACAGCATCACAGGGCGCAGGCCGCTAGGCTTCCGTCCATCACCGGCTGTGCTGGTAGAACCCGAGGCAGGCCCCAGGCTCCCAAGGCTGTAAAATCAGGTCAATGAGCTCCACCGATCTGACGCCTGAAGAGATCCAGGCCTGCCTCAAGGTTCTGACCACAATCCACGTCTATGACGAGGAGCACCCGGACTACGTCGCGGTCCGTCGTGCAACGGGCAAGATGTTCAAAGCAGTCAAGCGGCACCGCCGCGTCACCAAGCGGGACCTGATTGCGGAAGCGGACCGTGCAGTCATTGCCCTCACTGCAACGGCTGCGCCGGACCGCATCGATGATGAAACCCGCGGTAACAAGCTTGCTCCTTCAGCCACCGGCGAGGTCGCGGGCCATCTGATCCGCTCACGTCCCTGCTACATCTGCAAGCAGCACTACACGCAGGTGGATGCGTTCTACCACCAGCTATGCCCCGAGTGCGCTGCCTTCAGCCACAGTAAACGCGATGCCCACACGGACCTGACCGGCCGCAATGCCCTGTTGACCGGTGGCCGCGCCAAGATCGGTATGTACATTGCGCTCCGGCTGCTCAGGGATGGCGCCCACACCACCATCACAACACGCTTCCCCAAAGACGCGGCACGTCGGTTTGCCGCCATGGAAGACAGCGCGGATTGGCTGCACCGCCTGAGGATCGTTGGCATCGACCTCCGTGATCCCGCCCAGGTGATGGCCCTGACGGACTCCCTGAACAAGGCCGGCCCGCTGGACATCATCATCAACAATGCCGCGCAAACCGTGCGACGCTCCGGCAACGCCTACAAACCCTTGGTTGACGCCGAGGACGAGCCCTTGCCGGCCGCATTGGACGCTGCCAACGGAGGCCCCGAACTGGTCACGTTCGGCCACGCCCATGACAAGCATCCACTGGCACTGGCCAGCAGCGTCACCGAACATCCTGTCCTTGCCGGAGACGCCATCACTTCCCTGGCGCTTTCTACTGGTTCGGCGTCTTTGGCCCGGATCGAATCCGGAACGGCTATCGACGCCGGTGGGCTGGTCCCCGACCTCGCCACCATCAACAGCTGGACGCAGGTAGTGGACGAAGTGGATCCGCTCGAAATGCTCGAAGTGCAGCTATGCAACGTCACGGCTCCGTTCCTGCTGGTCAGCCGCCTGCGCGATGCCATGAAACGCTCAACGGCACGCCGAAAGTACATCGTGAACGTTTCGGCCATGGAAGGGCAGTTCTCCCGTGCCTACAAGGGTCCGGGACATCCTCACACCAACATGGCCAAAGCCGCCCTGAACATGATGACGCGCACCAGCGCCCAGGAGATGTTGGATTCCGATGGCATCCTCATGACCGCCGTGGACACCGGTTGGATCACGGATGAACGCCCGCATTACACCAAGGTGCGGCTCATGGAAGAAGGATTCCACGCGCCCTTGGACCTGGTGGACGGTGCTGCCCGCGTGTACGACCCCATCGTGATGGGCGAGAACGGCGAGGACCAGTACGGGGTATTCCTCAAGGACTACAAGCCCTCCCCCTGGTAAATCCAAAGTCGTCGAGTGTGCTTACAGATATGGCCCCCAAGTCCTTCCTGGGGGCCATATCTGTACACTGACTACTTACGCGAGGCGGGTGATCTCCACGGAAACGGATAGCCCCGAACCTCCGCCACCGGAAAGAATGCCTTTCAGCGGCGGAACATCCCGGTAGTCCCGGCCCCTCGCCACGGTCACGTGGTAGTCACCGGCAGGCTTATGGTTGGTGGGATCCCAGCTGCGCCATTCGCCGTCCCACCACTCCAGCCATGCGTGGGACTGCCCGGCAACCGTTTCGCCGATGTCAGCGGAGGACCGCGGATGGATGTAGCCCGAAACGTAGCGCGCTGGAATGCCGCGGCTACGCAAGGCGCCAATGGCCAAATGCGCAAGGTCCTGGCACACACCCTGGCGTTGCGTCCACGCCTGTTCGGCATTCGTCGTTACACCTGTGGTGCCCTTCATGTACGTCATCTCGCCGGCCATCCACGAAAAGATGGCCAACGCCGCCTCATGGGGGTTCTTGCCGTCCACCACGCCTGGAATGATGCCGAGGACTTCCTCACCCGGGCCGCTCAACCGGGACTGGGGCAGCCAATCGCTGAATTCGTCCTGGATCTTTTCCGAGGCGATGACGTCCCAGCCCACGATGTCGTCCTCGGATGCCACACGTTCGGTCCGGTGCACTTCCACTGTGGCCGTGGCAAGGACCTCAAGGCTCTCGTGGGGCATCTGCATATCGAAGGCAGTGACGCGCGTGCCCCAGTAGTCGCGGTAGGTGCTGACCGAGGCCTGATTGGGTGAAACCTTCAGCGAGGATTCCAGGACCACCTGCTGGCCGTCGGTCAATGGAGTCATCCGCGCCTCGTTGTAGGACAACGTCACGCGTCGGTTGTATTTGTAGGCCGTCTTGTGGACGATGCTAAGCCGGGTCATGAAACTTCTCCCACCCAGGCGTGCTCATCAGCCTGATTGAAGTACTTACGGGAAATCGCGTCCGAAGCCTGGGTTACAGCCTTCTGCACACGTTCCATATGCTCCGGCAATTCGGACATCAGGTCATCCGTCCTGTGGAACTCAAGGAACGTTCTGGCCTGCCCAACAATCCGACGGGCATCGTTGATGAAGCCAACCCGCTGTGCTGAAGGATCCAGCTTTGCCAGGCACTCGTCCGCGTCGCGCAGGGCATAGACGATCGAGCGGGGGAACAACCGGTCCAGAAGCAGGAACTCGGCCGCGTGCTGGTCGCCAAATGCGGCCCTACGGGTCCGGATGAAGGACTCGTACGCGCCAGCACACCGCAGCATGTTCACCCAGGACATTCCCGCGGACTGCACATCCCGCGTGGACAACATGCGTGCTGTCATGTCCGCACGTTCAAGCGAACGCCCGAGAACCATGAACAGCCAGCTCTCATCATGGCTGACGGTGGTATCCGCCAGTCCGCGCACCATGGCGGTCCTCTCAAGGACCCAATTGCAGAAACGGTAGGTTCCCACGACGTCCTTGCGATGCTGGCTCAGGCCGTAATAGGTGGTGTTGAGGCTTTCCCAGAGTGACTGCGAGACGGTCTCCCGGGCCCTGCGGGCGTTCTCGCGGGCGGCGCCAAGCGAGCCGGCAATGGAGGACGCGCTCTGCTTGTCATAGGCAAGTGCATGCAGCAGCTCGGGCAGGCCGAAGTCTTCGCTTTGAGGTTTCGCACCCATGACGGCGAGGAGTTCGCGGGCCACACTGCGTTGCTCTTCAAGGGGCAGGTGGTTCAAGCGCTCCAGGTGTACGTCCAGGATCCTGGCAGTGCCGTCGGCGCGCTCTACATAGCGTCCGATCCAGAAAAGTGACTCGGCAATACGGCTCAGCATGAAACTGCGCCTCCTTCGCGTGGTGCTTGTCGAAGTTCAGGGGTCAATTCAGCGGTGGTCCCGATCCGGTTCACTGCTGCTGCTCCGTCTGGCGGTCCCGCCAATTGCTTTCCACGGGCCACACGGAAACCTGCTCGCGGACCGTCACGGACTGGCGCGGAATGATCTCGGCAGGCATTTGTGGCGAATTGGCCAAGACCCAGGTGTCCTTGGAACCGCCGCCCTGGCTGGAATTCACAATCAGGGAACCTTCCTTGAGTGCCACCCGGGTCAGGCCGCCGGGAAGGACCCAGACGTCGTCGCCGTCGTTGACTGCAAAGGGGCGGAGGTCCACGTGCCGCGGGCCGAATTTGTCTCCGGAGAGCGTGGGCACCGTGGAGAGTTGTAGGACGGGCTGTGCGATCCAGCCACGCGGATCTGCAATCACGCGCTTCCGCAAAGCGTCAAGCTCGTCCTTGGAAGCATCCGGGCCGATGACCAGGCCCTTGCCGCCTGAACCATCGACGGGCTTGACCACCAGTTCCTCCAAGCGGTCCAGAACATGTTCCCTGGCTTCCTTTTCCTCGAGCCGGAAAGTGTCGACGTTGGCAATGATCGGCTCTTCGTGAAGGTAGTACCGGATCAGGTCAGGCACGTAACTGTACACGAGCTTGTCGTCGGCTACGCCGTTGCCCACCGCGTTGGCGATGGTTACGCCTCCAGCACGGGCGGCGTTGACCAGGCCAGGGCAACCGAGCATGGAATCGGAACGGAACTGCAGGGGATCCAGGAAGTCGTCGTCGATGCGCTTGTAAATGACATCCACGCGCTGTTCGCCGGCTGTGGTCCGCATATACACACGGTTACCGCGGCAGATCAGGTCCCGGCCTTCCACCAATTCCACGCCCATGAGTCCGGCAAGGAGGGTGTGTTCAAAATATGCGCTGTTGAAGACGCCCGGTGTCAGGACCACAACCGTGGGATCGTCGACGCCGGCCGGTGCGGTCTTGCGCAGCGCTGAGAGGAGCCTGCGGGGGTACTCTTCCACCGGCCGAATGTGCTGCTGGCCGAATGCCTCGGGCAGGCCCTTGGCCATGGCGCGGCGGTTCTCCAGTACATAGCTCACGCCGGAGGGCACGCGGACATTGTCCTCGAGGACACGGAAGGTGCCTTCCGCATCACGAACGACGTCGATGCCGGAGACGTGGACTCGGACGCCGCCGGAGGGTTCGAAGCCGTGAACGGCTCGGTGGAAATGGGCGCTTGTGGTGACAAGTTGCCGGGGAATGACGCCGTCAGCCACCACGGCCATCCGGCCGTATACATCGTTGAGGAACGCTTCAAGGGCTTTGACCCGCTGTGCCACGCCGCGCTCAAGGACATCCCATTCGTCAGCGGGGATAACCCGCGGGACGATGTCCAGCGGGAACGGCCGCTCCTCCCCCGCGTAGTCGAACGTCACGCCGCGGTCCAGGAACGTGCGTGCCATGGAGTCGGCGCGGGCGGTGACATCGGCCAGGGAAAGCTCGCGCAGTGCACCGGCAACCTGACCGTAGGATTTTCTGGCGACGTGGCCGGGGGCGAACATCTCGTCGTAGGCGCCGCTGCGCGCAGCGGCCTCGGAATAATCCTGAAATAGGTCAGACATGGGAATTAGACAATCACCTTTTTGAGTCAAGCGCATTTCGCACTGATTGTGTCGCGGTTTCCGGAGGCTCCCGGTTCGCCTTTCGGTGCCCCATCCGGCAGGGTTGAGGCATGCCCTTGAACAGTCTTGCGCCCCACCTGTCCCGGCTGGGGCCGGGGCTGGTCCTGAGTATTGCCGCGACGGGGGTTGCCTTCACCGTCCACGCGGTGTTTCCGGCATTGGGGGTTATTCCCGTCATGACGCTCGCTGTCGCACTGGGCCTGCTCTCTGCAAATATACCGGGCACTGCTGTCTGGGCGGCGGGGCGCGCCCGGCCGGGCCTGGACTTCGCCGGGAAGCACCTGATGCGTGCAGGGATCGTCCTGCTTGGACTCAAGGTCAGCATGGGCGATGTCCTCGGGTTGGGGTGGTTGTCACTGCTTCTGATTGCAGCCGTGGTGTTGCTGAGTTTCGCGGGGACCTATGGACTCGCCAAGATGCTCCGCCTTCCTGACGAGGCGGCACTCCTGATCGCCACCGGGTTCTCCATATGCGGTGCGTCGGCCATCGGTGCCATGGCAGCGGTAAGGCGGGTCAAGCACCAGGACACCGTACTTCCGGTGGCGCTGGTGACCTTGTGTGGCACCCTGGCGATTGGGGTGCTCCCCCTGCTCATGCACCCCTTGGGTTTGAACCCGGAACAATTCGGAGCGTGGACCGGTGCGTCCGTGCATGATGTCGGCCAAGTGGTTGCCACGGCCCAGACTGCGGGGACAGCGGCGCTGGCTGTCGCCGTCGTCGTCAAATTGACGCGCGTGGTCCTCTTGGCGCCGATCGCCGCGGCAGCAGGGCTGCACCAGCGGGTGATGCACGTACGGCGGCGGGCGAACACTGAATCAGGCCAAGCCGGAACGCACGACGGCGATGGCCGGTTTCCGCCGATTGTCCCTCTTTTTGTCCTCGGCTTCATCGCGATGGTGGGCGTTCGCACCTTGGGTTGGGCGCCCCCGGCAGTTCTGGAAGCCGCCGCCGGTGTGCAGGACATCCTGCTCGCGACCGCCCTGTTTGGGCTCGGTTCCGCGGTGCGTGTACGCACCCTCGTTAATACCGGGGGGCGTGCCGTTGCTGTGGCGCTGGGATCGTGTCTGCTGATCGCAACGCTGGGCCTGGGCGCCGTATGGATCATGATTAGATAGCTGTGTGTCGAATCACAATCTCTCGCGCGACGAAGCCGCAACACGTTCAGCCCTGATCACCACCCATAGCTACGACGTCACCCTCGATGTCCGCGACGCGGCAGATCCCGCAACCGCCGGCTACCCGAGCACCAGCACCATCAGGTTTTCTGCCAATCCCGGCTCAGCTACTTTCCTGGATTTCATCAGCGGCGGAGTGAAGTCCGTGATGCTGAACGGCAAGGCCCTGGACGTTGACCGGGTGGTGGACCGGGACAGGATCATCCTGGAGGATCTGGCCGCCGAAAACACGGTCACCGTGACAGGAACCGCGCTCTACAGCCGCTCCGGAGAGGGCATGCACCGTTTCGTCGACCCCGCCGATGGCCAGTGCTATCTCTACACCCAGTACGAACCGGCCGACAGCCGCCGCGTCTTCGCCAACTTTGAGCAGCCCGACCTCAAAGCCGAATTCATTTTCCACGTGATAGCTCCGGCAGGCTGGGAAGTTGCCTCCAATGGCGTAGAGACCGCCCGAACGCCCCTGGCGGATGATGCCGCAGCCTGGAACTGGGATTTTGCCACCACCAAGCGGATGTCCACCTACATCACCACAATCCTTGCCGGGCCCTACTTCAAGGCCACTGACCATTGGGGAGCAACGCTCGACGACGGCAGCCGCCTTGACGTCCCACTGGCCCTCTACTGCCGGGCGTCTTTGGCGGAGTCGTTCGATGCCGATGAACTCTTCCGGCTGACCAAGAACGGGCTGGCGTTCTTCAACGAACTTTTCGACTACCCCTATCCTTGGGGCAAATACGATCAGGCGTTCGTGCCCGAGTACAACCTCGGCGCCATGGAAAACCCGGGGCTGGTGACGTTCACCGAGAAGTACGTCTACGCTTCCCGGGCAACAGACGCCCAGTACCAGGCGCGCGCCAACACACTGATGCACGAGATGGCCCACATGTGGTTCGGTGACCTCGTCACCATGACCTGGTGGGACGACCTCTGGCTGAAGGAGTCCTTTGCCGACTACATGGGGACACTTGGCGTGGACCGGGCCACTGACTGGGATACGGCATGGGTGAACTTCGCCAGCAAACGCAAAGCCTGGGCCTATGTACAGGACCAGCTGCCTACCACACACCCCATCGTTGCCGACATTCCGGACCTCGAAGCGGCCAAGCAGAACTTTGATGGAATCACGTATGCCAAAGGGGCCTCTGTTCTGAAGCAGCTGGTGTCCTACGTAGGCTTTGACGACTTTATCGCCGGGTCCCGCCAGTATTTCCGGGACCACGGGTTCGGCAACACCTCGCTAGAGGACCTTCTGCAAGCGCTCACCGTCGCGTCGGGAAGGGACCTTGCCGGCTGGGCGCGCCAGTGGCTGCAGACATCAGGCATTTCCACCATCACGGCAGACATTGTGGATGACAACGGGATCATGGGCGCCGTGACGCTCCAACAGGATGCGACCGACCCCCTGACGGGCAAGCAGGAGTTGCGGCCCCACCGACTCCGGCTGGGCCTGTACGACCCCGATTCCTCCGGCCACCTCGTCCGGAGCGAGAGCATCGAGCTGGACGTCTCCGGCCCGAGCACGTTGGTGGCCGAACTTGCAGGAAAGCCCCGGCCCGCCCTGTTGCTGGTCAACGATGAGGACCTCAGCTACGCGAAGGTGCGTCTGGACGCCCTTTCGGAGCACACAGTCCGGAGTTCCCTGGGCACCATCCAGGACCCCATGGCACGTGCGCTGTGCTGGACCGCACTGTGGGATTCGGCTCGCGACGGCGCAACCCCAGCGGTACGGTACGTTGCCGCCGTCGAACAGTTCGCACCCACCGAAACCGGCATCGGCGTCCTCCTGAACGTGCTGGGCAATGCAGCCACGGCTATCGAACGTTATGTCCCCGCGGTCATGCGGGAAGGCGTGCGTAAGGACTTTCTGGCGGTCGCCGCGGCCCAATTGCAATCCGCAGCCCCTGGATCCGACCACCAGCTTGCCTGGGCCAGAACCCTGGCCGATGTTTCCAGGCACGGCGACAGCGAACTTCCCCTGCTGCGGGCCATCCTGGAAGGCGCCACGGTCATTGACGGCCTGGCCGTCGACGCTGAACTGCGCTGGAGTTTCTGGCAGGCCCTCGCCGCCCACGGACAAGCCATGCAGCGCGAGCTGGATGCTGAACTTGAGGCCGACAAGACGGCCTCCGGCCGGGAAGGCCATGCAGTAGCCTCCTCGGCCCGTCCTGACGTCTCCATAAAGGCGGCAGCGTGGGACGCAGCCGTCAACACTACCGGGCTATCCAACGAGATCCTCAGTGCAACAATTACGGGTTTCACCATTGCCCCCAGAGAGCTCCTGCAGCCATACATTGAGCCCTACTTCGAATGCCTGGAACGTGTCTGGGCTGAGCGCAGTATCGAAATTGCAGGCAGGATCGTCAGGGGTCTCTACCCCGGCGCCCAGGATTTGTCGGCCGGAATGGAGCCGGTCGCCCATCCAGTGCTGGTGACGACCGACCGGTGGCTGCATGAACATAGCGACGCACCCCGTGCTTTGCGCCGCATCATCATCGAACAGCGTAGCCACCTGCTGCGGGCGCTGACTGCACAGGCAGCCGGGTAAGGAACCATGCCTAAGGAACCCTGTTTTAAGGAACCCGGTTCAACCACTCCTCCGTGCCGAACTTCGTCTCCACCCGCTTCCTGGCTTCCGAAAGTTCATCGTCTGAGAGGCGGGATTCAACTGCGCCGTAGCGTTCCACAAAAACTTCCTGCATGGCCTCAATGATGGCGGCGCGGGCCACGCCGGTCTGACGGCGCAACGGGTCCACTCGCTTCTTGGCGCTGCGCGTGCCCTTGTCTGAGAGCTTTTCCTTGCCGATGCGCAGGACCTCCACCATCTTGTCGGCGTCGATGTCATAGCTCATGGTCACGTGGTGCAGCATCCCTCCGTTGGCCAGCCGTTTCTGGGCCGCACCCCCGATCTTGCCCTGCTCGGTGGCGATGTCATTGAGGGGAACGTAGAAAGCCGTGATGCCAAGCTTCTCCAGCGCCGCCATGACCCATGCATCAAGGAAGGCGTAGGAATCAGCGAAACTGATGCCATCCACCAACGTCTGCGGTACGTAAAGGGAGTAGGTGATGCAGTTGCCTGCTTCCATGAACATTGCACCGCCACCACTGATACGGCGAACCACCGTGATGCCATGCCTGGACACGCCTTCAGGATCGACCTCGTTCCGGACTGACTGGAAACTCCCGATGACCACTGAAGGTTCTTCCCAGTCCCAGAACCGCAGGGTGGGATTTCTACGGCCTGCTCCCACCGCCTCGGTGAGTACTTCGTCCAGTGCCACGTTGACGTGGGTGGGCAGGACCGACGGCGGTATAACTTCCCATTGGTGGTCGGACCAGCCCGTGGCTTTGGACAGCGCACGGCGGACAGTCACGGCAACCGCCTCTGCAGAGAATCCAAACAGTACGGACTCCGGGGGCAACCCTTGTGAGACAGCCGCAGCGATGTCTGCAGCCGGAGTCGTCACGGGCAGGCCAGTCAGAGCGGCATTGATGTCCTGCAGGGCTTCGTCGGGCTCCAGGAAGAAGTCCCCGCTCAGCGAAACGTTGGCCAGCCGGCCATCCCGGACATCCAGGTCCACCACCACGAGTTTGCCCCCGGGAACTTTATACTCCCCGTGAAGGCGGGTGACGCCGTCGTAATTGTCGTGAATGTCGTTAAGGTGTTCTTCGGGTGCGGGCTGGGACGTCATGCGTTCCATCTTGCCGGAAAACGAAAAGGCCCGCACTGCCGGAAATTCCAGCGATGCGGGCCTTCGAAAAGCCTTGGGGTGAAGTGGTTACTTCGAGCCGCCGAAGCCCTTGAAGCGAGCGTTGAAGCGCTCGACGCGGCCAGCGGAGTCCATGATGCGCTGCTTGCCCGTGTAGAACGGGTGGGACTCCGAAGAGATTTCGACGTCGATAACCGGGTAGGTGTTTCCGTCTTCCCATTCGATGGTCTTCGAGGAAGACACAGTCGACTTGGTCAGGAACTTCGTGCCGGAAGCCAGGTCGTTGAAAACAACAGCTTCGTACTTCGGGTGGATATCAGACTTCATAATGGGACCTTTTGTTCACGCAACTGGATTTTGCCAGCTGCCAGGTATGAATGGAGGTGGTCCGCCTGCTGCAGGTAGAAATTTCAGCGGCCGGGCCAACAATCAATCATAGCCGAAACCAGCCGGGTGCACGAACCAGCCTCAATCCTGCGGGCGAAGCCGGGTTTGGGTATGTTGCGGGCAGCGAGTTCGTCACGATCAATGGCGTCTTCGGTCAATTCCATGGCGGCAACAGTGAAGCCCTTTCCCCTGCGCAGACGGCCGGGTTTACTGTAAGTGCATGCGCGGGCGCATCGAAGCCGACTATCTGGTGGTCGGCGCTGGGACAGCGGGGATGGTCTTCACCGACCGGATCCTCGCGCATTCGGATGCCACGGTCGCGATCGTAGATCGTCGGCACGCGCCCGGGGGACACTGGCAGGACGCATATCCGTTCGTTCGGCTGCACCAGCCCGCGAACCTCTATGGCGTGGAATCCGTGCCATTCGGAGCCAGCAGGCGCGACGTGAGTGGCACGAACGCAGGCATGTACGAACTGGCCGGCCCGAGCGAGATCTGCGCGCATTTCGAAGAGGCGATGACGCGGGTCTTCCTGCCGACCGGTCGTGTAATGTACCTGCCCGGGTGCGAGTTCGTTGACGAGGACCGGATCGTCTCCCGCCTGGACGGCCGCTCGGTGCCCGTCACCGTGCGCCGCCGCGTGGTAGATGCCAGGTACCTCGAGGGGCGCATCCCCGCCACCTCCGCCCCGCCGTTCGCCGTGGGCGATGGAGTCCGCTGCATCCCAACCGGTGGGCTCGCCCGACTCGCCGACCCGGCCGGACGCTTCACCGTGATCGGCGCAGGAAAGACCGCCCTCGACACATGCGTGTGGCTTCTCGAGCGGGGTGTGGATCCCGCCGACCTCACGTGGATCAAACCGCGCGAGGGCTGGTGGCCGAATAGACGCTACCTGCAGCCGCACGACCTGGTCGTCGACCAGTACGTCGCGAACGCCGCACAGATCGAGGCCATGGCCCAAGCAACGACGGTTGACGATCTCTTCGCACGGCTCGACGAACAGGGAATCCTGCTACGGGTTGATCCCTCGGTGCCACCCACGATGTTCCACGGCGCGATCGTCGGAGAAGCCGAGATCGCCCTCCTCCGGCAAATCGAGGATGTCGTCCGCCTCGGCCACGTGCGTAGTGTAGAGCGCGACCGCATCATCCTCGACGACGGCGTCATCCCCACGACAAGCGAAACGCTGCACGTCCACTGCGCGGCGACGGGGCTCGTCCGGCCTCCACTTCGTCCGATCTTCGAACCTGGCCGCATCACGCTTCAGCCGATGTTCTGGGGCACCGTCTCGTTCCAGTACGCGATGCTTGGCGTCGTCGAAGCCGAACTCCACGACGACGACCAGAAGAACAAGCTGTGCCGCCCGCTGCACCTCTGGGATCGGAATGTCGACTTCCTCATCGCCTACGCCGCGCTGATGGCGAACTCCCGGGCACGCGGCCAGCATCCGGCCGTGTCCGCATGGTCGCGCACGAGCCGGCTGTATCCTTTCGCCGAGCTGGAGCGTTACGCCGACGACCCACGCATCGCCGAGGCTCAGGAGCGCAGCCGGGCCCATGCCGCCGGAGCGCTCTCCAACCTCCCCCGCCTCATCGCATCGGCGTGACCCGGCCATCGTCGGGCCGCGATCGCTGGGGGGCCACTACTTCGTCGCGTAGAACGCCACAGCGGATGCCGCGGCAACATTCAGCGAATCCACGCCATTCATCATCGGAATTGTTACGCGCGCGTCGAGCACTTGGTCGGTCTCAGGCTTCAATCCCTCACCCTCGGTGCCGAAGACCAGCGCGAGGTTCGGATGGTCCTGGGCGACCAGCTCATCGAGTGTTATGGCCCCTTCGCCAAGCGACATGCCGGCAACGAAGTAACCTGCATCCTTAAGGACTCCAAGGTCTCCAGGCCACGACTCGATCCGCGTCCACGGCACCTGGAACACGGTGCCCATCGACACCCGGATGGAGCGTCGGTACAGCGGGTCGGCGCACTGGGGCGAGACCAGTACAGCGTCGACACCGATGGCTGCCGCGCTGCGGAAGATCGCCCCTACGTTCGTATGGTCGGTTAGGTTTTCAAGGACCGCGATCCTCGATCGTCCTCGAAGAGGAGCGGTTTCGTCCCCTTGCACTTTGGAACCACCGACGTCGGGGTGGTCCACGCTGTCTTCCAGCACGGCAACCCGGCGCGCATCCGCCAGCAGCTGCGAGAGCGGCACAGGTGCCGGACGGTGCATGGCTGCCATCGCTCCGCGGTGCAGATGGAAACCCGTGATTTCTTCCAGCAGCTTGGCTTTGCCAACGAACACCGGGACGTCGGGATAAGCCTGGAAGACGTCGTCGAGGTCTTCCAGCCACTTCTCCGCCAGGAAGAACGAGCGTGGCTGATGACCTGCTGCCAATGCACGGCGGAGGACCTTGGAGGATTCGGCAATGTACATGCCTTCCTCCGGCTCGCGAACCTTGCGAAGGTGCACATCCGTCAGCGTGGTGTAGTCGGTCACGCGGGGATCATCGGCGGACTCAAGATAGTGAAACGTCACCGGCCGATTATTTCAGCAGATTGGCGATCATAAAGCCAAGGGCCACGATCCCAAGCGTAAAGATGACCGCCCTCAAGACGCGTGGCGAAAGCTTGCGGCCAACCTTGGATCCGACCAGGCCGCCAATGGTTGAACTCACGCCGATCAGCAGGACCACGAGCCAGTTGATTCGATCGAAGGCGAAGATCAGGTAAGACACAGCAGCCACCATGTTGACGCCGAGCACCAGGATGTTCTTCATGGCATTGGCGTTCTGCATGGTCCCTGTGAGGAACACGCCCAGGATTCCTACAAGCAAAATCCCTTGGGCCGCTACGAAATAGCCGCCGTAAACGCCGGCGAGGTAAACAAGGACCACGAGGAGGACTCCGTGGCTCCGGTCCCTGAGGGCATGTTCCGGATTTTGTTCACGGTTTCGCACCGAGGCTTGGAGACGAGGCTGGAACATCACCATCAGCAGCGCCAGTACCAGCAGGACGGGGGCCACAAAGTGGAAGACTTTGTCCGGCAGATGAAGCAGCAGCCAAGCCCCCGTGATACCGCCCAGCAGAGAGGCCGGAAGCAGCTTCATCAACTGCCTGCCGCGGCCCGCGAGTTCGCGGCGATACCCCCAGGCTCCGGCGGCAGTGCCAGCCACCAGGCCCATGGCATTGCTCATGGAGGCAACCACCGGAGTCACGCCCAGCGCGATGAGCACAGGAAAAGTCACGAGGGTGCCGGAGCCGACCACCGCATTGATGGTGCCGGCCCACAAGCCCGCGAAAAAGATCAGGATGCTGCTAAGAATCTCCACCGTCGACTACTGGCCCGCCTGGCGGCGGGCGGTTGCCGTGTAACGGCCGGCGTTTTCCGTGACGTCCAGGGCCAGGCCGAAAGTGTTGCTCAGGTGCTCGTCCGTGAGTACGTCCTTAATGGCACCGGCTGCCACTACTCCACCTTCGCGCAGCAGCATGGCGTGGGTGAATCCCGGGGGAACTTCCTCAAGGTGGTGGGTCACCAGGACCATCGCCGGAGCTGCCTCGTCCTTGGCAAGTTCACCGAGTTTGTGCACGAGCTCTTCGCGCCCCCCAAGATCGAGTCCGGCGGCCGGTTCATCCAGGAGCAGGAGTTCGGGATCGGTCATGAGTGCGCGTGCGATCTGCACCCGCTTCCGCTCACCTTCGGAAAGCGTGGCAAACGTGCGGTTGAGCAGCGGTCCCATCCCCCAGTCATTCAGGAGGCCAAAGGCACGACGCTCGTCGTCGCGCTCGTATCCTTCACGCCAGCGGCCGGTGACGCCGTATGCCGCGGTCACTACGACGTTGAGGACGTTCTCGTGTTCCGGGATCTGGGTAGCCAGTGCGGCCGAGGAAAGGCCGATGCGGGGGCGCAGTTCAAAGACGTCAACCCGGCCCAGGGTTTCGTCAAGGATCCCTGCCCTTCCGCTGGTCGGGTGCATGCGGGCTGCAGCAATCTGGAGAAGCGTCGTTTTGCCTGCGCCGTTGGGGCCAAGAATGACCCAGCGTTCGCCTTCGTTGACCTGCCAGTCAACCTTGTCCAGCAGGGTCTTCTTGCCTCGGACAACGCTGACGGAAGCCAATTCCAGAACATCACTCATAGCAGTAGACACTAGGACAAAAATACAGATGACTGATAACCGGGCGTACGTGCTGGCTGCTGCGGAGAAACGAATTCGGGTGGAGGTAGCACGCTCAGTAGGATTGGGACCATGACTTCGAACTTGGCTGCGGTCAGCTATGGCGTGAATTTGTCCCCTGAATCGCTTGATAACGTGCGCAAAGTGCTGGCTGATGCCGGCGCCGAAGTGTCATCGGAATCACAATCGGGGGACCACCGCTTTCGTGTTCACACGGCCGGTCTTGCCGTTGATGCCATCACGCCCGAAGCCCTGACAAGTATTCGACGGCGGGTGGCTGAGGCCGCGGATGCCGGCGTGGATACTGCGATCGTTCCGGAGGACCTTCGCCAGGCTCCACGGAAGCTCCTCATCATGGATGTGGATTCCACGCTGATCCAACAGGAAGTCATTGAGTTGCTTGCCGCTTATGCAGGCAAGCGCGACGAAGTTGCAGCCGTAACCGAAGCCGCCATGCGTGGGGAACTTGATTTCGCACAGAGCCTCTACGCCCGCGTTGAGGTCCTCGCAGGGCTGCCGGCCGCCGTCGTCGATTCTGTACGCGCGGAGGTGCGCCTCAGCCTTGGCGCAGCAGAACTGGTGGCTGCCTTCAAGGAAGCGGGCCACGCGGTGGCTGTGGTTTCCGGTGGCTTTAACCAGATCCTCGGGCCCATAGCCGAAGAACTCGGCTTGGATTACTGGATTGCCAACGAGCTGGAAATCGTCGATGGCGCTTTGACGGGCAGGGTGCTGGGCGACGTCATCGACCGCGCAGCGAAGGAGAAGTACCTGCGCAAGTGGGCAGCTGCCGAGGGGATCGACCTTCAGCACACCATCGCAGTGGGCGACGGCGCCAACGACCTCGACATGCTGGGAGCGGCCGGAATTGGCGTTGCCTTTAACGCCAAACCGGCCGTCCGTGCAGTGGCAGACGCCGTCATCAACATGCCCTACCTTGATGCGGTGCGGCACATCGCCAACGTCTGAACCCCCTAGCTGTTGCTACCTGCCCTGCGGTTGCGGACAAACAGCAGGCCGGCACCAATGACCAGGAAAGCGCCGGCTCCATAAAGCAGACCGGTTCCCACTCCTCCCGTCAGAGGCAGCTCGAACCCGGCGTTGGACCGCATGTTCTTCACGCTCAGGTCAACGCCAACGGTTGTGGTTGTGGAGTTGATCAGGAAGGACAAAGGTTCAGCAAGCAACTCGTAGCCTGCCGGCGCCGTGGTCTCCACCAGGTAGTAGGTGCGGTAGTCCAGGTCCCCAGGGGCAACGGCCGCACCGTTGGCCCAATCCGAGTAGCGCAGCCCTGAAATGGTCAAGGTTCCATCGCCGCCAACGGTGAAGACAGTCTGGCCGTCAATATCCACAGGGTTGGTGCCTGCGTTGGCATCGGCCTCATTGGTGTAGACCGAGAAAGAAGCGCCAGCCAGGGCGGCAGCATTCTCGTCTACCTTCTGCAACGTCATCCCGCCCCACTTGGTAACGACGGGCGGCGTTACTACCGGGCCGCCGGGCTGGCCGGGGGTGATGGTGAAGCTCGCAGCGTTCGGGTAGGCAAGTGCGACGTTTTCAATCTCACCTATGGTGTTGACCTTGGTGCTCACAACTATCTGCACACGGGTATCGGTGCGGGCGGCCAGGAAGGCACGGCCGTCATCGGTGAAGACCACCGAGACAGTGTTGGTTGTGGCATCGAAGCTCACAACATAATCGGCACCTTCCGCAAGTGCGGTCCCATCCTCCAGCAAGGCGGTGGCACCAACATACGTCAGTTTGGTGTCGAGCTGATCCACCACTTTGTAACCGTCGATCACGGCCTCGTTGGGGATATCAGCGGTGATCGTCCAATCGACCTGATCGCCGAGCTTGACGTCGGGAGCATCAGTGACCGTCTTCTCCGCACCGGAGACGGAGTTCTTCGGGTACACGTCGACGTCGTAGATCCAGTTGTCAAGGTTATCCGGATCAGTTGTCGGCACCGAGATAAGGAACGGAGCCGATGGGGTGACACCGGCCGGATAGTTCGTCTCGGTCACTAGATACACGCCAATGGGCAGGTCGGCAAAGACGGCAGTGCCGTCGGCAGCAGTGACCTGCACCTGGCTGGCACCCAGGGTGTATCCAGCGCCAGTAATGGAACCGGAGGGGTCAGACGGCACAAAGACATTGCTAAGGTTGTGTGCCGCGTCCCAGCCTGCATTGCTGGATAGGTCAATCGTATTGACCTGCTGGATCGTGAATTCAATACCAGGCAAGGGCGTCAGGCCCGTGGTGTCCGGAACGACGCGGGAAAAGTTATTGCCTCCCCCGCCGTGGCCGCTGCCATTGCCACCCCCGCCGTGGCCACCGCCGCCACTGCCACCAGGGATGGGCTTCTCGAACTTGTGAACGGTGATGGAACCGGTCTGGTCACTATTGATCACCGGGGCTGCCGAGGCCGGCGCGACGGAGAGTGACACAGACAGCACTGCCCCTGCCAAGGCGGCAGTGGCGGCTCGCCAATGTCGTGAGGCGCGTTGATTGATCACACTTTTCCCCTTCGATTGATGGTGCCCAGGACACTTGGCCGAGGGCCTCCACCATTCGAGTAGCGCTGGGACGGTGTTCATGTTGCGGATTCCACGACCTTTCAGCGAAACGATTTGCGCTTTCAGGACACTCATCAGATGTGGCGCTTGCCGGTTGGCGCACGTCGCCTTGCCGATCCGAAGGAGATGCGTTGCTGGAGCATGAAACCCTGTGCAAGTCTGTTGTTTCGGCTGACCCTGACGGTGTGCTGAGGAAGCACTTCACGTCCTGGTGTGCGCGGTTCAAGATCTTTCCAACAGAATCCGGCTTCGCCACCGAAACCGGCCACATCGTGTACCCGGCCCACGGGGTGGTCGAGGCAGATGGAACTGTCTGGCTGTCTACCTTGGCATCCTTTGATCATTCGGGGATCCGTGGGCACGTGGAGAACCATCCGGGTTTTCGGAGCATGCTCGCACATGCGTCGCGAACGCCTGACAGGGCACCTGACGGAATAGCCCTGTTGATTGGGCACACGCCCTATCAAGTGATCTTCCAGAACACGGTGGAGGCCGGTGGGGACCACATTATTAACGTTGCCTTCATTAATCGAAAGGCGATGAACATAAACGCCCCTGAAACTCATGAACGTATTTCGTGACGCCAACTT
Organism: Arthrobacter sp. 1088; assembly: GCF_031455315.1. Classification (NCBI taxonomy): domain Bacteria; kingdom Bacillati; phylum Actinomycetota; class Actinomycetes; order Micrococcales; family Micrococcaceae; genus Arthrobacter; species Arthrobacter sp. 1088. Next base: position 93,399 of record NZ_JAVDSM010000002.1, read on the forward strand.
CGGAATAATTTATGCGATCGTCACTAACTGGTTCACTTGTTGAGACAGTGCATTCCAGTGTGTTCCCAATGTGTAAAGTTGGAAACTCCAAGACGGAGCCGTGATGCATTAGGCAGCCGGGGATCAATACCAGCAGGGGCAGAAAGTGAATCGTTCGCGGCACGCACGGAGATGGTGGAAACGTCAGGAAAAGTCTGTATCTGCTGGAGTGCTTGCCAATGAGGATGAATCACTTCCCAATGCGCCGGTGTACCAAGAGATCCGGACGGACTACTTCACACATATCGGTGATGATAAAAAAGAAAAGGAAGAACATAATATGAGCACGCTTGACGAATCCATAAAGCAGTTGCTGTCCATAGAGGGCGCAACGGGCGCGGCCGTCGTGGACTACTCCAGCGGAATGGCTTTGGCCCAGGGTGGAAACCCTGGCTTTGACCTGGGTGTGGCAGCTGCCGGCAACTCAAATGTTGTCAGTGCAAAACTCCGCACCATGGCGGACCTCCACGTGGACAGTGATATCGAAGATATCCTCATCACCCTCGGTTCGCAGTACCACCTGATTAACGTCCTGAACGCAGGCGGTTCCAAGGGCCTGTTTGTCTACTTGGTGCTGGATCGAACGTACGCAAACCTTGCGCTGGCGCGCCACAAGCTCAACAACCTGGCCAAGGGAATTACCGTCTGATCTTCCCCGGAACAGTGAAAGGGGCGGCCGCGCATTCGCGGTCGCCCCTTTCGGTTCGCGTCAGGAAGAGAGGGCCGTCAACTCTTCACCCGGCGGGCTTCCCCACTGCCGGAAGTGAACTTCTCGCCCAGCATATGGTGCACCAAGGCGTCTTCGTTGGTATTGGCATTGGCCTCGATGGCCACCATTTCGCCGTTGCGCATCACGCCAATCCGATGGCACCAGCTGACCAGTTCCGACAAATCCGACGACAAGAGGATGATCGCAACCCCCGTGCGGCTGAGCTCCTGGAGCATCCTGTACACGGTCTCTTTGGCCCCAACATCTATACCGCGGCTGGGGTGGCTAAGAATCAACACATCGCAGTCACTGGTCATCCATTTGGCAAGCTGCACCTTCTGGCGATCGCCGCCCGAAAGAGTGGTGATGGCGCCATGAATGTTCGTCGTGTTGATGCGCATGCGGCGAACCAGTTCGATCACGCCACGAAGCTGGGTGATCTCATCCTGCAAATTCGCGCCCGCAGCATCGTCAGTACGCTGGAGGCCTTCAACGATTCCGCTTGCTGATTCCAGGGTGTCTGCGGTGTCTGACAAGTAACCGATCTTCAAACGCAGGGCATCCTGCAGCCCCTGGATCTGTACAGGTTTCCCTTGTATGAAAATCTGGCCCGAGGTACTCGGGTGGATACCTACCAGCGCTTCGAGCAATTGATAAATGCCTGAGCGATGTGTTCCGGCCAAACCGAAAATCTCACCCTTGGACACGCTGAAGGAAATATCGCGGATACTGTCTTCGACAGTGAGCTCCACCACCCGAATGGCCTCATCTCCGGGTGCCGGATCCGTGGGCCTGGAGTTGTTGGCCAGCTCGTGCTGAAGCAAGAGGAAGGCGAGCTCGTCGACGTCGGTCCGGCTGGCTTCCAGGATTTTGTGGACCCTTCCATCCCGCATGACGGCGATGCGGTGGGCTATGGACCGGACCTCATCAAGGCGGTGGGTGATGTAGATGATGGCACGTCCCTGCCCGACCAGCATCCGCAGGACTTGATGCAGGACGGCGACGTCATGATCCGGCAGCGACGCAGCAACCTCGTCCATGATCACGAGTTGGGCTTCCTCGGCAACCATTCTCAGAACTTCCACGAGGGTCTGCTCGGCACGAATCAAAGTGCCCACCTTCACATCGGGATCCAAGGTGATTCCGATGTCCTGAATGAGTTTGATTGCTTGACCCCGGAGTTCATCATGGGATCGATTGGCTTGAAACGTTCGCCGGAAAATTGCCTCGGCTACGGTCAGGTCAGAGTCGAGCCGGAAGTTCTGCGGGATGAGGCCTACGCCGCAAGCCTGGGCTTCCTCCATCGAATCCGGTCCATATTTCTCGCCAGCCAGCGTGATGTGCCCGCCATCGTGCTTATGGGATCCGGCCAATACGCCCATGAGGGTGGTTTTGCCGGCGCCGTTGGTTCCGATTAATCCCAGGATCTCGCCGCGGTGGAGTGAAAGTCCAACACCTTTGAGGATGCGTCTTTGATCGTAGGACGCGTGAATATCATCAGCATGCAGTAACAGGTCCAAAGATGCTCCTAGTTCACAGTAGTGGGTTCGACCCTGGACACTGCCATAAAGTTCCTGCCTTGGCCTAATACAGTTTGCTTACCTTAGGGACGATGACGCCTTGGAGATTCAATCAGATGGATTCCTTAAATGCAAAAGCTCGAACTTGAAACAACTAATCGAATTTCGTGTCGCAGAAAGCTGAACAATTTATGAAATTGTCATCACCCACCTTTGGTTGTCATTTGAACGATTAAACAGTTGTGGCCCGGACGCGTGTCCGGGCCACAGTAAATTTTGGCAGGATGCCTACTCGGCGGATTTGCCGAAGTAGTCTGCCCCACCCACGTATTCGGTGTGGCCGGATTCGACGTCGGCCGTCACCATCTTGGCGACCTCGGCCGCAAATTCTTCAACCGAATACAACTTGCCGGCTTCTGCACGGCGGGCTTCGATGGCGCCCGGGTTGGAGCGGTCAAGCAACGTGGCCGTGACGGTGCCCTCGATCATGTCACCGGAAACAACCACCAGGGAGATGCCTTTGGCGGCAAGGTCGGGCAGGAGTGCACGCAGGGCGTCCTCGCCGGCCCGCTTGCTCTTTGCCACCGGCTCGTATTCAGGCATGGTGGGGACGGTCTCCACGAAATGAGCCTGGTGGCTGGTCACGAAAACGACGCGCGAACCTTCGCGCATGAGGGGAACAGCCGCATTGAGCATGTTGATCTGGGCATCGCGGTTCAGTTTGAGGGCGTAACCCTCCTCCATTCCGGACTCCATGCCTCCGGAAGCATTCAGGACCAGGACATCCAGCGAACCGAACTGTTCCATGGCGGTGCTGGCAAGCGCGTGTACGCCTTCATCGGTAGTGAGGTCTGCGCCGACAGCCGCAGCGCGGCCGCCCGCTGCCTGGATTTCAGCAACTACCTTGTTGGCGCGCGGTGCCTTCTGACGGTAGTTGACAACGACGGCGGCACCCTCACCCGCGAGGATCTTGGCGACTTCAGCACCGATACCACGGGAAGACCCCGTGACGATCGCGGTCTTGTTATCCAGCATTCCCATTCGTGCTCCTTTTGTTCACTTCAGCTAAAAATGTGCGGGCCTGGGTTCCATCATGCCAGTGGTGGGCTCGAACGCCTTTGTCGGGTCGCGACAAAAACTGGCTGATGGCCTCAGAGCGTGCCGCTTTAGTGGCCCATCCCGAGGCCGCCGTCAACCGGAATCACAGCGCCTGAAATGTAGGCGGCCTCATCGCTGGCTACCCAACGCACAACGTTGGCTACCTCGGAAGCCTCGGCGAAACGGCCCGCCGGCACGTTTGCCAGATACGACTTCTGGGTTTCCTCGGGTAGTTCTGCCGTCATGTCCGTATTGATGAATCCGGGAGCTACCACGTTGGCCGTGATGCCCCGGCTGCCCAGTTCGCGGGTCAGCGAGCGTGCGATGCCCACCATGCCCGCCTTCGATGCGGAGTAGTTGATCTGGCCCGGAGCTCCATACAGGCCGGACACCGATGAGATGAGGACTACGCGGCCCTTGCGGAGCCGGATCATGCCCTTGGAAGCACGCTTAATGACGCGGAACGCTCCGGTGAGGTTCGTGTCCAGCACAGAGGTGAAGTCGTCCTCACTCATGCGCAGGAGCAGCGTGTCCTTGGTGATGCCAGCATTGGCAACCAGAACCTCCACGGGGCCGTGCGCTTCCTCTACTGTCTTGAAGGCGGCATCAATCGAGGCTTCGTCCGTGACGTCGGCTTTGACTCCCAGGATGCCTTCAGGCAGTTCTGATTCGCTTCGATAAGTCACTGCCACCTTGTCACCGTTTGCGAGGAAGGACTCGGCAATGGCCAGACCGATGCCCCTGTTGCCGCCGGTAATGAGGACGCTGCGGCCGGTGGATACTGCTTCAGACATACTTTCGCTCCAGGTTCTGCGGCATGGGTGTGCTGCGGTGAAGAGGGGATTTCCTGCCTCGATCTTATCGGGCACCTGCTCCAACCCGCGGGTAACCGGCCCGTCCCGCGGTTTGGGCGGCTACCGCCTTGGTGAGAGAATTGAGTGAAGCCTTTGGAGCGTGATGATTCAGCTGTGACACGAGAAAACAGTCCCCTGCAGCAGGTGCCCGGGGATCCGGACGCTGTCTCCGGCGACCCCGAAGTCCACAGCATCACCGATGCCGCTGCTGCCCACTCGGAAGACATGCGGGAACGCATGATCAAGTACGCAGTGGCCATGGGTATTCGCATGGTCTGCATCATCCTGATCTTCGTGGTGGACGGCTGGTTCAAGATCATCGCCGTGGCCGGCGCCGTGTTCCTTCCTTGGATAGCCGTTGTCATCGCGAACGGTAGCGATAAAGCCGAGGACCACAGCGATTCCCTCCTGGATTATGTGGCAGCAGCGGAAATCGAGGGCTTGCCCCAGTCCACCGACGACGAATCGACAGACAACATCACTGTGCTCAAAGGCGAACTGGTAGACGACGAGCCAGCAGGTCAGCGAACAGAGCCTGACGCGACCCACACACCCAAGACCGGGGATGCCGGCAACGAACGGGCGGCTTCATGAACATCTTCAACCTTGGCGGCACCGGTTTGGGCAGCCAGGAGTCCGATCGCGCCACCGGCCCCGCCCTCTGCTCCCGTAAAGGGTGCCGGGAGGGCGCTGCCTGGCAACTCCTGTGGAACAACCCGCGCATCCACACCCCTGACCGGCGGAAGGTTTGGCTTTCGTGCGACGAGCACCGCGATTGGCTTGAGGACTACCTTCAAACCCGGGGCCTCTGGAAAGAGACCATCCCTTTCGAGGCAGATGACGCTGCCGTTGGCGAGGCCCGCTGAATGTATCGTTTCCTGTTCTCCAGCAAGTGGCTGGGTTACTTCGTTCTGGCCGTTATCTTCGCCACAGCATGCGTGTTCCTCGGCCGTTGGCAAATGGATCGGCGGGCGGAGACGCTGGCTGAGATCAACCGCGTAGTCAGCAATTACTCCGCGACGCCAGTCCCCTTCGCTGACATCAAAGACCAGTTCCACACCTTGGACCCCGAGCGCGAATGGACCCAGGTAGAGCTGCGGGGTAGCTATGACCTGAACGGCCAGCGCGTTGTACGAAACCGTCCATTGAATGGGCAGCCAGGTTACGACGTCGTGGTTCCTTTCCGCCTCAGCACCGGCGAAGCGGTGGTGATCGACCGCGGCTGGTTGCCAATTGGCAACAACACTCCCGGCCGTCCCGACGTCGTTCCGGCACCTCCCGTGGGTGAGGTCACCGTGGTTGCCCGCCTCAAGCCAACGGAACCGAAGCTGGACCGTGGTGCGGTGGACGGACAACTGCCATCCATTGACCTTGCCAGCTTCGCGAGCGAACTCCCCTACCCCATCGCGACGGGCGCCTATGGGCAGCTGGCCAGCGAGGACCCCGCCGTCCAGCCCATGCCAACGCCCTTCCCCAAACCAGCCACGGAAGAGGGCACACACCTCTCCTACTCCCTGCAGTGGTTTGCCTTCGGCGTCCTGATGTTCATTGGCTTCGGTTACGCAGCCCGACAGCAGGCCCGTAACGCTGCCATCGACGCGGAAGAGGAAGAAGAAGGCGAGGACGAAGTCATCGCCGTCAGTAGCCCACCCAAGCGTCGTGCGCCCGCAAACCGAAAGAACAAGCGCCCCACGTCAGAAGAAGAGGAAGACGCAATCCTGGATGCCCAAGGTTACTGAAGCTATTCCGGACCCGGTGCTCAACGTGAAGTCGGCCCTCACAGCGGCCGGCGTTGAAGACACCGTCCGGATCTTCACGGCCAAGGTGCCCACGGCCGCATCGGCCGCCTCTGTCCTTGGATGCGAGGTTGCAGCTATCACCAACAGCCTGATTTTCGACCTCGACGGCAAACCTCTGCTGATCCTCGCCAGCGGAGCCGCGAGAGTAGACACAGCACTGGTGGCCAACCTGCTCGGCACCGGAAAGATCCGCCGGGCGAAGCATGATTTCGTGCTCAAACACACCGGCCAGGAGGTGGGAGGTGTCGCTCCGGTAGGTCACCCCAACCACATCCGCACGATTCTGGATGTCTCGCTGAAGCAACACCCCGTCCTATGGGCCGGCGCCGGAGACCACAATTCAATGTTCTCCATCACATACGACCAGCTGCAAAGGATAACGAACGCCGAGGCGTTGCAGGTCCGCTAGCGCCCGCGAAGCGGACGCAGAAGTGAACGGTCCCTACGCCAGCGTGATCAGGTCCAGGTAGTCCTCGTTCCAGTGGTCTTCGACACCGTCCGGAAGCAGCACCACGCGCTCGGGATTCAGGGCCGATACGGCGCCCTCATCGTGGCTGACCATGACGACAGCGCCACTGTAGTTCTTCAGTGCACCAAGGATTTCCGCGCGGCTGGCGGGGTCCAGGTTGTTGGTGGGCTCGTCGAGGAGCAGCACGTTGGCGCTGGAGGCCACGATGGTTGCAAGGGCTAGCCGGGTCTTCTCGCCACCGGACAAAACACCCGCCGGCTTTTCGACATCGTCACCCGAGAACAGGAACGAACCCAGAATGCCGCGGACTTCGGCGTCCTTCATGTCAGGTGCGGAGGAACGCATGTTTTCAAGGACGGTGCGATCGTGGTCCAGGGTTTCGTGTTCCTGGGCGTAGTAGCCCACCTTCAATCCGTGCCCCGGGATGATGTCGCCGGTATCCGGCTTGTCCACGCCTGCAAGCATTCGCAGGAGGGTGGTCTTGCCCGCACCGTTGAGGCCAAGGATCACCACTTTGGAACCGCGGTCGATCGCCAGGTCCACGTCAGTGAAAATCTCCAGTGAGCCGTAGGACTTGCTGAGACCTTCGGCAGTCAGCGGGGTCTTGCCGCAGGGTGACGGATCCGGGAACCGCAGGGCGGCGACGCGATCGTTTTCACGAACGGCTTCCAAACCGCCAAGGAGACGCTCTGCACGCTTTGCCATGTTCTGTGCTGCGACGGCTTTGGTTGCCTTGGCGCGCATCTTGTTGGCCTGGTCGATGAGGACCTGGGCCTTCTTTTCCGCATTGGCCCGTTCGCGCTTTCGGGCCCTTTCATCCGTTTCGCGCTGCTGGAGATAGCGCTTCCAGCCCATGTTGTAGTAGTCGATCTGGGCTCTGTTCGCGTCAAGGTGGTAGACCTTGTTGACCGTGGCCTCCAACAATTCAACATCGTGGCTGATCACGATCAACCCACCCTGGTGGTCCTTGAGGAAGTCGCGCAGCCAGGTGATGGAGTCGGCGTCGAGGTGGTTGGTTGGTTCATCAAGGAGCAGGGTTTCTGCCGAGGAATAAAGAATACGGGCGAGTTCCACGCGACGGCGCTGACCACCGGAGAGGGTCTTCAGCGGCTGGTTAAGGATGCGTTCCGGGAGCGCAAGGTTGGAGGAGATCGCGGCTGCCTCAGCTTCAGCGGCGTATCCGCCGCCAGCCAGGAACTCAGCTTCCAAGCGATCGTAGCGGTTCATGGCCTTGCGCTGGATGGCGTCATCCTCGCTGGCCATCTCAGCCTGCGCCTTCTTCAGTTTCCCTACCACCACGTCCAAGCCACGTGCAGAAAGGATGCGATCACGGGCGAGCTGTTCCATGTCCGGGGTGCGGGGATCCTGCGGCAGATAGCCGATCTCACCGCTCCGGGTCACTTTGCCGCCAGCCGGGAGGCCTTCGCCCGCGAGGACGCGGGTCAAAGTGGTCTTGCCGGCGCCGTTGCGCCCAACAAGGCCGATTTTGTCGCCTTTGTCCACCCTGAAGTTGACCTTGTCCATGAGCAGGCGTGCGCCGGCGCGGAGTTCGAGTTCCTGGACGGTAATCAATTCGGGTGATGCCTTTCAATGGGGAACGCCTGCGTGACCGGTTGGCCCGGTAGTTGCGGCGGGGACGGCTGTGAGAACAGCCTGTTCAAGTCTACCGGCACCATGCCCTCCCCCGGACCTCACATTGCCCGGTCGGCACGTTGTGCCATCTCGTACAGAATTTAGACCCACGGTTGTGGAGAGGCTCCAATAAAGGCCGTTCCCAAGCTCCGTATCCTCACTGTTGGGGGAAATAAACGAAAACCTCGCACCCACAGCATTTCCTGATAGGACCCGTCATGAGCCAAACCACCTCCGCCTCTGTGGAACGCAACTCTTCGCGTAAGCGATGGACCGCCACAGACCTCGGCCTCATTGCCGTCTTCGCAGCCCTTGTGGCCGCATCCGCGATCGTTCCCGGCATTCCGGTTGGCGCCCTTGGCGTGCCGATCACCCTGGTGACCCTCACTGTGATGCTTAGCGGCCTGGTGCTTGGCCCCGGGCGGGGATTCGCCGCCGTCGGGCTTTATGTCCTCCTTGGGCTCGCCGGGCTGCCGATCTTCAGCGGCGGCCGCAGCGGACTGGGCATCCTCGCTACAGCTTCGGCAGGCTACATCATTGCCTTCCCCCTCGCGGCGGCCGCCACGGGCTATCTGGCCGCGCTGATTATCCGTAAGACGGTGCGGAACCGCTCCCTGCTCCTGTTTGCTGCAGCTATGGTCAGCAGCATCGTCCTCATCCACGGCCTGGGCGTCCTGGGCATGATGGTCAACGGCAAACTGGACTTCACCAAAGCCTTCATTGCCGATCTGGCGTTCTACCCCGGGGACATCCTCAAGAATGTCCTTGCAGTGATCATTGCTGTGGCTATTCACAAAGCCTTCCCCGATGTCCTGGTCCGCAGGGTCAAATAGCCTGCGGCACGCAAAGTCGGAAACAATATCTCTATGAACTCCATCAGCTTCAGCAGGGTCTCGGTTCGTGTGGCCATTGACGGCACCAGCACGTCCAAGACCCTGCTGGAGGATGTTTCCTTGAGCCTTACGGAGCGGCGCATCGGCGTCATTGGGGCAAACGGTTCCGGAAAGTCCACACTGTTGCGGCTGGTGAACGGCCTGGTGGAGCCCAGCGACGGAACTGTTGAAGTCCACGGCGATGACACAGTCAAAGCTGTGCGCAGGGTTCGTGCGAACGTCGGCTTCGTCTTCACAGATCCCTTGTCGCAATTGGTGATGCCTACCGGGCGGGAAGACGTCGAACTCTCGCTCCGCCGCACCATCAAAAACGCGCGCGAACGGGCCACGCGCGCCGAGGCGGTTCTTGACCGGTTTGGCCTGCTGCCCTTGGCAGACCAGAGCATCTATGAGCTCTCCGGTGGCGAGCGTCAGTTGCTGGCCCTGGCTGCGGTCCTCGCCGTCGACCCCAAAGTGCTGGTCCTCGATGAGCCCTCCACCTTGCTTGATCTGCGTAACCGCGAACTCCTTCGCCGCACGGTGGCGGGCTTGGACCAGCAAGTGATGATGTCCACGCACGACCTCGACCTCGCCCTGGATATGGACCGCATCCTGGTGGTGAACTCAGGGCGCATCATCTTCGACGGCGGGCCGGCTGAAGGCGTCGCAAGGTACCGGGAGCTGTGCGCAACTGCCCTCGACGAGGTCCCGGGCTTTGGCGAACGTCCGGGGAGAGGCCAGTCATGAGGTGCCGGTTATGAGGGGCAAGCTATGAGGGGCCATGGCTTCCTGATCGCAAACTATGTGCCAGGTAACTCGCTCATCCACCGCACTCCGCTGTGGCTGAAGTTCCTGGTAGTGGCAGCATGCGGAACGGCGTCCTTCCTGATCGTGGACTGGGCGGTGTCGCTGATGGTCTTCGCCCTGATGTGCGGCTTGTTCCTGCTCGGTGGGGCCGGTTTGCGCCGACTGATGCGTGCCATATGGACGGTTACGCCCATCCTTGTGGTGATCGGCTTGTTTCAATGGTGGCAATTGGGTGCCCCCACGGCTGCACGCATCGTCCTGAACGTCCTGGTGTGCGTCGTCGCAGCCTCGGTTCTAACTGCCACCACACCCGTGCAGGACCTCTTGGACGGCGTTGTCTCCCTCGCCAAACCGTTCCAGCGCTTCGGTGCCGATCCCGAGCGTTTCGCGCTGACCATCGCCGTGATGCTCAGGAGCATCCCGTTCATCGCGGGAGCCTTTTCGGACGTCAGGGATGCGGCCCGCGCCCGCGGACTTGAACGCAATCCAAGGGCACTGATACTCCCCGTCTTTATCTCGACGGTCGCTTATGCGCGGCAAACCGGCGACGCTTTGGCCGCCCGGGGACTCGGGGAACCGAACGAACCCAACTAGGTCGCAGCTGAGCGCGTTTTGACGGCTCTAAACGCGCTCTAATGCGACTCAGTTGGGTCAGAGCCGGGCGTAGCGCAGGAGTGCTGCCGTGCCCATGCCCCCCGCAATGCTGATCATCGCCAAGGCCAGCGGTGCGGGTCCGGAGTTTTCGGAGAGGCTGCGCGCCTGGGTGAACAGGCGCGTCACCAGGACAGCCCCCGAAGCGCCGTAGCCGTGGCCAAGCGCCAGCGCTCCGCCCTCCGCATTGGCCTTCCCGGGATCGATGCCCAAATGAACAAGGCAGGCGATGGCCTGGGAAGCAAAAGCTTCATTGAATTCTATGAGGTCAACGTCAGCGGCAGCCACGCCGTGCTGAGCCAACAACCGTTCCGCAGCATGCGCGGCCCCGATGCCGAGCAACTCCGGATGCACCCCAGTCGTTTCACAACCCAAAACCAGCAAGCCGTCAACCGCGCCCATCTCCCGGGCACGCTTCAGGGACGTTATAACGACGGCGGCAGCCGCGTCGGCATCGAAACATGAGTTGGCTGCCGTGACAGTTCCGTCAGGGACGAAAACTGCCGGGAATCGTGACATCAGCGGAGCGCGCAACGAACGCTTGGGGCCGTCGTCGGCCTCGACGACCGTCCCGGCATTTTCCAGCGGCACGATTTCGCGTGCGAGCTTGCCCGCTGCAGCAGCCTCAAGTGCCCGCCGATGGCTGCGGAGTGCGTACTCATCCTGCCGCTCACGACTGATACCAAACGTGCGCGCCACATTTTCCGCAGCAACACCCATGTCGGGGTCACCAAACCCGGGCGGCACAAACGTGGCCCGCGAGTAAAAGTCCAGGCCGCCGTCGTCGGTCCTGTTGGCCCGTGCTGGAGCGGTACTAATGCTTTCCACTCCGCCGGCCACATACAGCGGATCTCCACCGGCGCCAACCAGACGCGCAGCAAGTGCAATGGCATCCAATCCGGAACCACACTGCCGATCAACCGTGAGCCCGGGCACCGTGATGGGCAGGCCGGCCTGCAGCGCAGCGAATCGCGCCACGTTTCCACCACCACCAACAGCATTGCCCACGATGACGTCGTTCACCCCTGCCGGATCAATGCCTGCCGACTCGACGAGGGAACGGATGACCGGTGCCAAGAGGTCCGGCGCCCGGAAACGCTTCAGCTGCCCGTTGGCACGGCAGATCGGAGTCCGCAACGCCGCGATGATGACCGGCTGGCGGGACTCATCCACCTCCTGCATTGAATGGCCGCTACCCAAGGGGACGCCGCTACCCAAGGGGACGCGCCCGGGCATCATGGTTTTTGATCCAGTCGAGTAGCACCATCCGGCTGACCTTACCGCGATCCGTGATGGGTAACTCGGACAGGACGTAGTACTGCAGTGGCCACTTGTCCCGCGCGAGAAGGCCATCAAGGCCGGTGCGGAGCTGCGTCGCCGTGACGGCACCGTAGGCGGGAACGACGCCGGCAATCACCTTTTGACCGCGGACGTCATCCGGAGCGCCGGCTGCAACCGCAACTTCGATGCCCGGAACGGAGGCGAGGGCGAGTTCCACCTCGTGCGGATACACGTTCTTCCCCGCAGTGATGATCATGTCCGAACGACGTCCCAGAATGTGCAGGGTCCCGTCGGCGAGATAGCCTTGGTCCCCCACGGTGTACCAGCCGTCCAAGCAGCGGAGGGCCTGGCCGTCGTCACCCCAGAGGTAGCCGTTGCTGACCATCCCACTGCGGACGCTGATGTTGCCGTGCTCCCCGTCCGGAAGTTTCTGGCCGGTGTCGTCCAGGATCCGCAATTCCACGCCAGGAAAAGGCCGGCCAATCCCCGTACCCCCGACGTCAAGGGGTTCCCCCGCGGCCAACCGTGTGCCGGAAACGAAGCTCAATTCGGAGGCTCCGTAGTATTCAAAGATGGCAGCATGCGGGGCCCAGCGGCGCGCCGCTTCCAACGTACGGCCATCGAGCTTGGAACCCGCGCAGACAATGCTGCGGATGCCCGAAGCATCCACGTCTCCAGCCAGGCCCCGTTCACTCAGCAAACGAAGCATGGTGGGCGTAAGAACCAGCCTTGTGATGTTGTCATGGCTGATCGAAGCGTGGGCGTCACCCACGTCGAAGGACTCCAGCGTGTGGAATGCGGAGCCCGCGTACAGGCACTCGGACAGGGCGTAGAGGTTCAAGCTGGAGGAGAGCGGACCTGCTGCCAGGGTCCGGTCGTCCTGCGAGAGCCCAAAGAACTCGATCGATGCCTCGAAGGAAACCTGCCAGGAACGGCGGGACCGCGTGAACGCCTTCGGCACCGAAGTGGTGCCGGACGTAAGCCCAATCAGGAACGTCGTGGAGGGATCCCCGTCAATGAGTTCGACGCCGGATGCGTCGGAAGAGTCGACGATCCGGGACGTCACTTCATCCACCATTGCTGCGGGCCACTGTGGGTCCAGCACGGCACAGCGGCGCTCCCCCGCCACCGCCGCCGCGAACTTGGCGATGAAGTCAGTGGAGTTGGGCTCGGCAAGCACAGTAGTGGCCATCGCATGGCCAAGCAGGCCCGCCGCGGCGTCGCGGAGCTCGGCCCAGTTGAGCCGGCTGCGCCCCACAACGACGGCGGTGTCGTGGGGACGCTCATCGGCCCAGAGCTGAATTTTGTCCAGGAAAGGCATCCCCGCAATTTTACGGCAGTGTTCTCCCTACGGCACCAACAGTGACGTCTATTCTGACTGTATGAGTTTCAATGACGGTGCGCAGCTTGACCCATCCCAGGTAGAAGACCGACGCGGCGGAGGCATGGGCCGTGGGACGAAGATAGGTGGCGGGATTGGTGGTGGCATCGTCGTGCTGCTTCTGGCCCTCTTCGGAATCAACCCCAACATCCTTGGCGATCTTACAGGCGGCGGAACGCAGCCGCCCGCCGTGGAAGGCGGGAGCGGCGGTGTGCAGGAGTGCCAGACGGGCGCTGACGCGGACAAACGACTCGACTGCCGGATCACAGGCACGGTCAACAGCCTTAATGCCTTCTGGCCGGAATACCTCGCCCAATACAACGTGCAGTACTCCCGGCCCGGAACGGTCATCTTCGACCAGGGAACCAATACGGGATGTGGCCCTGCCACCACGGCAGTAGGACCCTTCTATTGCCCGGCGGACACCAAGGCATACTTCGACCCCGGGTTCTTCGATGATCTCGTGACCCGTTTCGGTTCATCAGGGGGTCCACTGGCGCAGGAGTATGTGGTGGCCCACGAATTCGGCCACCACATCCAAAACATCCTGGGCAACCTGGACCGGGCACAACAGGATCCCCAAGGACCACAATCCGGTGCAGTCCGTGTCGAACTGCAGGCGGACTGCTACGCCGGACTATGGGTTCGCCACGCCACCACCCAGAAGGACCCTGCAACGGGCAAGCCGTTCCTTGACCCCCTCACCGAGCAGGACCTGCAGGACGCGCTGTCCGCCGCGTCCGCCGTCGGCGATGACCGCATCCAGGAAGCCGCAACCGGACGGGTCTCGCCGGAGTCCTGGACCCACGGCTCAAGCGAACAGCGGCAGAAGTGGTTCTACCAGGGGTACGCCACAGGCGACATCAACAAATGCGACACCTTTGGTGTTGCAGCACCGTAGCTGCTGGACTGTCGGTTAAATGCAGAAATGGTTCCGGGCCAATTGGCCCGGAACCATTTCTATTTGCCCTTGAAAGGCGAAAACTGCTGATCAGATGTTGAAGCCGAGGGCCCGCATCTGGTCCTTGCCGTCGTCGGTGATCCGCTCAGGACCCCATGGCGGCATCCATACCCAGTTGAGGCGCCAGTCATCGACGATTCCGTCGAGGGACTTGCCCACCTGCTCCTCCAGGACGTCAGTCAGCGGGCAGGCCGCAGTGGTCAGCGTCATGTCGATGAGGAGTGCGCCGTCCTCTTCTGAGTACTTCAGACCATAGAGGAGGCCCAAGTCAACGACATTGACACCGAGTTCCGGGTCAATGACATCCTTGAGCGCTTCCTCGACGTCCTCGAGGCTGGTGCGCGCCGCGTTGATTTCGGTCATGGAACGATCCTAACTAGGCCTGTACGGCAGGAGCAACGGCAACGCCGGCGCCAGCGGCGTAGCGGTCGTAGCCTTCTTCTTCAAGGCGGTCAGCGAGCTCGGGGCCGCCCTCTTCAACTACCTTGCCGTCAACGAAGACGTGGACGAAGTCCGGCTTGATGTAGCGCAGGATGCGGGTGTAGTGGGTGATGAGCAGCGTGCCCATGTTGCCCTCTGCGTGTGCGCGGTTGACGCCTTCGGAAACTACCTTGAGGGCGTCGACGTCCAGGCCTGAGTCGGTCTCATCCAGAACCGCGAACTTCGGCTTGAAGAGCTCGAGCTGAAGGATCTCGACGCGCTTCTTCTCACCACCGGAGAAGCCTTCGTTGACGTTGCGCTGTGCGAAGTCGGCGTCGATGCGCAGCTGCTGCATGGCAGCCTTGACGTCCTTGGTCCACGTGCGAAGGGCGGGTGCTTCGCCGTCGATCGCCGTCTTGGCGGTCCGCAGGAAGTTCGTCATGGTGACGCCGGGAACCTCAACCGGGTACTGCATGGCGAGGAAGACGCCTGCACGGGCGCGCTCGTCAACGCTCATTTCGAGGACGTTTTCGCCATCGAGGGTGATAGTGCCGCTGGTCACCGTGTAACGGGGGTGGCCGGCAATGGTGGAAGCGAGGGTGGACTTGCCCGAGCCGTTGGGGCCCATGATGGCGTGCGTTTCACCGGTCTTGATGGTGAGGCTGACGCCCTTCAGGATCTCCTTGGTGCCCTGCTCCGTCTCGATGCTGACGTGCAGGTCCTTGATCTCAAGAGTAGACATGCTCTTCTTTCTTTTCCGTTCGTAAGTCTGGTGATACCGGGCGCTCAGTAGTTATCTACCGAAGCACCGTTCACAACGTTGGTCACGTCCACGTAGACGTCGTCACCATCGATGGTGACGGCGAAAACGGGAACGGGGTCGTAGGCAGGCAGCTGGAGAGGCTGTCCGCTGCGGAGGTCGAACTGGGAACCGTGCCCCCAGCACTCAATCGCACAGCCGTCAATCTCGCCTTCGGACAACGAGATGTCCGCGTGCGAGCAGGTATCGCCGATGGCATGGATCTCACCCATCGAGTCCCTCACGATGGCTACGGGATAGTCATCGATCAGGACGCGCAGCGCCTGCTTGACCTGGATGTCATTGGCGTTGCATACCAGTTCGCCCTTGGTTTGTTCACTCATGGTTGCCTGCCTGGTCTGCTAGTTGTCGGTCGCGGCGAGTTCGCGCTCAACAGCTGCGGTCAGGCGTTCTTCGATTGCCGGGACGTTGATCTGCTGGATGATCTCGTTGAGGAAGCCTCGAACCACCAGGCGGCGGGCAACCTTTTCCGGAATGCCGCGTGCCATGAGGTAGAACAGGTGCTCGTCGTCGAAACGGCCGGTAGCGCTGGCGTGGCCGGCACCCTCGATGAGTCCCGTCTCGATTTCCAGGTTCGGCACAGAGTCCGCACGTGCACCGTCCGTGAGGACCAGGTTGCGGTTGGCCTCATAGGTGTCGGTGCCTTCGGCTTCCTTACGGATCAGGACGTCGCCTACCCACACAGTGTGGGCGTTGCGGCCCTGCAGCGCGCCCTTGTACAGCACACGCGACTTGCAGTTGGCCACTGCGTGGTCAACAAACAGGCGCTGCTCAAGGTGCTGACCGGCATCGGCGAAGTACAGGCCGAACATCTCGACGTCGGCACCAGGGGCCGTGAAACGGGTGGACGGCGTAACGCGAACAACGTCGCCGCCAAGGCTGACCACAATGTGCTTGAACTTCGCGTCGCGGCCGATCTTGGCCTGTTGCGATGAAGCATGTACTGCTTTGTCGTCCCATTCCTGCAAGGACACGACAGTCAGTTCAGCGCCATCCTCGACGATGATTTCAACGTTCTCGGAAACGACCGCGGTGCCCTGGTGGTCCAACACAACAACAGCCTTGGAGAAACGCTCTGCCACAATCACGATGTGCTGGGCAGCCGGAGCCTCGCCGGATCCGGTGATCAGGACGGAAACTTCGCCTTCGGCCTGGAGCTCAGCCGGAACCGTGACAACGGTAGCCTCGGTGAAGTTCTCCCAACCGTTGGCCGATACGCGGTCTTCGGGAATTGCTGCCTGGCCGATCCGCTGATCCTCGCGGCCAACCGTTTCGACAACGACGCCGGAAGGTGCAGTCACGCTGACAGCGGGAGCTGCACCGTCAAGGACCTCGGTGTGGAGGCCGCGCAGGCGCTTCAGCGGAGTGAAACGCCAGTCTTCTTCAAGACCGGTCAGGGGCTTGAAGTCCTCCAGCTTGTAGGACGTGAGGCGTCCGGCGCGGGAGCTGTCCGGAATACCGACGCCGCCGCCATGCGAGTGGCTCTTTACCGATGCGCCGCCGAGCGGACCAGCAGCAGGCTGCTCCGACGTCGTGCTGGTGTTTGTTCCGGTGTTTACGGGCGAAAGGTTTTCGCCTTCCTCGGTGAAGCCGTCGATAAACGGCTGGGCCGAGGGCGCGCCGATGCGTGCCTTTTCAGTAGTGATATCAGTCATTGTTAACCGACGGACCCTTCCATCTGCAGTTCAATCAAGCGGTTCAGCTCAAGGGCATATTCCATGGGCAGTTCACGGGCGATCGGCTCGATGAAGCCGCGCACGATCATGGCCATGGCCTCGTCCTCAGGCATACCGCGGGACATCAGATAGAAGAGCTGCTCTTCGCTGACGCGGGAAACGGTGGCCTCGTGACCCATAACGACGTCGTCCTCACGGATGTCGATGTACGGGTACGTGTCCGAGCGGGAAATGGTATCCACCAGAAGGGCATCGCAACGGACCGTGTTGGCCGAGTGCTTGGCACCTTCGCGGACCTGGACCAAGCCGCGGTAAGCCGCACGGCCACCGCCGCGCGCCACGGACTTGGAAATGATGGAGCTCTTGGTGTTAGGTGCGATGTGCACCATCTTGGAGCCGGTGTCCTGGTGCTGGCCCTCGCCGGCAAAAGCGATGGACAGGGTTTCACCCTTGGCGTGCTCGCCTACCAGGTAAACAGCCGGGTACTTCATGGTCACCTTGGAACCGATGTTGCCATCGATCCACTCCATGGTGGCGCCCTCTTCGCAGATGGCACGCTTGGTGACGAGGTTGTACACGTTGTTGGACCAGTTCTGGATGGTCGTGTAGCGGACGCGGGCGCCCTTCTTCACGATGATCTCCACAACGGCGGAGTGCAGGGAATCCGAGGTGTAGATCGGAGCCGTGCAACCCTCGATGTAGTGAACGTAGGAGTCCTCATCGGCGATGATCAGGGTGCGCTCGAACTGGCCCATGTTCTCCGTGTTGATACGGAAGTAAGCCTGGAGCGGGATGTCCACGTGCACGCCCTTGGGCACGTACACGAACGATCCACCGGACCATACTGCCGTGTTGAGGGAAGCGAACTTGTTGTCGCCCACGGGGATGATGGTGCCGAAGTACTCCTGGAAGATCTCCGGGTGTTCCCGCAGGGCGGTGTCCGTGTCCAGGAAGATAACGCCCTGGGCCTCGAGGTCCTCGCGGATCTGGTGGTAGACAACTTCGGATTCGTACTGGGCGGCGACGCCGGAAACGAGCCGGCTGCGCTCAGCTTCCGGGATGCCGAGCTTTTCGTAGGTGTTCCGGATGTCTTCCGGCAGATCTTCCCACGTTGCCGCCTGCTTCTCAGTGGAACGCACGAAGTACTTGATGTTGTCGAAGTCGATGCCCGAGAGGTCTGCGCCCCACGTAGGCATGGGCTTGCGGTCAAAGTACTTCAGGCCCTTGAGGCGCAGATCGAGCATCCATTCGGGCTCGTTCTTCTTCGAGGAGATGTCGCGGACAACCTCCTCGTCGAGGCCACGACGGGCGTTTGCGCCTACGTCGTTCTTGTCGGCCCAGCCGTACTCGTAGTTTCCGATACCGTGCAGTTCGGGATTCTTCTCCAGAATCTCCGAGATCACAGTGCCGTCAGCTACCGCTTTCTCTGCTAGTTGGTCCGTCATCACGGCCTTTCTTGCTGGTTGTTTGATTCCTGGTACGGGTTCCCGGACTGCTCTGCGGTGCTGTGGGGCACCGTGGCAGCTGGTCGCCCGGTAGGTATATGGGTGGTGCAGACGTGCCCGCCTTGCGCCAGGGTAGAAAGACGCCGGACGTCGACGCCCACCAAGCGGGAAAAGACTTTGGTTTCGCTGTCACAAAAAACCGGGAATTCGGCTGCGAGCTGCTGGATGGGGCAATGTCCCTGGCACAGCTGGACACTGGAAAATTCTGCCGGCAGAGGGGCTTTGGCCTCAATGGAATGGGCAGAGGCTACGTAGCCGTCCCGGCTGAGGGCCTTGGACAAGGCCAAGGCGCGGGCGGCGATGTCCTGCCCGGCGGCCGCAACTTCGGGGGCATAGCGGCGCTCCATTTCAGAGAAGCGCTCTTCCGCATATTCGCGGACTGCATCCTCACCGGCAATTTCCTGGAGTCGACGGAGTGCGGAGCTGGCGATGTTCAAGTAGTCATCGCCAAGTTTGGATTGCCCTTGCGAACTCAGGACATAGCGGCGCGCAGGGCGTCCCGCACCGGCTCCAGCCTTGGCGACGCGCTTGACTTCGATAACGCCATTGCGCTCCAAGTGATCCAGATGCCGGCGGACTGCTGCAGGCGTGAAGCCAAGGAGGTCACCCAACTCGGCAGCACTCACGGGGCCGTGCTCCAACACGGCACCCAGAACGCGGTCCCTTGTGCGGTCTTCCGCGTCCGGCAGCGCAGACGAAGGCGCGAAGGCCTCCGCCGCTGCAGCATGCCGCCGTGAGGGCATGGAAATTGGACTGCTCATGGAATACACAACACAATCATGTCGTAATTTGTTTCATGCATCCAGTAAGGCAAGACTGACCTTAGTCACCCGCCAGGTGCGACCGTACTACTTCACGTAGAATACTCTGGTGCGATCCACCGATTCCCCTGTCCTCACTATAGACGGACTCATTAAGGATGTAGGGCCCCTGGCCTCCCTTGACGCCAAAATGCTCCGGGTTGTCAGTGGGCTGTCCATGGTGGCTGAGCGGGGCCGGATTACCGCGCTCCTTGGAGCCAACGGCGCCGGCAAGACCACCACCCTTGAATGTGCCCAGGGTTTGCAGGGACGGACCGGTGGAACCATTTCACTTCTGGGGGAAGACCCGGATACTGCCGGCGCTGACTTGAGGTCCCGGGTAGGTGTCATGCTCCAGGATGGCGGCCTCCCGCCGTCGGCCCGTCCCATCCCCCTGTTGCGTCATGTTGCCGGTATGTACCGCAACCCCATGGACGTCGATGCCCTCGTGGACCGCCTGGGCATTGCCCAGTTCAGCCGCACCAGCGTGCGGCGCCTCTCAGGTGGCCAGAAGCAGCGGGTGGCCTTGGCTGCGGCATTGATTGGCAACCCCGAGGTCCTCTTCCTCGATGAACCCAGCGCTGGATTGGATCCGCATTCGCGGCAAGTGGTTTTCGACCTCATTGCGGAACTGCGCGACGCCGGCATGGGCATCATCCTCACGACCCACCTGATGGATGACGCCGAGCGCTTGGCTGACTACGTTTACATCATCGACGGCGGCCACAACGTCGCGGAGGGAACGGTCGCCGACCTCCTGCGGCACGATCATTCCGCCGACACCGCAATCACTGACCGGACCCTCTTCTTCGATGCGCCGCCGGGGCTCGAGTTCAAAGACGTCCTGGGAGCAGGCCTGAAAGTCCTTGAAACCCGGGCCGGCAGCTACTCGATTACCGGCGCCCTGGGACCCGACGACCTTGCCGCCCTGACCGCCTGGTGGGCCGCACGGAACATTATGCCCGCGTCACTAAGACTCGAGGCGCGGAGCCTCGAGGACGTTTTCCTGGACATTTCCGGAAGGGACCTCCGATGAGCAAGTTACTGTCCCCCAACGCCGGACCCGCTTCCCTGCCACGCCGTATTCTGCAGCAAGGCCGCTACGAGACCATCACGATGCTGCGGAACGGTGAGCAACTGATTCTTGCCGTTGTCCTGCCGCTTCTTGCGTTGGCCGGGCTGACTGTCACTCCCCTGCTGGATGGGCTCGGAGGCTCTCGTGTCGACGTAGCCACGCCGGGCATTCTCGCCTTATGTGCCATGTCCACCGCGTTCACTGGCCAAGGCATTGCCACGGGTTTTGACCGGCGTTACGGCGTTCTTCGCTTTCTCTCGACCACCCCGCTGGGGCGGGGTGGGCTGATTGCCGGCAAGATACTCGCCGTGCTTGTCGTCCTCTTCCTTCAAGTACTGGTAGTCGGGGTAGTCGCTGGACTCCTGGGCTGGCAGCCGCGGCCGGAGGCATGGCTTCCGGGCCTTGGCATCCTTGTGCTTGGTGCGGCTGCGTTCACTGCGCTGGGACTCCTCGTCGCGGGAACCGTGCGACCGGAAGCCACCCTGGCCATCACCAATCTTCTGTGGATCCTCCTCGGAGCGCTGGGCGGGATCGTTGTCCCGGCAGAACGGCTTCCCGCGGTTGCCCAGGGCATCGTGCACTTCCTGCCCTCCGGCGCCCTGGGCCAGGCATTGCGGGACGCGTTCCTACTGGGCATTGTGCCCTTCCCCGCCGTCCTGGTCCTCCTGGTGTGGACATTGCTGGCCGGCGCCGCAGCCATTCGCTGGTTCAAGTGGAACTGACAACAAAGCAGAACTGAGAGTTGAGCAAACTGTGAGCACGGCATCGCGCCTCCCTAAATCCGTCCAGCGATTCACCACCAAGCTGCCGACGCAGGTAAACCGCACTATCCGCCGGCTATCGGTCCTTTCCCTGATCGGACAGACGGTACTCGTGGTGACCGGTGGTGCAGTTCGCCTTACGGCTTCGGGCCTCGGCTGCCCCACGTGGCCTCGATGCACCAACGAATCGCTCGTCAACACGCCTGAAATGGGCATTCACGGTTTTATCGAATTCGGCAACCGTATGCTCACGTTCGCGCTGGCGGCGGTTGCAGCACTCATGCTGGTCTACTTGTGGAATCTCCGCAAAGAACGTCGGGACCTCTTCATGCTCGCTCTTGGCCTCCTGGCGAGCATCCCTGCCCAGGCCATCATCGGCGGAATCACCGTCCTGTCCAACCTCAACCCCTGGGTCGTGGGCCTGCACTTCCTGGTATCCATGGCCTTGGTTGTCTTCGCGACCCTGCTCGTGAACCGCGCCTTCGGCCGCACCGGCCGATTCATGAAGCAGGTACTGCCTGCCCTGCCTGTGGTTGCCCGCCCCGTTATGCTGGCTGTCGCCGTCTTCTCTGCAATAGCGGTCATGCTTGGCGTGGTAGTCACAGGCGCCGGTCCGCATGCAGGCGATGCGGATGCGCCACGCAATGATCTGGACTGGGACCTTTTCTCACACATTCACGCTGTGCCCGCTTACCTGATTACGGCCGGGACACTATTGGCTGTGTACCTTGTTGTACGGCATAGGATCGGCGGCCCGTTCCGAACTGCTTCTTTCCTGCTGCTCGCCGTGACGTTGCTACAAGCCGTCATCGGGTTCACCCAGTACTACAACGGAATTCCCGCCGTTCTCGTGGGCGCACACATGCTGGGGGCAGCCCTGCTGATGAGTGCATCGACCAACGCGGCTGATATCGCCAAGTACAGCCCCTCCAAGTAGCACCCCAAACACGCTCGCTCACATCCTGCGCCCCTGGGCCGGGTGCTCTATCAGATCGTGCGCCCCTGGGCCGGGTGCTCTATCAGATCGTGCGGCCCTGGGCCGGGTGCTCTATCAGATCGTTTGCGGCCCTGGGCCGGGTGCTCTATCAGATCGTGCGGCCCTGGGCCGGGTGCTCTTTCAGATCGTTGCGGCCCTGGGCCGGGTGCTCTTTCAGATCGTTGCGGCCCTGGGCCGGGTGCTCTATCAGCTCGTGTGGGTGTGGGGCCGGGTGCTCTATCAGATCGTGGGGTGTGGGTCGGGTGCTGTCGCAGATCGTGTAGAGGCTGTTCGCTATCTACAACACCGCCACGTCCCGGTGCGGACGACGCGCATGCATAGGTGCCCTATGAAAACATCCGCTTTGGACCGGTGGGATGTGCGAGAAGATCCGGCCAAAACCGGTGGGATGTGCGAGAGGATCCGGCCAAAAACGGGCAGGATGTGCGAGAGGATCCGGCCAAAAACGGGCAGGATGTGAGAGAAGATCCGCTTTGGACCGGCCGGATGTGAGAGAAGATCCGCTTTGGACCGGCCGGATGTGAGAGAGCGTCCGCCGAAAACGGGCAGGATGTGAGAGAACATCGCTGGGGAAGCGAGAAGGCACCACGCCGGAACTCGGGTGGGTTCCGGCGTCGTGCCTTCTTTGTTGAAGCGGTCGCGGAGGTTAGCCGCCGATGATTGGTGATCCGATGAACGGGTCCACGGCCAGCGCGATGAAGAGCAGCGTCAGGTAGCTGATGGAGCCGTGGAAGACCTTCATGGCGCCCTTGTTGGAGACATCGCCGCCCTGTGCGCGCTTGTAGAGGGCGTGGCTTTCGTACAGGAACCAGGCGCCAGCAGCGACAGCGGCAACTGTATAGACCCAGCCGGCGCCGCCAACGGGAATCATGAGCAGGGAGCAGGCAACCATGGCCCAGGCGTACAAGACCACCTGCACGGAAACAACCTTGGCGCCGGCGATCGCGCCGAGCATGGGCACCTTGGCGTTGCGGTAATCCTCGCCGTAGCGCATGGACAGCGGCCAGTAGTGCGGCGGCGTCCAGAGGAAAATGACCATGAACAGCACAATGGCAGGCCATTCAACGGTGTTGGTGACCGCGGCCCAGGCGATAAGTACCGGGAAGCAGCCGGCAGCCCCGCCCCAAACGATGTTCTGTGCGGTGCGGCGCTTGAGGATCATGGTGTAGATGACCACGTAGAAAACGATGGCACCCAACCCAAGCCATGCGGACAAGGGATTCGCACCGAACCACAGGATTGCGATCGACGCGGCTCCGAGAATCCAGGCGAATACCAAAGCCTCCCGCGGGGAGACTTCGCCGGTTACGAGCGGGCGCTTCTCGGTGCGGTGCATCAGTTTGTCGATGTCGCGGTCGATGTAGCAGTTGAACACGCCGGCGCTGCCCGCCGCGAAAGCGCCGCCAACGAGAGTGGCCAGAATCAGCCCGATGGACGGGAAGCCGCGCTGGGCGAAGATCATGGTGGGGAGCGTGCTGACCAGGAGCAGCTCGATGACACGCGGCTTGGTGAGAGCCAGATACGCCTTTAACTTACGGGAGATTCCGATGCTTCCCCGGGCCGGGGACGCGTTGAGGGGCGTATCAGTTGTGCTCACGGCGGCAGTCACTCTGTTCTATGCTCTGGGGTTCTCGCAGCGGTCGCAGTCCGGGTTTCCGAGGAGGAACCGCAGGCGCATGAACCGCTGGTGGCCTCCAGATATCATACCGTGGCTGGAAGTGCGTCCATGTCCGCAAAATACGCCAATGTTTCGGAAAGTTCACTCTGCGGGGGCGCCATCGTGATTCATATAAGGGAAATTCTGTCCAGTTAGTGGGATTCCCTGAGTCTCAGGACACGTTTGGGGCTAAGCTGTTGAGCAGATCAGCACACGTTGACAATCCGGGAAACCGTATTCTCGGAGGAGCCGTGCGTCTGGATGAAGGATCAACGTTTCAATGGTGAACGGCTGGTAGACACATTGCAGCGGGCGCCATCCTGTGCTTCCTGCGTGCCGTGTCCTTACACCTGCCGTCAGCACAGAGAGGGGCTCGGTTTTCGTGCCACATTTGGAAGAGCAAGAACTGTCATGGACCGATCTGGACAAGAAGGCTGTTGACACCGTTCGCGTGTTGGCCGCTGATGCCGTGGAGAAGGTCGGAAATGGCCACCCTGGCACGGCTATGAGCTTGGCTCCGGCAGCATACTTGCTGTTCCAGAAGCTGATGCGCCATGACCCGAAGAACCCTGACTGGATTGGGCGTGACCGGTTCGTCCTGTCCCCCGGCCACACGTCACTGACGCTTTACATCCAGCTGTTCCTCTCCGGATACGGCCTGGAGCTGAAGGACCTCGAGGCACTGCGTACCTGGGGTTCGCTGACTCCGGGACACCCCGAGTACAAGCACACCGCGGGTGTGGAAATCACTACTGGCCCGTTGGGCCAGGGCCTGGCTTCGGCTGTTGGCTTCGCTTACTCCCAGCGCCGCCAGCGTGGCCTGTTCGACGCCGATGCTCCCGCTGGCGAGTCGCCGTTCGACCACACGATCTGGGTTATCGCTTCCGACGGCGACCTGCAGGAGGGCGTGACCTCAGAGGCGTCCTCGCTTGCCGGCCACCAGGAACTGGGCAACCTCGTAGTGATCTACGACGAGAACCACATTTCCATTGAAGACGACACCGACATCGCGTTCACTGAAGATGTCCTGAAGCGCTACGAAGCTTACGGCTGGCACACCCAGCGTGTGGACTGGACCAGGACCGGGGAGTACGTCGAGGACGTCCAGGAACTCTACTCGGCACTGTTGGCTGCGAAGGCTGAGACGAACAAGCCGTCCATCATTTCGCTGCGGACTATCATTGGCTACCCGGCCCCGAAGAAGCAGAACACCGGCAAGATCCACGGTTCGGCCCTGGGCGCCGAGGAAGTCGCAGCACTGAAGACCGTGCTCGGTTTCGACCCCGCGAAGTCCTTCGATGTTGACGAAGAGGTCCTGGCACACGCCCGCAAGGTCCTGGACCGCGGCGCCGAGTCCCGCGCCGCCTGGCAGTCCTCGTTCGAGGCATGGCAGTCCGCCAACCCTGACGCCGCTGCCCTGCTGGAGCGTGTCGAAGCCAAGAAGCTTCCCGTCGGCATCGACGCTGCACTGCCGGTCTTCGAGGCCGGCAAGGACGTCTCCACCCGTGCGGCCTCGGGCAAGGTCCTGAACGCGATCGGACCTGTCCTGCCGGAGTTGTGGGGTGGCTCGGCCGACCTCGCCGAGTCCAACAACACCACGATCGAAGGCTCGCCGTCGTTCATTCCGGCCTCGCGTTCCACCGAAGCCTGGAAGGGCAACCCCTACGGCCGGGTGCTGCACTTCGGTATCCGTGAGCACGCAGCTGCATCGATCGTGAACGGTATCTCCCTGCATGGACGTACCCGCGCGTTCTCCGGTACGTTCCTGATCTTCTCGGATTACCAGCGCCCGGCCATCCGCCTCGGTGCGCTAATGGGCGTCCCGTCCCTGTACGTCTGGACGCACGACTCCATCGGCCTGGGCGAAGACGGTCCCACCCACCAGCCCGTGGAGCAGCTCGCTTCCCTGCGCGCCATCCCGGGCCTGGACGTTGTCCGGCCTGGTGATGCGAACGAGGTCTCCGCAGCATGGAAGGCCATGCTGGAGAACCACGAGAACCCCGCAGGTATTGTCCTGACCCGCCAGAACATCCCCACCTACGCCCGCGGCGAAGGCACTGCAGAAGGTGACACCTTCGGTTCCACCGCTGGTGTGGCAAAGGGCGGTTACGTCCTGGCCGAAGCCTCCAGGGACGGCGAAACCGTTGACGCTCAGGTCATCCTGATCGGCACCGGCTCCGAAGTCCAGCTCGCCGTTGCAGCCCGCGAAGCACTCCAGGCTGAAGGCATCGCCACCCGCGTTGTCTCCATGCCGTGCGTGGAATGGTTCAACAAGCAGGACGAGGCTTACCGCGAGTCCGTGCTCCCGGCCGATGTGAAGGCACGCGTTTCCGTTGAAGCCGGCCTCGCACTGGGCTGGAAGGAATTCGTCGGTGACGCCGGCCGTTCGGTCTCCCTGGAGCACTTCGGTGCCTCGGCAGACTACAAGCGGTTGTTCCAGGAATTCGGCATCACTGCCGAAGCCGTTGCCGCCGCCGCAAAAGACTCCCTCGCAGGCCTGAGCGCCTGATACCTCTATCAAGGAGAAAACAATGACCAGCACCCCCACGCAGCAACTCTCCGACGCCGGCGTTTCCATCTGGCTCGATGACCTTTCCCGCAACCGCCTCGAAACGGGTACGTTGCAGAAGCTCATCGACGAAAAGAACGTCGTCGGTGTAACCACCAACCCGTCCATCTTCCACGCCGCCATCACCACGGGCACGGACTATGACGCCACGATCGCCGCGCAGGCCGCGGCGGGTGCAAGCGTGGAAGAAACCATCTTCGAGATCACCACCACGGACGTCGCAGACGCCTGCGATCTGTTCGCACCGATCGCTGCCGCCACCAACGGCGTGGACGGTCGCGTGTCCATCGAAGTGGATCCCCGCCTGGCCTGGGACACCCAAGCCACCATTGCCGAAGCCAAGCACCTGTACGGCAAGGTCAACAAGGCCAACGTCCACATCAAGATCCCGGCAACCCTGGAAGGCCTGGAGGCCATCACGGCTACCCTGGCCGAGGGCATCAGCGTCAACGTGACCCTGATCTTCTCCCTGGAGCGCTACCGCGCCGTCATCAACGCCTTCCAGACGGGCCTGGAGCAGGCCAAGGACAACGGCCACGACCTCTCCAAGATCCACTCCGTGGCATCCTTCTTCGTTTCCCGCGTGGACACCGAGATCGACAAGCGCCTGGACGCCATTGGCACCGATGAAGCCAAGGCCCTCAAGGGCAAGGCAGGCGTCGCCAACGCACGCCTCGCCTACCAGGTCTACGAAGAGCTGTTCTCCACCGAACGCTGGGCCTTGCTCGCAGAAGCCGGCGCGCTCCCCCAGCGTCCGCTCTGGGCTTCGACGGGCGTCAAGGATCCGGCCTACCCGGACACCCTCTACGTCACCGAACTCGTCGCCGCCGGCGTGGTCAACACCATGCCGGAAAAGACACTCGATGCAACGTTCGACCACGGCGTAGTCACCGGAGACACCATCACCGGCACTTACGCAGAAGCGAACCAGACCCTCGACGCACTCGAAGCACTCGGCGTCTCCTACAACGACGTCGTAGCCGTCCTTGAGACCGAAGGCCTCGAGAAGTTCGTGGCCAGCTGGAAGGAACTCCTGGCCGACGTTGAAGGCGCCCTCGCAACCGCACGGAAGGCTTCCTAACCAACCATGAGCACAATCAGCTACGACGCCAGCGGTGCCGCGCAGCAGGCCATCGCCCAGAACATCTCCAGCCTGGTAGACGACAAGGTCGCCACACGGATTTTCGCCAAAGACCATACGCTGTGGGGTCCTGAAGCGGAGTCCGAGTCGGCCATCCGCATGGGCTGGGTTGAGGCTGCCGCCGTATCGCAACCTTTGGTGGAGAGCATTCTCGAACTTCGCGATGCTCTCCGCGCCGAGGGCGTCTCCCGTATTGTCCTCTGTGGCATGGGCGGCTCCTCCTTGGCTCCCGAGGTCATTGCCGGCACCGCCGGTGTCGAGCTGACTGTGCTGGACAGCACAGACCCTGAGCAGGTCAACGCTGCTTTGACGGACCGGTTGGCGCAGACCGCGATTGTGGTTTCCTCCAAGTCAGGTTCAACCGTTGAGACTGACTCCCAGCGCAGGGTGTTCGAGAAGGCGTTCAACGACGCCGGTATCGATGCAAAGAGCCGGATCATCATCGTCACTGATCCGGGTTCTCCGCTGGACAAGGCTTCCCGCGAAGCCGGCTACCGTGCAGTCTTCAACGCCGATCCCAACGTCGGCGGCCGGTTCTCTGCGCTCACGGCGTTCGGGCTTGTCCCGTGTGGCCTTGCTGGCGTGGACATCCAGGCTTTCCTGGACGAGGCTGAGGAGGCTGCCGAGATCCTCAATGAGGATTCGGAGGACAACATTGGTCTTGCTTTGGGCATTGCCCTGGGTGGTACCAATCCTCTGCGCAACAAGATCGTCATTGCCGAGGATGGTTCCGGCATCGTCGGCTTCGCCGACTGGGCCGAGCAGCTCATCGCTGAATCCACGGGCAAGCTGGGCACGGGTGTGTTGCCTGTTGTTGCAGGACCTGATTCCCCCGAGGCCCTCAACGGGGCCGAGGATGTCCTGGTGGTCCGGCTGGTCAGCGCGGACGCCGACGTCGAACTTCGTGAAAACGAAGTAGCCATCGCTGGTGGTCTCGCTTCCCAGATGTTCCTCTGGGAATTCGCCACCGCCGTAGCTGGACGCCTCCTGGGCATTAACCCGTTTGACCAGCCCGACGTCGAGGCTGCCAAGGTGGCCGCGCGCGGCCTTCTGGATGCCCGCCCTGAGCCCACGCCCGCGGCTTTCACTGACGGCGTCGTAGAGGTTCGCGGCGGAGATTGGCTCGGTAGTGCGTCCACGACACCTGAAGCCGTGCAGGCCCTTCTGGCCCAGCTCGGCACGGATGGCTACCTCAGTGTCCAGGCTTACCTGGACCGCATCTCCCACGCACCCCTTGAAGGCATCCGCGACGAACTCGCCGCAGTCTCCCGCCGTCCGGTGACGTTCGGATGGGGTCCGCGGTTCCTGCATTCCACGGGACAATTCCACAAGGGCGGTCCGGCTATTGGTGTGTTCCTCCAGATCACCGCAGCGTCGTCCCTGGATCTGGAAATCCCGGACCGCCCCTTCACATTCGGGGAGCTCATTGCTGCACAGGCCTCCGGGGATGCCCAGGTCCTGGAAGGCCATGGCCGTCCTGTGTTGCGCTTGCACCTCACCGAGCGTGCTGCCGGCGTAGCCCAACTCCAGGAAGTCGTCGCTGCTCTGGCCGGCCAGGCCAGCGCACTCGAAAGCTAAGGCACAAAACCAAACATGCCAGAAACTGAAAACGGCAGGAAGAACGCCGGCCTGCGGAATCCCTTGCGGGATCCGCGGGACCGGCGCCTGAACCGCATCGCCGGGCCGTCGTCGTTGGTGTTCTTCGGAGTCACCGGGGACCTCGCCCGTAAGAAACTCATGCCAGCGGTCTATGACCTCGCGAACCGCGGCCTGCTTCCGCCCAGCTTTGCCTTGGTTGGATTCGGACGCCGTGAGTGGGATAACGCCGACTTCGCCGCAGAGGTGAAGGAGAACGTCAAGGCCCATGCACGGACCAAGTTTGACGAAGCTGTCTGGGAACAGTTGGCTTCGGGCATCCGCTTCGTTCAGGGCGAATTCGACGACGACGACGCCTTTGAGCGCCTCGGCGACGTGTTGGAGGAACTGGATGAAACCCGCGGCACGCGTGGCAACCACGGCTTCTACCTCTCCATCCCGCCCAAGGCGTTCGAGCAGGTCTGTCGCCAGCTGTCCAAGCATGGCCTGGCCCAAGCGAAGCCCGGGCAATGGCGGCGTGTAGTTATCGAAAAGCCGTTCGGCCACGACCTCGAGTCTGCCCGTCAGCTGAACGACATCGTGGAGTCTGTGTTCCCGCAGGATGCGGTGTTCCGGATCGACCATTACCTCGGCAAGGAGACGGTCCAGAACATCCTGGCGCTGCGCTTCGCGAACCAGCTGTTCGAGCCCCTCTGGAACGCCAACTACGTTGACCACGTCCAGATCACCATGGCCGAGGACATCGGCACGGGTGGCCGCGCAGGCTATTACGACGGCGTGGGTGCTGCCCGCGACGTCATCCAGAACCACTTGCTGCAACTGCTGGCGCTTACGGCAATGGAGGAGCCCATTTCCTTCAACGCCGATGACCTGCGGGCCGAGAAGGAAAAGGTCCTGGCCGCCGTCAAGCTGCCGGATGACCTCTCCACCCACTCCGCCCGCGGACAGTTCACCGGCGGCTGGCAGGGTGGCGAGGAAGTCCTTGGCTACCTGGACGAGGACGGCATTCCTGCTGATTCCAAAACCGAAACGTACGCCGCGATCCGTGTGGATATCAACACGCGCCGCTGGGCCGGGGTGCCGTTCTATCTACGTGCCGGGAAGCGCCTGGGCCGCCGCGTGACCGAAATTGCGGTTGTCTTCAAGCGTGCGCCCAACCTGCTGTTCCGGGATCACAACGATGACGACTTCGGCCAGAACGCCGTGGTGATCCGTGTCCAGCCTGATGAGGGCGCCACGATCCGTTTCGGTTCCAAAGTCCCGGGCACGCAAATGGAGGTCCGCGACGTCACGATGGACTTCGGCTACGGCCACTCGTTTACCGAGTCCAGCCCCGAAGCCTACGAACGGCTCATCCTGGACGTACTCCTGGGCGAACCGCCGCTGTTCCCGCGCCATCAGGAAGTTGAGCTGTCCTGGAAGATCCTGGACCCGTTCGAAGAGTACTGGGCGGGCCTGGACGAACAACCGCAACCCTATGCACCGGGCAGCTGGGGGCCGGCTTCAGCCGATGAGCTCCTGGCCCGCGACGGACGAACCTGGAGAAGGCCATGATCGTAGATCTTCCCGACACAACCACCTCCAAGATCTCCAAAAAGATCATGTCCCTGCGGGAACAGGGCGGCGTGATCGCCCTGGGCCGGGTCCTGACCCTGGTGGTCGTCACGAAGTCCGGACAGGAAGAAGACGCCATCGAGGCAGCCAACGAGGCCAGCCGCGAACACCCCTGCCGCATCATCGTGCTTGCCGATGCCGGGGCAGAAGCACCGGACCGCCTCGACGCGCAGATCCGCGTTGGCGGCGACGCCGGTGCTTCCGAAGTCATCGTTCTCCGGGGATTCGGCCACATGGCCCACGAAAGCGAGTCCCTGGTATCAGGCCTCCTGCTTCCGGACGCACCGATTGTGGCGTGGTGGCCCCACGGCGCACCGGAAAGTGCCTGCGAGACGTCCATCGGTCGTATTGCACACCGTCGCATCACGGACTCCGCGAATGAGCCCGACCCCGCCCAGGCGCTGGAGAACATTCGGCGGACTTACAAGGCAGGCGACACCGATCTCGCATGGACCCGCCTGACGAACTGGCGCATGCAGCTTGCTGCCGTGTTCGACCAAGTGGACGGCGATCCTGTCTCGGCCGTTGCGGTGGAAGGTGCTTCGGACTCTCCGAGTACCCTGCTACTGGCAGCCTGGTTGAGCCTTGCCCTGCAGGCGCCCGTAACGATCGTTGCCGATCCGGCCGGTACGGGAATCCGCCGCGTCCGCATGACGCGTGCCAGCGGTGACGTTCAGCTTTTCCGCCCGGGATTGTCCGTGGCAGAGCTAACGCAGCCGGGTCAGCCCGCGCAGCGCATCACCCTCCCCCGACGCAGCCTGAAGGATTGCCTCGCCGAAGAACTCCGCCGGCTGGACCCCGACGAAGTCTTCGGTGAAGTGATTACGATGGGACTGCCATTAACCAGTCAGAGGAGAGTCCAGACCAGTGCACGCTGAGCCCAGAGTAAGCATCCACCCCGATTCCAAGGTGCTCATGGCGGCCATTGCGGCCCGCCTTATCACCAAGCTTGTGGATGTCCAGGACAAGCACGGTGAGGCCACGGTGGTCCTGACAGGAGGAACTGTCGGGATCGGCACCCTGAAAGCGGTGGCGGACTCGGCCGCGGCACCAGCTGTCGACTGGTCAAAGGTGAACTTCTGGTGGGGTGATGAGCGCTTTGTCGCAGCAGACAGCGATGACCGCAACACCCGCCAGGCACATCAGGCCCTGCTCGCTCACCTGCCGGTTGACCCTGCCCGGGTCCACGAGCCCGGTTCCTCGGACGAGTTCGTTTCAGCTGACGACGCTGCGGCTGACTATGCCGACAGGCTGAAGGCAGCAGCTGAGGCAGAGCACGCAGCTGACATGTCCGATACCCGCCCGGAGGAGCCCGGTGTCCTTCCTCGGTTCGACGTACTCCTGCTCGGTGTAGGTCCGGACGCCCATGTCGCGTCCCTCTTCCCGGAACAGGCTGCCATCAGGGAGAAGAACCGGACAGTGGTGGGCGTTGAAAACTCACCCAAGCCGCCGCCGTCGCGCATTTCCCTGACCTTGCCCGCCATCAACACGGCGCAGGAAATCTGGATGGTCGTAGCGGGTGAAGACAAGGCCGGTGCTGTGGGCCTTGCCTTGGCAGGTGCCAATCCTGTTCAGGTCCCCGCAGCGGGCCCCGTGGGGCGCTCCAGGACCCTGTGGCTCATTGACGAGAACGCTGCGTCACGTGTCCCCCAGCAGTTGGTCCGGAAGGACCCCGCGGGCTCGTAACCGCTCCAACGCTCCAGCCAGGACGATTTCGGCGTCCTGGCTGGAGCGTCGTTCTTTAACGTAATCCAGGTGGGACTTGAACAGGTCGTCGTCCGGCCGGGCTTCCGTAACCTGGCCCGGGTCTCTGGATGCCACAAGGCCGCATTTGGGGCAGTCCCAAGTCTTAGGTATTTGTTCGTCCGGCAGCTTAAGAAAAACAAGCCGCGTCTCGTGTCCCTTGGCGCACCAATATGGGACACGAATACGCGGCAGTTGTTCTCCATCGCCGTGGTCGCTTTGATGTCGAGGGGCAGATCCCAGTGCCACACCAACACGGGTGCCCCGGTAACCAGGCGTGCCATGAACCATTTTCGAACCCCTAGCGACTCGGTGGTTGGCCGTCACGGCCCGTAGGCCTTACGGCCAACAGGGCCAGTCTAATGCGAGGGGTACGACGGCGGCACTGGTGTTTGGTGCCGAATGATCCGGAAGTGACGGGAAGGCTCCCTTGCAGGAGCCTTCCCACACGAACTTTTAAGAATCGCCACCCGAAGTGAAGCGCATGATCAGGCCAAGGCCGATGATGACGACTCCCCAGGTAACGCCAAGAATGATGGTGAAGCGGTTCAGGTTCCGCTCAGCGACACCGGAGGAGCTCAATCCGGAGCTCATGCCCCCACCGAACATGTCGGACAAACCGCCTCCACGTCCCTTGTGGAGAAGAATGAGCAGCGTCAGCAGAAGGCTGGTTACGCCCAGCAGGATCTGCAGAATGACATGAAGAACGTCCACGACGGCCTTTCGAAGAAGCGGAAATCGGGAGCCGGACTAGTCCGTGACGAGGTGGCTCTCGAACCTGACAATGTTAGCAAACTCAGCTGGGTCCAAACTGGCGCCACCCACAAGCAGGCCGTCAACATCGTTTTCCGCCATGATGGCGGCAGCGTTGTTGGCCTTGACGGAGCCTCCGTACAGAAGGCGCGTCTTCTCAGCTACGCCCTCGTCGAAGAGCTTGGCAAGTTCGGCGCGGATAGCTGCACACATTTCCTGTGCGTCGTCCGGACCTGCAACTTCACCTGTTCCGATAGCCCACACAGGCTCATAGGCGACCACAAGCTCAGCGGCCTGTTCCGGAGTGAGGCCTTCGACACCGGCGCGCAGCTGCGCCAGCGTGTGCTCCACGTGCGTTCCGGCCTGACGGATTTCGAGGCCTTCACCGACACAAAGGACCGGTGTGACACCGTGGCGGAACGCGGCTTTGACCTTTGCGTTCAGGACGTCGTCGGACTCGTTGTGGATGGTCCGGCGTTCACTGTGCCCTACCAGTACGTAGGTGCAGCCCAGCTTGCTGAGGAACTGTCCGGAGATGTCACCGGTATAGGCTCCGGAGTCGAACTGGGACAGATCCTGTCCGCCGTAAACAACGTCAAGTTCGTCGCCCTGCACAAGCGTCTGCACGCCGCGGAGATCAGTGAACGGAGGGAAGACGGCAACCTCTACACGGTTGTAATCATGCTTGGCGTCAGAGAGGGTCCAGGCGAGCTTCTGTAGCAAGGTGATGCCCTGGACATGGTCCATGTTCATCTTCCAGTTGCCTGCGATGAAGGGCTTTCGGACAAAGTTGCCGTTGGCAGAGGTAGTCACATGAACTCCAAGAATGCGTTGATAAATGGAAACAGCCGGCAGGACGCGTGGGCGTCCTGCCGGCCGGATTGCTGTTTAGCGGTCCAGGACGCTGAGGCCTGGAAGTTCCTTGCCTTCAAGGTATTCCAGGCTTGCCCCGCCACCGGTAGAGATGTGGCCAAACTGGGAATCCTCGAAGCCGAGGGTCCTTACTGCTGCGGCGGAGTCGCCGCCACCGACCACTGTGAAGGCCACAGTGTCGGTGAGTGCCTGCGCGATAGCCCGCGTGCCGCTGGAGAATGCTTCGAATTCGAAGACGCCCATGGGGCCGTTCCAGAAGACGGTCTTGGCTCCTTCAATCTGCGCTGCAAATGCAGACGCGGATTCGGGCCCAATGTCCAGCCCGATGCCGGTGGCCCCAAAGGAGCTTTCCTCAATGGCATCCGCCCGGACGACTTCATGCTCGGCATCCGCCGCGAAACGGCTTGCAACCACAACGTCCGTGGGAATCACGAACGAAGTACCGGCATCAGCCGCGCGCTTGAGGTAGTCCTGGACCACCGGAATCTGGTCTTCTTCCAGGAGGCTGCCGGCAACCTTGTGGCCTTCGGCGGCCAGGAAGGTGAACAGCATGCCGCCACCAACCAGGATGGTATCTGCCTTGCCAAGAAGGTTGTCGATGACTGCCAGCTTGTCCGAGACTTTGGAACCGCCCAGGACAACGACGTAAGGCCTCTGGGTGTCCGCGGTGAGCTTCCGGAGAACTTCCACCTCGGTGTGCACGAGGTCGCCGAGGTAAGACGGCAGCCGCGTTGCGACGTCGTAAACGCTGGCGTGCTTGCGGTGGACTGCGCCGAAGGCGTCATCCACGAACGCGCCGTTGTCGCCCGTCAGGGCAACCAGCTC
This sequence comes from Arthrobacter sp. 1088, assembly GCF_031455315.1. Lineage (NCBI taxonomy): Bacteria > Bacillati > Actinomycetota > Actinomycetes > Micrococcales > Micrococcaceae > Arthrobacter > Arthrobacter sp. 1088. The sequence goes on from NZ_JAVDSM010000002.1 coordinate 128,297, forward strand.
GTCAGCGAATGCGCCGCGCTCGGCGTCGTCCTTGCTGGTCTCGCGGGCGTCAAAGCGGACGTTTTCCAAGATGAGTACTTCGCCGTCCTGCAGTGCGGCTGCCAACTCCTTGGCGGAGTCACCCACTGTGTCGGCAGCCAATTGGACGTTGAAGTCCGCAAGTTCCGCGAGGCGGGCTGCTGCGGGCTTCAAAGAGTACTTTTCCTCAGGGGCCCCTTTGGGGCGGCCGAGGTGGGCGGTTACGAGCACACGGGCACCGGCGTCCGAGAGCTTCTTAAGGACCGGGAGGGAGGCCTTGATGCGGCCGTCGTCGGTCACTGTAGAGCCGTCGAGCGGCACATTAAGGTCACTTCTGACCAGAATGTACCGCCCGCGGACACCTTCAGCGATGAGTTCGTTGAGGGTGTGAGATGTCATGTGTCTACCCTAGCCCAGCTTGGATGCGACGAGCTCCGTGAGGTCGACGAGGCGGTTGGAGTAGCCCCACTCGTTGTCATACCAGGAAACAACCTTGACCTGGTTGCCGATGACCTTGGTCAGGCCGGAGTCGAAGATCGAGGAAGCGGGGTCGCCGACGATGTCCGAGGAGACGATAGGGGCATCCGTGTAGCTCAGGATCCCGGCGAACTGATCGGACTCAGCAGCGGCCTTGACCGCGGCATTAACTTCCTGAACCGTAACTTCGCGGGAAACAGTGACCGTGAGGTCCGTGGCGGAACCGGTGGGGACCGGGACGCGGATCGCATAGCCATCCAGCTTGCCCTTGAGCTCCGGCAGGACCAGGCCGATGGCCTTTGCGGCACCGGTGGAGGTAGGAACCATGTTGATGGCGGCAGCGCGCGCACGGCGGAGGTCTCCGTGGGGGCCGTCCTGCAGGTTCTGGTCGGCCGTGTAGGCGTGGACCGTGGTCATCAGGCCACGCTCGATGCCGAAGGCGTCGTTGACTACCTTGGCCAGCGGCCCAAGGCAGTTGGTGGTGCAGGATGCGTTGGAAATGATGTGGTGTGCCGCAGGATCGTAGAGCTCGTGGTTCACGCCCATGACGATGGTGATGTCTTCATCGCTGGCAGGTGCCGAGATGAGCACCTTCTTGGCGCCGGCGTCGATGTGCTTCTGCGCAGCTGCTGCCTTGGTGAAGAACCCGGTGGATTCGATGACGATGTCAACACCGAGCTCGCCCCAGGGAAGGTTCGCGGGATCGCGTTCAGCAAGAACCGTGATGGACTCGCCATTAACAACGAGGTTGCCCTCTTTGACTTCCACGGACTGGGTCAGACGGCCACCGACGGAGTCGTACTTCAGGAGGTGGGCGAGGGTCTCGGGGCTGGTGAGGTCGTTGACTGCGACGATCTCAAGGTCTGCGCCCTGGGCCAGTGCTGCGCGGAAGTAGTTACGGCCGATGCGGCCGAAGCCGTTGATACCAATACGGGTGGTCACTATGTGTCAATCTCCTTGGTGCTCTTGCAAGCACGCCTAGTGAGTCGGATCAATATTTCCAACTAACAGACCCCGCACGTCATTGGGCAGAGGTGATTATCAGATCGGAGGGCGACCAGCCACGTTGCTGAAGGCTAACCGCCTTCCGTGACCCATCTTACGTTTAACTAAGCCTGCCCCCGCAACTGCGGGGGCAGGCTTTCCAGTATTTGGTCCCATTTCACCGTTAATGTGACTTTTGTTACATCAGCGTGAACCGGGCCTCACCAGCTACAGAACGATGAGGCCCGTAGCGTTGGCGCGGGCTGCTTCGAAGCGCTTGGCGACGTCTGCCCAGTTCGCGATGTTCCAGAATGCCTTGACGTAGTCAGCCTTGACGTTGACGTAGTCCAGGTAGAACGCGTGCTCCCACATGTCCAGCATGAGCAGCGGGGTGGTGCCAACGGCGACGTTGCCCTGCTGATCGTAGAGCTGCTCGATGACGAGGTTGCCACCGATGGGCTCGTAGGCCAGGAAGGCCCAACCGGAACCCTGCAGGCCCAGTGCGGCAGCGGTGAACTGGGCACGGAAAGCGTCAAACGAACCGAAAGCGTCCTCGATGGCTGCTGCGAGTTCGCCTTCAGGCTTGTCGCCGCCGTCCGGGGAGATGTTGTTCCAGAACACGGAGTGGTTGATGTGGCCGCCGGTGTGGAACGCGAGGTCCTTGGAGAGGCGGTTGATGTTGGCGAAGTCGCCCGATTCGCGGGCTTCAGCGAGCTGCTTGAGGGCGTTGTTGGCACCTGCAACGTAGGCGGCGTGGTGCTTGCTGTGGTGCAGCTCCATGATCTTCGCCGAAATGTGCGGCTCAAGAGCTGCGTAGTCGTAGCCGAGCTCGGGCAGAACGTACTCTGTCACGAAATCCTCCAATGTAATGGACCGAAGTCCGGTTTGGTAACTCTCGTTGTGTTCATCCGGCCGGCAGGCCAGCCGGAAATCTCTGGGGAAGAAGCCCGCTCCTGCCACCAACGGGAACAACCCGCCGCGCCCTCGCAGTATTTCCTCCACACGATCTCGATTCTATGGGCGGGAACTATTCGTCCATCATTTCCGGAGTCACATTTGCTTCCGTACCCGGAATTCCGAGATCAAGCGCGCGTTTGTCAGCCATCGCGAGCAAGCGACGGATCCGGCCTGCAATGGCGTCCTTGGTCATGGGCGGATCGGCAAGGCGGCCCAGTTCGTCCAGGCTGGCCTGCTTGTGGGCGACCCGGAGTTCGCCTGCGTACTTCAGGTGGTCCGGAACATCATCGCCCAGGATTTCAAGTGCCCGGTCAACCCTGGCGCCGGCCGCTACGGCGGCCTGCGCCGAGCGGCGCAGGTTGGCGTCATCAAAGTTGGCCAGCCTGTTGGCAGTAGCCCGGACTTCCTTGCGCATGCGCCGCTCCTCCCAGACCATCAGGGCGTCATGTGCGCCCATCCGGGTGAGGAGCGCGGCAATAGTGTCACCGTCGCGGATGACCACGCGGTCTACGCCGCGGACTTCCCGGGCCTTGGCCTGTATGCCCAGACGGCGAGCGGCACCCACCAGTGCCAGCGCGGACTCCGGTCCGGGGCAGGTTACTTCCAGGGACGACGAACGACCCGGTTCGGTGAGGGAGCCATGGGCAAGGAAAGCTCCGCGCCAGACGGCTTCCGCATCGGCCGCGGACCCATTGACAACTACGGAAGGCAGGCCGCGCACCGGGCGGCCGCGACCGTCCAGCAGACCTGTCTGGCGGGCAAGGGCTTCGCCGTCGCGGACAACCCTGACCACGTAGCGGCTCCCCCGGCGCAGGCCGCCACCTGAAACCACGATGATCTCGCTCTGGTGCCCGTACACCTCTGCAATCGCGGCACGCAGCCGCCGAGCGGTGGAAGCCAGGTCCACCTCAGCCTCGATAACGATTCGTCCCGAGATAATATGCAAGCCCCCTGCAAAGCGGAGCATCGCCGAAACCTCAGCTTTGCGGACTGAAGATTTCTTGATGTCCAGCCGGGACAGTTCGTCCTTGACCGACGCGGTAAGTGCCATCGCGTGTGTATTCCTAACTGTTCCCGAAAATATCGTGGTACGCCGCTGCCAGGAGCAGTGGATCATGGACAGGGCGGCGCCTCGAAGCCCCTACTCTACCCAACACGACCTCCGCACCGATCATCCCCGCTGCTTTCTCAAAGGCCTTCAGGTCCTGGATCGCAGAGGGATCGGCGAGTACGACGTCGACGCTGAACTCCGGCGCGTAGCGTCGAAGGACATCAAGGTGGTCGGCCGCCGTCATGCCGGACGTTTCCTTGGTTTCGACGTCAAGATTCATGGTGAGGCAGCGCTTGGCAGCAGTATCGCCCAAGGCCTGCCGAAGCTCGGGGAGCAGCAAATGGGGCAATACCGAGGTGTACCAGGACCCTGGTCCGAGGATGACCCAATCGGCGAGCTCGATCGCGGTGAGCGCCTCGGTGCAGGCCCGGGCGTCCTCGGGCAGCAGCCGCACTTCGTCCAGTTTTCCCGCAACGGCGCACTTTGCCTGGCCGCTGACGGTCTGCAGTTCATATCCACCGCCGGGCAGTTCCACCCGGGCTTGGCCCTCAATGGTCAGGGGAACACTGGACATGGGCAGCACCTGGCCCCGCGCGCCCAACAACGCCCCGGCCCATTTGAGGCCGGCCACGGTATCCCCCAGCAGCTCCCAGAGCGTGACAATGAGCAGGTTGCCCATGGCGTGGTGGTCCAGCGAACCGCCCTTGGCAGTGCCGGCAGCGAAGCGGTGCTGCATGACGTCCCGCCATGTCCGCCCCCAGTCGGTGTCGTCGCATAGCGCGCTCAGTGCCATCCGCAGGTCGCCGGGCGGGAGGACGCCGTACTCGTCCCTCAGACGCCCGGAGGAGCCGCCGTCGTCAGCTACCGTGACGATCGCCGTCAATTCCGACGTCAACAAACGAAGTGCGGAGAGCGACGCCGCCAGTCCGTGTCCGCCGCCGAGGGCCACGACGGAAGGACTTTTGTCTTGCTGGCTGCCCGGAACGCCCTTTGGCGGGATGAGGGGCAACGGACCTGTGAGGACTCCCATTACTCACGCCCCAGGTCGCGGTGGGTGGTTGTCACGGTAACGCGCGGATATTGCGCGAGGCGTTTGGAGAGCTCGACGGCGACTGCCACCGAACGGTGCTTGCCACCGGTGCATCCCACGGCCAGGGTGGCGTAGTGCTTGTTCTCCTGGCGGTAACCGTCCAGGACCGGCTCCAGGGCCTTGACGTAACGGTCGACAAAATCCTGCACCCCATCGGCAGAGAGCACGTAGTCGCTGACGTCCTCATCCAATCCTGTGTGGGGACGAAGTTGGGGCACCCAGTGCGGGTTGGGAATGAAACGGGCGTCGGCCACGAAGTTGGCGTCAACAGGCAAGCCGTACTTGAACCCGAAACTCATGACATTCAGCCGGAGCGTCACAGGTCCGGTATCGCTGAACAATTCAGTGATGGCTGTTGCAAGGCCGTGCACGTTGAACTCACTGGTGTCCAGGACAACGTCGGCATGCTCCCGCAGTTCGCGCAGGACTTCACGCTCTATGCCGATTCCGTCAAGGATCCGTCCCCCGCCCTGCAGCGGATGCGGCCGCCGGCCCTGTTCGAACCGCCGGACCAGGACTTCGTCGCTGGCATCGAGGAACAACACCCGGAACGTGATGCCGGTGGCGCTCAAGGCCCCCAGAGCGGTCTGGATGTCGGTAAAGAGGTCCTTGCTTCGGACATCCACCACTACGGCCAGCTTCGGGATGGATTTGGGCGCGTGCGAGACAATTTCCGCCAGGGTGCCAAGCATCTGGGGAGGAAGGTTGTCCACAACGTACCAGCCGTGGTCCTCCAAGGCGTCCGAAGCGGTACTGCGGCCCGCCCCCGACATGCCGGTAACCACCAGCAGTTCCGCCTCCGCCGGCTTGACGGGCGTTAGTCCGTCCTGCTCCGCGCCGGCTCCTGCCGTTGCCTCATCCATCAGTGGTCCCCGTTTCCTCGACAAGTGGTTGTTACGGCCTGACCGGTGGCATCGCAGTTGCGGCCACCGGTCAAGTTCTTACCCTAGCTAAGATTCGAGGATTTCGCCGGTGGTCATGTTCATGGCAGGAGCGGTTTCACCTGCGTCTTCGCTGGAACCCAGATGCTGCACGACTGCAGCTGCCAACGCCGGACCGATGCCCTTGGCGGAGGTGAGTTCCTCCACACTGGCCGCCCTGATCTTCTTGAGGGACCCAAAATGTGCCACCAAGGCCTTGCGTTTGGCTTCTCCCAGGCCCGGAACGCCGTCCAGGGCAGACACTGTCATGGCCTTGCCGCGCTTTTGCCGGTGGTACGTGATGGCAAAGCGGTGGGCTTCATCGCGGATGCGCTGGAGCAGGTACAGGCCCTGCGACGTCCGGGGAAGGATCACCGGGAAGTCGCTGTCGGGGAGCCAGACCTCTTCAAGGCGCTTTGCCAGGCCAACCACGTAGACGTCGTCGATGCCCAACCCGGCCAAGGCACGCGCTGCAGCGTTGACCTGCGGCTGCCCGCCGTCCACCACCACCAGGTTGGGCGGGTACGCGAACTTGGCTTTGGGGGCCGGCATGGTGGGGTCCGACGGCGGCGTTTCAGTTCCCGGGGCAGCCGCGGCGGTGCCCGCACGGGTTGGATTGATGATTTCACCGGAGACGGGCACCTGGGCGGCCTTGTCGGTGAGGTAGTGGCGGAAGCGGCGCGTTAAGACATCGTGCATGGCGGCGGTGTCGTCGGTTGCCGCCGCTCCCGTGATGGAGAACTTGCGGTAATCGGACTTCTTGGGCAGGCCGTCTTCCACCACCACCATGGACGCCACCACGTTGGTTCCTTGGACGTGCGAGATATCGAAGCATTCGATCCGAAGCAGCGGAACCGGAAGCTCAAGGGCCTCCTGTAGCTCCTGAAGGGCCAGCGAGCGAACGGTGATGTCCCCGGCGCGGCGCGTCTTGTGCAGCTTCAGCGCCTGCTCGGCGTTCTCGCGGACCGTTGACATGAGCGCAGCCTTGTCACCTCGCTGGGGCACGCGGATATCCACTTTTGCTCCGCGGAGTCCGCCCAGCCATTCACTCAGCTCGGCGTGGTTGCTCGGATTCTCCGGAACGAGTACTTCCCGGGGAATGCGGCCCTGGACCTCGCTGTCTTCCCCGTAAACCTGTTGCAGCAGGTGCTCGATGAGTTCCGGCGTCGTGGCGTCTTCGACTTTCTCCACCACCCAGCCACGCTGTCCACGGACCCGGCCGCCGCGGACGTGGAACACCTGCACGGACGCCTCGAGCTCGTCTTCATGCAGCGCGAAGACGTCGGCGTCCGTATCCTCGGCGAGGACTACGGCGTTGCGTTCGAAGACCTTGCGCAAAGCGATGATGTCGTCCCTGAGCCGTGCGGCGCGCTCATAGTCGAGTTCTGCGACGGCGGCCGCCATATCCTTTTCCAGCCGGTTGATGAAGCGTTTGGTTTCCCCGCCCATGAAGGCGCAGAAGTCCTCCGCAAGTTCACGGTGCTCCTCCGGCGTCACGCGGCCAACACAGGGTGCTGCGCATTTGTCGATGTAGCCAAGAAGGCAAGGGCGCCCACTGGCTTGTGCGCGCTTGAAAACGCCCGCGCTGCAGCTGCGGACCGGGAACACGCGAAGGAGGGTGTCCATGGTTTCCCGGATAGCGCCCGCGGTATAGGGGCCAAAATACCTGGTGCCCTTCTTGCGTTCGCCACGCATGACCTGCACCCTGGGGTACTTCTCCCCCATGGTGACGGCCAGGTAGGGATACGTCTTGTCGTCCCTGAAGACCACGTTGAAACGCGGCTTGAATTCCTTGATCCAGGTGTACTCCAGCTGTAGCGACTCCAGCTCGCTGCCCACCACCGTCCACTCCACGCTGCTCGCGGCATACACCATCGCATGCGTCTTGGGTAGCAGCCCGGAGGGATTCGCAAAGTAGGAATTCAGCCTGGAGCGGAGGTTCTTGGCTTTGCCCACGTAGATGACGCGACCGTGGGGGTCGCGGAAACGGTAGACGCCCGGCGTGGTGGGAATTTCACCCGTCTGGGGCCGGTAACTTGCTGGATTTGCCACGATTCCAGTCTAGTGAACAGGACCGACAGCCAACGCCAGCCGCTTAGTCCACCGACTTACTCTGGTTGTAGCTTGTGGAACGTTCCTGTCCGCTCAGCGCAGCGATGGCATCCATGATCTTGTCCGTAACCTGCCGGCGCGCAGGGAGGGAATGGTCCGGGCCCGTCTTGTCGAAGTAGAGCGGCTCGCCAACTTTCATAGTGAAGTGTTGGGGACGGACGGCATTCTTGTCCGCGGGCTGTAGTTTCTCCGTGCCTATAAGCCCCACGGGGATCACTGGGGCACCAGTGGTGAGCGCCAACCAACCCACGCCGGTCCGGCCGCGGTAAAGGATGCCGTCGCGGGAGCGGGTGCCCTCCGGGTAAATTCCAATGCCCTTGCCGGACTCCAGGATGTCCAGAAGGGTTTTCAGGGCCTGCACGCTGGCAGCCTGTTCACCGCGTTCCACCGGGATGGAACCGACGGCTTCGAAGAAGGACTTCATCACCGCGCCCTTAACGCCTTTGGTGGTGAAATACTCCGCCTTGGCGAAGAACGCTACTGGACGGGGCATGAGCGCCTGGACAATGACGCTGTCCAGGAAAGAGAGATGGTTTGGCGCCACGATGAACGGGCCTTCTGTTGGCACGTTCTCCAGTCCAATGACCGTGGGCCGGCACGTGGTGGAGATCAGTCCACGCGTTGTCCAGCGGATCGCATCAAAGACTGCCATCGTTTTGTACCTCGCTCAGGGCCGCCGCGCGGACAGCGTCAAGTTCTTCAATTTTGGTTCGCAACTCAAGGGTGCTGCCGACCACGGCGACCGCACCGGCTTCCTCCAGTTCGCCGTCCGAAGCGAAGCCCCAGCCAACACCAATGCAATCCAGGCCATTGGCCATTGCTCCGGCAACGTCCTGGTGCCGGTCCCCCACCATCACAGCAGGCTGGGAGTGGAGATCAGCCAAGGCCGCGCCAACAATCCCGATCTTTCCGGACGCGGAATTGGCTGCCAGCGATTCGTCGTCGGAAGCTCCCCTAATGGAGACAAAGAAATCCGCAATACCGTGATGCTCAAGGACAATCCGGGCAATACCTTGAGGCTTCTGGGTTGCAACGGCGACGGCCCGCCCCGTTTCGGCAAAGAATTCAAGGAGGTCGAAGATTCCCGGATACAACTTGCTCTGGCCAATACCGGTTTCCCTGTAATGCCGCCGGTAACGGGAAATGGTTTCATCGACCAATTCGGTCGGAACATTCGCCAAATGCAGAAGGGCATCGCTGAGCTTGGGGCCAACCATGGCATTCAGCACGGCCTGTTCCGGGACCGGGAGGTCCATTTCGCGCAGGGCCGCGGATATTCCTCCTGTGATACCGCCGGCTGGATCGACAAGGGTGCCGTCCAGATCGAAAATTACGGGCACCGTTGTTTGAGTCACCGGGTTAGTTTCTCACGAGTAGCGGCATGCCTGAAACTCGCATGCCGCTACCGGAATACTTCTGCCCCGCTGAGGATATTCTTTAGGCGTCCAGGAAGGCGATCCGGGCTGTTAGCGCAGAATTTCCGCAAGGAACGTTGCGGTGTGGCTGTCAGTGGACTTGGCTACCTGCTCAGGCGTGCCCGTTGCGACGATCTTGCCGCCACCTGAACCACCGTTCGGCCCGAGGTCCACAATCCAGTCCGCGGACTTGATGACGTCCAGGTTGTGCTCAATGGTGATCACGGTGTTGCCCTTGTCCACCAGTCCCTGAAGGACCATGAGCAGCTTCCGGATGTCCTCGAAGTGCAGGCCGGTAGTGGGTTCGTCCAGAACGTAGATGCTGCGTCCGTTGGACCGCTTCTGGAGTTCTGCAGCCAACTTCACGCGCTGCGCTTCGCCACCGGACAGGGTTGTGGCCGGCTGGCCCAGCCTGACATAGCCCAGTCCCACGTCCACCAAGGTGTTCAGATGCCGCGCGATAGGGGTGAAGGCGGCAAAGAATTCAGCGCCTTCCTCGATGGGCATGTTAAGGACATCGGCAATGGTCTTTCCCTTGTAATGCACTTCAAGGGTTTCCCGGTTGTAACGGGCGCCATGGCACACCTCACACGGAACGTAGACGTCAGGCAGGAAGTTCATTTCGATCTTCAATGTGCCATCTCCGGAGCACGCTTCGCAGCGGCCGCCCTTGACGTTGAACGAGAAGCGGCCGGGCTGGTAACCGCGGACCTTTGCTTCGGTGGTTTCGGCAAACAGTTTCCGGATGTTGTCGAACACGCCTGTGTACGTTGCCGGGTTGGAGCGCGGTGTGCGCCCGATGGGGCTTTGATCGACGTGGACCACCTTATCCAGGTGCTCCAATCCATTCACGCTGCGGTGCCGCCCGGCAACCTGCTTGGCGCCATTGAGCTTATTGGCGAGGACCTTGTAAAGGATCTCGTTCACCAGCGTGGACTTGCCCGAACCGCTGACACCCGTCACTGCCGTGAAGAGCCCCAGGGGGAACGTGGCATCCACATTGTCCAGGTTGTTTTCCCTGGCACCGATGACCTTTAGTTCACGTTTTTTGTCGTACTTGCGGCGCTTGGCCGGGACATCGATCTTGCGGCGGCCGGACAGGTAGTCGCCAGTGAGGGAGTCCTTGTTTTCCAAGAGCTCCTTGTAGGTACCTGAATGGACCACTTGCCCGCCGTGCTCCCCGGCGCCGGGTCCAATGTCAACCACCCAGTCCGCTTCATGGATGGTGTCCTCGTCATGCTCCACCACGATCAGTGTGTTGCCGAGATCCCGCAGGCGGGTCAGCGTCTCGATCAAGCGGCGGTTGTCGCGCTGGTGCAGACCGATGGAAGGCTCGTCAAGGACGTAGAGGACTCCCACCAGGCCGGAACCAATTTGCGTGGCCAGGCGGATACGTTGGGCTTCACCGCCGGACAAGGTCCCGGAAGGACGTTCCAGGTTCAAGTATTCAAGTCCCACGTCCAAAAGGAACGTCAACCGGGCCTGGATTTCCTTAAGGACCTGGTGGGCAATCTGTGCCTCGCGGTCGGTCAGGGTCAGGCTGCCCAGGAACGACGCACATTCACGCATGGGAAGGGCCGCGACTTCAGCGATCGACTTCCCATTGATCAACACCGACAACGAGGCAGGATTGAGCCGGGCACCGTTGCACTCGGGGCAGGGAATCTGGCGCATGTACTCTTCGTACCTGTCCCGTGCCCAATCCGAGTCAGTTTCGCCGTGTTTGCGGTGAACATATTGGATGGCGCCCTCAAAGCCGGTGCTGTACTTGCGTTCCCGGCCGAACCGGTTGCGATACTGGACCACAACCTTGTGGTCCTTGCCGTGCAGCACGGTGTTCCGGACATCCTTGGGGAGTTTTTCCCACGAAGTGTCCATGGAGAAGCCGAGCTCATGGGCCAGGCCCTCCAGGAGGCGGTTCCAGTACTCCGTGGTGGCGGTGCCCAGGGACCAGGGGGCGATGGCGCCTTGTGCCAGGGAAAGCTCCGGATTGGGAACAATCAGTTCCTCGTCCACTTCAAGCCTGGTTCCGATGCCACTGCACGCCGAGCAGGCGCCAAAGGGGTTGTTGAACGAGAAAGAGCGTGGTTCGATTTCATCGAGGGCCAGGGGGTGCTCGTTGGGGCATGCGAGGTTCTCGGAGAAAGCACGGATACGTGCGGGGTCCCCTGCGTCAAGGTCCACGAACTCAATCAGCACCCGGCCTTCTGCCAAGCCCAAGGCAGTTTCTATGGAATCTGTGAGCCGTTGGCTGATCTCTTCCTTAACCACCAAGCGGTCCACTACCACCTCGATGGTGTGCTTGAACTGTTTGCCAAGCTTGGGCGGCTCGCTGAGTTGTACCAGTTCGCCGTCCACCCGTGCGCGCGAATAGCCTTTGGCCGTGAGTTCCTTGAAGAGGTCCACGAACTCGCCCTTGCGCCCGCGAACCACAGGAGCGAGAACCTGGAATCGTGTGCCCTTTTCCAGTTCCAACAGCTGGTCAACGATCTGCTGCGGGGTTTGCCGGGCGATGGGCTCGCCACAAACCGGGCAGTGCGGACGGCCTACACGCGCCCAGAGCAGGCGCATGTAGTCGTAAATTTCGGTGATGGTGCCCACGGTGGAGCGAGGGTTCTTGCTGGTGGATTTCTGGTCGATCGACACCGCGGGCGACAGGCCCTCGATGAAGTCCACGTCCGGCTTATCCACCTGGCCGAGGAACTGGCGGGCGTAGGCGGACAACGATTCCACGTACCGACGCTGCCCCTCGGCAAAGATCGTATCGAATGCCAAGGAGGACTTGCCCGAGCCTGAAAGGCCCGTGAACACGATCATCGCATCCCTGGGGAGGTCCAGGTCTACATTGCGCAGGTTGTGTTCCCGCGCGCCCTTGACTACCAGCCGGGACAGGTCCGGCCGGGTGGGCTTGGTTTCGGGGACGACGGCTACACTCTTCAGGGCATCGATGGCTGCATCTTCAGCTAAGGCTTTGGGCACCTACCAATGCTAATCGAAAACTTCTTCGAATTTCCATGTCGTGCCTCACATGCTACCGATCGGTATCAATCAGCGTCATATGCGGCCGCAAGAAGCTGTACAGCCTCCGCGAATGAGGCTCCTTGGGCCTTTGCCGCAGCAGCATACTGGGCGGCAACTTCCGCAAGCGCGCCCCAGCGGTCATCCCGTGCACACACGATGGTGCCGTTGCGTCCCCTCGTGGCGACGACGCCGGCAGCCTCCAGTTCCTTATAGGCGCGGGCCACTGTATGTGGGGCTACATCCAACACACCCGCCAGGTTGCGCACCGGCGGGAGCTTCGCTCCAACTGCGAGGACGCCGGAGTCTGCGAGTTCGATGATGCGCAGCCTCAGCTGCTCAAAAAGGGCAACTCCGCTGCTGGTGTTGGGCCGCCAGTTCCCGGGAAAGCCGTCCATGGCAGTCATCGCGAAAACCGGCCGGGTACCGGAAGCCATTCGGGCGTTTGCTGCTCAATGAAGCGTCCATGGTCCATGCCGAGAATTAGACCAGCGACGCGGAAAGGGTACAAGCCACGGGCGGCAGGAAACTTAATTGCTACGTCCGGCAACAGGTCCTGCCGGCTCATTTGTCTTTCCGGGCCACCGCGAAGATACGACGGAACGGGAACACCGTCCCGTGGCCCGTAGGCGGATATGCCTCGCGCAGCAAAGCGGAGTATTCCTGCTCGAATTCGGCGGCATCTGCAGGAGACAGCGCTGCCAGTACCGGCCGCAGTCCTGTGCCGCGCACCCACTCAAGGACGGGGTCCTTGCCCGGCAACAGCTGCTGGTAGGTGGTTTCCCAGGCGTCAGCTGCGCAGCCGGCGTCGAGCATAATACCCAGGTAGTCCGCAGGACTGCCCACAACTCCATCATGCCGAAGGACGCCGCCAAGGCGGGAGGACCATTTGGGTGACGCGGCAAGCTCCCTCATCAGGGTGTGCGAAGGGGATGTGAAGTTCCCCGGGACCTGGAGCGCGAACCAGGCGCCTGGTTTAAGTGCACGCAGCCAGTGACCGAGCATGGCCTGGTGCCCGGGAACCCACTGGAGTGCGGCGTTGGTTACTACGACGTCTGTCTCCTGGTCAGGCTGCCAGCCAGCAATATCTGACTGCTCGAATTCCAGGTTGGCGAATTTCCGGGCCTCTCCATCTGCCTTCGCAAGCATGTCGCCGGAGGAATCGAGGCCGACCACGCGCGCATCGGGCCAGCGGACAGCCAGTGTGGCTGTGAGGTTGCCGGGGCCGCATCCAAGATCCACCACTTTCCGCGGCGATTCAGCCTGGATCCTGGCCACCAAGTCATGGAACGGCCTGTCCCTGTGATTGCCGAACTCCACATACTTGGACGGATCCCACCTCATATAAGCCTCCTGGCGTTGGGCAACAGTGCTGGGGCGAGCCTAAACCGTCCGGGGACTAAGCTGGAAACCAATGAAACTTCTTGAGCAGCTCCCTGGTTCCACCCCCTCCAACCCGTTGGGTCCGGACGAGATCTATACACGGTTCGTTGAGTGGACAGAAGGCCGCGGCTTGCAGTTGTACGCTGCCCAGGACGAAGCCATCATGGAGCTCGCCTCCGGAGCCAACGTCATCCTGGCTACACCCACCGGGTCGGGTAAATCGCTGGTCGCCATTGCAGCCCACTTCGAGGCCATGGCCCGTGGCCAGCGCAGTTACTACACCGCTCCCATCAAGGCTTTGGTCTCGGAGAAGTTCTTCGCCCTCTGCGACATCTTCGGTGCCGAAAACGTTGGCATGATTACGGGCGACTCCGGCGTAAACCAGGATGCGCCGATAATTTGCTGCACCGCTGAGATCCTGGCCAATATTGCCCTCCGCGAGGGAGCTTCCGCGGAACTTGGCACCGTGATCATGGATGAATTCCACTTCTACTCCGATCCCCAGCGCGGATGGGCCTGGCAGGTTCCCCTGCTTGAGCTGCCGCAGGCCCAGTTCCTGCTCATGTCCGCGACGCTGGGCGACGTCAGCCGTTTCGAAGCCGGCCTCACCGAACTGACCGGGCGGCCCACCACTACCGTTAGCTCTGCCGAGCGTCCGATTCCACTGCATTACTACTACCACCTCACTCCGGTCCACGAGACCCTGGAAGAACTGCTCTCCACCAAGCAGGTCCCGGTGTACGTTGTGCACTTCAGCCAGGCAGAAGCGATCGAGCGTGCCCAGAACCTGATGAGCATCAACATGTGCAGCCGGGAGGAAAAGGACCGCATCGCTGAGCTCATCGCAGGCTTCCGGTTCGCCGCGGGCTTCGGAAAGACACTCAACCGGCTGGTCCGCCATGGCATCGGCGTCCATCACGCCGGCATGCTGCCCAAGTACCGCCGCCTGGTGGAGCAACTCGCACAAGCCGGGCTCCTGAAGGTTATATGCGGCACGGACACGCTGGGCGTGGGCATCAACGTTCCCATCCGCACGGTTCTGTTGACGGCGTTGAGCAAATACGACGGCGTACGCACCCGGGTGCTCAACTCACGTGAGTTCCACCAGATTGCCGGCCGCGCGGGTCGCGCAGGGTATGACACCGCCGGCACCGTGGTGGTGCAGGCTCCGGATCACGTAGTGGAGAATGCCAAGGCCATGGCAAAGGCCACGGCAAAGTTCGGCGACGACCAGAAGAAGCTTCGCCAAGTGGTCAAGAAGAAGCCACCGGAAGGTTTCGTTTCCTGGGGTGAATCAACCTTCAAACGGCTGGTGGATTCGGTTCCGGAGCCTTTGGGTTCCAGCTTTACGGTCACCCACGCGATGCTCCTCAACCTCATGGAACGCCCAGGAGATCCGTTCCAGGCAACCCGGCGCTTGCTCAGTGAAAACCACGAGAACCGCCCGGCGCAGTTGAAACTCATGAAAAAAGCGCTGGGCATCTACCGTGAACTGCTGGCCGCGGGTGTGGTTGAACGCATTCCCGAAGATGAACAACAATCCGAAGGCCGTTCTGTCCGCTTGACGGTCCACCTGCAGGCCAACTTCGCCCTCAATCAACCGCTTTCACCGTTTGCCCTTGCCGCGCTGGAACTGCTGGATCCAGAGTCGCCGTCGTATGCGCTGGACGTTGTTTCGGTTATCGAGGCCACATTGGAGAAGCCGCGCCAGATTCTCTCTGCGCAGCAGAAGAAGGCCCGTGGCGAGGCGGTTGCCGCCATGAAGGCCGACGGCATCGAATATGAGCAGCGGATGGCCATGCTCGATGAAGTCACGTACCCGATGCCCTTGGCGGAGATTCTTGGCCAAGCCTTCGAGGTGTACCGAAAGGCTGCACCATGGGTGGGCGACTTCGAGCTGGCGCCCAAGTCAATTATCCGCGACATGTATGAACGTGCCATGAACTTCGGGGAGTTCGTGCAGTTCTACGGTCTGGCCCGCTCCGAAGGCATCGTCCTGCGCTACTTGGCGGATGGATTCCGTGCACTCAGGCAGACTGTGCCCCAGGACTTGCTGCGCGAGGACCTCGAAGACCTCATCGCCTGGCTGGGTGAACTTGTCCGGCAAGTGGACTCCAGCCTCCTAGACGAGTGGGAGGAGCTAACCTCAGGGCTCATGCCAACACCGCATGACGCTCCCCCACCTCCGCCGCCGCTATTGACCACGAACATCAGGGCTTTCCGGGTCATGGTCCGGAACGAAATGTTCCGCAGGGTGGAGCTGTTTGCGGACGAAGACTCTGCCGCCCTGGGTGAGCTGGACGCCGACGCCGGCTGGGACGCCGAGCGCTGGGAAGAGGTTCTGGACGACTACTTCGATGAACACGATGACATCGGCACGGGACCTGATGCCCGCGGACCCGGATTGCTCATCATCACCGAAGAACCCGGCACGTGGCGGGTCCGCCAGATCTTCGATGACCCCGCCGGAAACCACGACTGGGGCATCTCCGCCGATGTGGATCTCGCGGCTTCCGATGAGACGGGCACAGCCGTGGTTCGCGTGACGAACGTCAACCGGCTCTAAGCCAACAGGCTCCCAGGTCCAGCTCAACCGGCTTAAGGAAGTCCCATGGAATCCGTCCCCGATCTCGGCAGCAGCTTGCGGGCGCTGGAGGTAATGAGCGCACAACCTGCTGCTCCCTGGACCGGATCGCGACGATGGTGGCCCTGCGCAGATGGCGTTCCTGCACTGGACGTGGAAGGGCTGGCTTTGGGCGCGGTGCGGGCTGCAGCTACGGCCCTGAATGCCTTGATGGGAACGACGCACCGGTATTCTGTGGCAGCGGGGCCCACTGCGGCTGCGTTCGATTCCCTGGGGCACCTGCGCGTAGGTGGCCGGAAAGCTGAAGGGTTCGCTCCCTTGTCCGGTTTTCGAAAAACCGCTGATGGCTGGATCCGCCTCCACGCAAACTATCCACACCACGCCGCCCGGCTCATGGAAGCGGTCTCGGCCAGCGAACCTGCCGACGTGGACCGCGCACTACTGGCAATGACGGCTTTGGAAGCCGAACACCTTATTGCGGGAAACGACGGCGTAGCGGCCGCTGTCCGTACCAGGGAAGAGTGGGTAGCCGCCCCTATGTTTGAAGCGGCCAGTGAGGGGCCGTGGATCACTTTCGATCAACCGGGACAATCCGCTGAAGCAAGCCGCCCGTCGTCGTGGGTTCCTGCCGCGGAACCGGAACGTCCTTTGGCAGGTCTCAAAGTCCTTGACCTGACCCGCGTCATTGCCGGCCCCGTGGCAACCCGGCTCCTTGGAGCCTTGGGCGCGGACGTCCTCCGGATAGACCCTCCGCACCTTCCGGAGCTGACAGATGCCTTCATTGACTCCGGCTTTGACAAGCACAGCGCCGAAGCAGACTTCCGGAATCCCGATGATCTGGCTGCGGTCATGGACCTCCTGGAGACGGCAGACGTTGTGGTGGTGGGGTATCGCGGCGGCGGGCTGGATCGTTTTGGATTGACCCCCGACGCGCTGCTGCGGCGCCGCGCCGACCTCGTCGTAGTTGCCTTGGGCGCATGGGGCCACGGCGGTCCCTGGCAGGCGCGACGAGGTTTTGACAGCCTCGTGCAGGCAGCATGCGGGATAGCTGATCGATATGGCCAGTCCGGCGACGGCGGGTGGAGGCCTGGGGCGCTACCGGTGCAGGCACTGGATCACGCCACGGGTTATGGCCTTGCGGCGGCAGTGTTCGCTTTGCTGGTCCAGCGACTGGGTACGGGACGTGGCGGAGCGGCCCGGCTTTCGCTGGCCCGGACAGCGGAAGAGTTACTTCTCCTTTCGACGGGCACGGCGACTGAAGTCGAGCTGCCAGAGCCCGATTTCCACGAGTTGGACAGCCCCTACGGCCGTCTCCGGTACGTCGGCCCACCCATCACGGTGGATGGTGTTCCCGTTGGTTATCAAGAACCTCCTGTCACGTACGGGTCCTCCGCCCTGCGCTGGCGGTAGGCGACCCGGGCCCTAGTAAGCTCGGAAGCATGAGTGTAATCCGCCCTGCCACCGTTGAAGACGTTCCCGCCATCCTGCGTATGATCCACGATCTTGCGATCTACGAAAAGGAACCCGACGCCGTCAGGAACACCCCGGAGCTCCTGACCGAGGTGCTCTTCGGAGAGAACCCCCGGGTGTACGCCACCATGGCCGCGAATGCCGCTGGGACAGTGCAAGGTTTCGCCCTGTGGTTCCTGAACTACTCAACGTGGGAGGGTGTCCACGGCATCTACCTGGAGGACCTTTACGTTATTCCGGAAGCGCGTGGCGAGGGCCATGGCAAGGCGCTCCTGCAGCATCTGGCCGCGACCGCCGTCGAACGCGGCTATGCCCGGGTGGAGTGGAGCGTCCTGGACTGGAACGAACCGTCCATCAAGTTCTATAAGAACCTTGGCGCCCTCCCCATGGATGAATGGTCGACGTTCAGGCTGACCGGCGAGGCGCTGGAAACGTTCGGGGCAGGTGCCACCAACGGAAGCAAGGCTCTTGCCCATGGCTGAACTGCAAGCCGTGGCCGACGCACACCGCATCCGCGCCCGGCACGAATTCCGAGGCCTCCGAACCGCTGAGCACTACTTCACGGTCCCCCTGGACCACGGTTTGGCCACATCTGCTGTGGACGGCCAGACGACCGGCGAAACGATCACTGTATTCGCGCGGGAGTATTCCTCCACGGAGTACTCCGCGGAGGAGGCCGCCAAACTTCCGTGGCTGCTGTTCCTCCAGGGTGGACCCGGCGGACGCGGGAACCGCGTCACTTCCCTCTCAGGTTGGATGAAGGCAGCGGCCAAGGATTTTCGGATCCTGATGCTGGACCAGCGCGGCACAGGCCTTTCCACTCCGGTGGAGCGGCAGTCATTGGAGCTACGGGGTGACGCCGCAGCCCAGGCTGACTACCTGACGCACTTCCGGGCCGATTCGATCGTGGCTGACGCCGAGTTCATCCGGCATGCCCTGGATTCCGGCCCATGGTCAGTGCTGGGCCAGAGCTTTGGTGGATTCTGTGCGTTGACCTATTTGTCGTTCGCCCCCAAGGGGCTGCGGGAGGTTCTCATCACGGGAGGACTTGCCCCGCTGCACGGCCCCGCAGAGCGCGTGTACCGCGCCACATTCCGCCGGGTGGCGGAGCGGAACGCGGAGTACTTCGCCTGGTATCCGGAAGACCGCGAAACTGTCACCAGGATCGTCCGCCACCTCGGGCAGCATGAGGAATTCCTGGCCAGCGGAGAACGGCTGACGCCCGAGCGGTTCCAGATGGTGGGATCGTTCCTCGGCGGCAACACCCGGGTGGACTCCCTGCACTACCTCCTGGAGGACGCTTTCATCGAAACGCCTTTGGGCGAACGCCTGTCGGAGGTGTTCCTTGAGCAAGTCCGGACCCTGGTGAGCCGGGCCGGGAACCCTCTGTACGCGGTCCTCCATGAATCGATCTACGGGCAGGGGCAGGCCACGGACTGGGCAGCATGGCGCGTGCTGGAAGAATTCCCGGAGTTCAAACCCGAAGCAGAAGCCCCCCTGCTCACGGGCGAAATGGTCTACCCCTGGTACTTCGAACAGGATCCGGCACTGATCCCGCTTCGCGACGTAGCCGACTTGCTGGCAGCCAAGTCGGACTGGTGTCCCCTCTACGACCACCAGCAGTTGGCGGTCAACAAGGTTCCAGTAGCAGCCGCCGTCTACAAAAACGATATCTACGTGGACCATGACCTCTCAATGGAAACCGCCGAGGCAGTCCGTGGGCTTCAAACCTGGGTCACGGACGACTTCCACCATGACGGCATAGGGGAAGACGGCGAAGGCATCTTCAGGCGGCTCTTCGGGCTTGTGCGGGGTTCCCGCTAGCCCACCTGTTTCCAGCGCAGGGATTGTTCCCGCACAGGGATTCTTCCTATGCGGGGAGTGAACGGCGCACCCGGGCAGCGGTGGCGGCCGTTAAGGCCAGCATGACGGCGGCCAGCACGCCAGCGGCTATGTTCAGTCCTTCGTAGCCGAGCCAGGCGAGGACGAGTCCGGACGTCGCGCCGCCCGTTGCACCCGCCGCGCCCATGAGCGTATCGGAAACGCCCTGCACGGTTACCCTCTGTTCTTCGGCGACGCTCTCCGCAAGGAGGGTGGATCCGGCAATGGTCGCGGCGGACCAGCCAAGGCCAAGGATGATCAGCCCGGCGGTGACCAACACCGGCTCTTGCTGGCCGATTCCTGCGATCAGCACTGCGACCAGCAGAAGCCCGTGGCCCATGGCGATGGTTTGGATGCGGCCGGCTTTGTCCGTCAGCCAACCCCAAAGTGGCGATAGGGCGAACATGCCGGCGATATGCAGCGAAATGGTCAGCCCAATAACTACCAGGGCATCCGTGCTGTCAGTTGTTCCGCCGTGATGGCCGGCATGTGAACCGCCAACCAGCTGCTGCAGGTGCAAGGGTGTCATGGACATGATCGCCACCATGACGCCGTGTGCTGCGACCACGGCCGCAAGCCCAAGGATGGCCCGGGGCGAGGAACGAACAGCCTGCAGGCCGGAACGGATGGTGCCCCTGACAGGCAGGGTCCCGGCGCCTGCGGATTCCGAGGCCAAGCGCCGTGCCAGCAGCAGCGGGTCGGGCCGCAAACCGGCAAACAGCAGCACCGCCGCCAGGAACAGCCCTGCGGCCGAGAAGACAAACGGTCCGGCAATCGGCGGCAGGCCCAAGGCGGCCCCCACTGCGGCGCCGGGCTGGATGAGGTTCGGCCCCGCGACAGCCCCAATCGTGATGGCCCAAACAACAGTGGACAGTGACCTGCCGCGGTGCTCAGCGTGGGCGAGGTCGACGGCGGCGAACCTCGCCTGAAGGTTGGCGGCTGTACCAAGACCGAGGAAACCGGCAGCGAGCAGGAGCAGCGGGAAGGATCCGACCACCACGGATGCCATCACCAGGAGCGCCCCGATCATGGCAGCGACCAAACCGGAGACGAGGCCAACCCGGCGTCCGCGTGCTTCCGCGAGACGTGCCAGCGGTAGGGCAGTCAGGGCTGCAGCGAGGGTCAGGACAGTAGTGATGGATCCAGCCCACGCCTCGGATCCGGACAGGTCCACGGCCAGGAGCGATCCAATGGATAACGTGGCGCCGTTACCGATTCCGCTCAGGAGCTGGGCCGAGCTGAGCAGGAAAACAGTACGGCGCTGAACCCGTTGGGGGTCCAGCGCCGTAGTAGAAGTGGTAGTCACTTCACGAGACTACAACCTTCACAGCCCGGTTACTCTGCTTCGCTCAAGCTCTTCTTCGCGTCTTCTTCCAACCGCGCGTCCAGCTTGGACTGGCGGGCGGCCGGGCTAAGCAAGCTGGCCACGACGGCTACGACGATCGTGCCGATAATGACCGCCAACGAAACGAAGGTGGGAATCTCCGGAGCCCACTCGATGTGGTGGCCGTTGTTGATGAAGGGAAGCTCGTTGACGTGCATTGCGTGCAGGACGAGCTTGACGCCAATGAAGGCAAGAATGACTGACAGGGCGTGCTTCAAGTAGATCAAGCGGCTCATCAGTCCGCCCAGCAGGAAGTACAGCTGGCGCAGGCCCATGAGCGCGAAGATGTTGGCCGTGAAGACGATGAAGGCACTCTGGGTCAGGCCGAAGATCGCGGGAATGGAGTCCACCGCGAACAGGAGGTCTGTCATGCCGATGGTCACGAAAACGATCAGCATCGGGGTGAAGACCTTCTTGCCGTCCACCGTGGTCCGCAGCTTGCCGCCGTCGAACTTTTCAGACATCGGCAGGACCTTGCGCAGCCGGGCAACCAGGGGGTTTTCGGCACCTTCTTCTTCGTCTTCACCGGAATCCGTGGCCTGCTTCCAGGCAGTCCACAGCAGGAACGCGCCGAAGATGTAGAAGATCCAGCTGAATTGCTCGATGACTACTGCGCCCAAGGCGATGAAAATGCCGCGAAGGACCAGTGCGATGATGATGCCCACCATCAGCACTTCCTGCTGGTATTTCCGCGGCACCGAGAAGCGGGCCATGATGATGATAAAGACGAACAGGTTGTCGATGCTCAGGCTGTATTCCGTGACCCAGCCAGCGACGAACTGGCTGCCGTATTCGGGGCCAGTGAAGTAGAACATGGCACCGGCAAAGACCAGGGCCAAGGCAACGTAGAAGGCGACCCAGAGGCCGGCTTCCTTCATTGTTGGTTCGTGGGGACGCTTGACGACCAGGAGGAGGTCGATCAGCAGGATAATTCCGAGGGCGACAAACGAGCCGACCTCAAACCAGATTGGAAGCTCCATTAATGCGGGCCTTTCGCAGGGTACGGGAAAGCGGTGTAAGTCTCTCCGGCCTGCCAGTGCGGTGAATGCACGTTCAGCGGCCCACTAAGTCCGGCGAGGCATCTGTGCCTTGCGTGCTGACGGACGTAGCGCTTGGGATACTCCCCTACGTGACCATAACCTTACCTTAGGCGTGCCCTGCAGACTGCATTTGACGCAATTCCCGCTTCAACTCCCCCACTTCGTCACGGATACGGGCCGCCACCTCGAATTGCAGTTCGGCAGCGGCGCCATGCATCTGTTCCGTGAGTTGTTCGATGAGGCCAACCAGGTCTTCCGCTGGAGCTGCGGCCAGCCCGTCCTTCCGGACGGTGGCTGCACCTTTGGCGCCGGACGTACGTTTGGCACCCTTGGCCAGCCTGTTGTTGTTCAGGAGCTCCTGGGTATCGGCATCTTCGCGTGCCAACTGGTCTGTGATGTCAGCGATCTTCTTGCGAAGCGGCTGGGGGTCAACCCCGTTGTCGGTGTTGTACTTGACCTGGATGGCGCGGCGCCGGTTGGTTTCCTCGATGGCGTGGGCCATGGAGTCCGTGATCCTGTCCGCGTACATGTGGACCTGGCCGGACACATTTCGAGCGGCACGGCCAATCGTCTGGATCAGGGAGGTAGAGGAACGCAGGAAGCCTTCCTTGTCCGCATCCAGGATGCTTACGAGTGAGACTTCAGGCAGGTCCAGGCCTTCACGCAGGAGGTTGATGCCGACCAGGACGTCAAAGACCCCCATCCGCAGCTCGCGCAGCAGTTCCACCCGGCGAAGAGTATCGACGTCGGAGTGGAGGTACTGGACCTTGACTCCATGGCCCAGGAGGTAGTCTGTGAGGTCTTCGGCCATCCGCTTGGTCAACGTGGTGACCAGGACACGTTCATCGCGTTCAGTACGTTGGCGGATTTCACCCAGGAGGTCATCGATTTGTCCCTTGGTGGGCTTCACGATCACTTCGGGGTCGATCAGGCCGGTGGGCCGGATGATCTGCTGGACATATCCGTCTGCCTTCCCGAGCTCGTACTTTCCGGGCGTGGCCGACAAGTACACGGTCTGCCCGATGCGTTCAAGGAACTCGTCCCACTTCAAGGGCCGGTTGTCCATGGCGGAGGGCAGCCGGAAGCCGTGGTCCACCAGCGTGCGCTTGCGGGACATGTCCCCTTCATACATAGCGCCGATTTGCGGGACGGTGACGTGGGATTCGTCGATTACCAGGAGGAAGTCATCAGGGAAGTAGTCCAACAGGC
Organism: Arthrobacter sp. 1088; assembly: GCF_031455315.1. Classification (NCBI taxonomy): domain Bacteria; kingdom Bacillati; phylum Actinomycetota; class Actinomycetes; order Micrococcales; family Micrococcaceae; genus Arthrobacter; species Arthrobacter sp. 1088. Next base: position 151,290 of record NZ_JAVDSM010000002.1, read on the forward strand.
AGTGCGGTGCCGTACCGCCGGCGCGGCCGTCAATGTGCCGGGAGTAATTCTCGATGCCGTTGCAGAAACCCATCTGCTGCATCATTTCGAGATCGTAGGTGGTCCGCATCCGCAGGCGCTGGGCTTCCACCAGCTTGTTCTGGCTCTCCAGCACCTTCAGGCGTTCGGCGAGTTCGTCTTCGATGGCTGTGATCGCCCGGCCCATTCGTTCCGGCCCTGCCACGTAGTGGGAAGCCGGGAAGACGTACATCTCGGTTTCCTCGCGGATGACCTCGCCGGTGACTGGATGCAGTGTGTAGATGTTCTCGATTTCATCGCCGAAAAATTCGATCCTGAGTGCGAGTTCCTCGTACATGGGAATGATCTCTACGGTGTCTCCGCGGACGCGGAAGGTGCCGCGGTGGAAGTCCATGTCGTTTCGCGTGTACTGCATGGAAACGAATTTGCGAAGGAGGTGGTCGCGGTTCATTTCAGCGCCCTTGGTGAGCGTCACCATGCCCGCGATGTATTCTTCGGGCGTTCCCAGGCCGTAAATGCAGGAGACTGTGGCCACCACGATGACGTCACGCCGGGTCAGCAGTGCATTGGTGGCCGAGTGCCGAAGGCGCTCAACTTCCTCATTGACCGAGGAGTCCTTTTCGATGAACGTATCCGTCTGGGGTACGTAGGCTTCCGGTTGGTAGTAGTCGTAGTACGAAACAAAGTACTCCACCGCATTGTTGGGCAGGAGTTCCCTGAACTCGTTGGCGAGCTGGGCTGCCAGGGTCTTGTTTTGAACCATGACCAACGTGGGGCGCTGCACCTGCTCAATGAGCCACGCAGTGGTGGCGCTCTTGCCCGTGCCCGTTGCGCCAAGAAGTACGACGTCCTTCTCGCCGTTCTTGATGCGTTCCGTCAGTTCCGCAATTGCCGCCGGCTGGTCTCCGGCGGGTTTGTAGTCGCTGACGACTTCGAAGGGCGCGACGACACGGTTGATCTCCTGGGCAAGACTCATGACACCAATCTACCCCTGCACCCCGACAGTTATTGTCCTGCTTTATGTCCCGCTGCAACGGAAGAATACGACGGCGGTTGCCAGCCGGTGCGGCTGGCCCACTCATCCATCAGCGGCCAGGCCACCTCCGTGAACCAGGGTTCTTTGGCGTCGGCGTATCCAGCGGTGCCGGGGTCGGTGGCATGCTGTGCAGCCACTTCGCGTTTGTGCGCCTCGTACACGGCAAGAGCAGAAGGTTCCGCCCTCAACCAGTCGCGGAACAGCAGCGCGTATCTCCAACCCGGCGTGCCGGCAACGCGCACATGAAGGTTGGTTGGGCGTCCCGGATCAGCATTGGCATGGAAGCGCTTTTGCCATTGGGCCGGATCAGGGTGTGACGGCTTCGGGGTGTCCGCGGTCACGCCAGGAACACGTGGGTATCCAGCAGCGGCCAGACGCGGTGCGATCCGATCCGCTGCGTCAAGGTCCGCAACAGTCACTTGAAGGTCGATAACATCCTTGGCGGCCAGTCCGGGCACGGACGTAGACCCAATGTGGTCCACGGCGAGGATGTCATCCGGTGCTGCCGCTCGGATGCGCGAGGAGAGCCGGGCCGCTTGCAGGCCCCAGTCGGTTCGCGGGGCGGACAGGACCGGACCATTTGTCCGCCGGGCACGAACCCCACGCCTGCAATTCTCAGCGAAGGGCACCAACCGCCCGAACCACAAGTCATCCACTTTGGCGAGCAGTTCCTCCCGGCTACCGGAATTTTCCAGGACGATGTCCGCTGCAGCGATTCTTGCCTCCTGGCTGGCTTGGGCCGCCATTCGGGAACGCGCGTCCTCATGGGTCATTCCGCGAAGGCCGACCATCCGTTGAATCCGCACATCATCCGGGGCGTCCACCACGATTACCAGATGGAAAGCGCTCCCCTGCCCTGTCTCAACCAACAAGGGAATGTCCTGGACCAGAATGTCTTCATCCGTAGCTTCGGCGACGATTGCCGCTGCGGACTCCCGGACCAACGGATGGATGATGCCATTGAGCACTTCCCGCCGAGCGGGATCCTGGAAAACTATGGCGCCAAGGGCGGGCCGGTCCAGCCTCCCCTGAGGGTCCAGGATCTCCGGCCCAAAAGCCTCTACTACACGGGCCAGGCCCGGAGTTCCCGGCTCCACCACTTGCCTGGCAATGACGTCAGCATCAATGAGCACAGCCCCCAGCTCTTGCAGCCTGGCCGCCACCAGCGATTTTCCCGAGGCGATGCCGCCCGTCAGCCCGATCTTCAACACCCCTCCACACTAGACTGAAGCGGTGGAAATTGAGGATGACAGCCGCGCGACGGCCTACACAACGCTGGCCGAGGGTCCTGATTTCCGTCACGAGCTGGAGATCCGCCGCTCCCGCTTCATCACCGTCCTCCGCCGCTCTCCTGACGAAGATACGGCACGCTCACTTGTGGCTGCGCTGCGGCGCGAGTTCCATGACGCACGGCACCACTGTTCGGCTTTCGTTGTAGGTCCGGACAGGATGGTTCAACGATCCAGTGATGACGGCGAACCTTCCGGCACGGCTGGTATCCCCATGCTGGAGGCACTGCTCAAGCGTGAGACAGCACCCGGGGTGACTGATCTGAGCGACGTGAGCGCCGTCGTCGTGCGCTATTTTGGTGGGATTCTCCTGGGCGCCGGCGGGCTGGTCCGCGCCTATTCGGAGTCGGTCTCGGCTGCCCTTGATGCCGCCCCGCTGGTGCAGCGCCGCAGGCTGCGGCTACACGCCGTCAGCGTTCCGCATGCCGCCGCCGGGCGACTGGAAAATGACCTCCGCTCGGCCGGGTACGTAATGGCGGAGACCGGCTACGGAGCCAACGAGACGGTCCTGCGATTGGCGCTCCCCGATGAGCCGGCAGCAATGGCCGACGCCGGTGCACGGCTCGCGGCGCTAACCGCCGGGTCTGCGGTGCTCCAGCCGGAAGGAACGGAATGGATCGATGTGCCCTGAATCAACTGTGGCACCCCGCGTGGCACTGGCCGACGGCCAAGGCCTTGGCCGCCTGGCCCTCCACCTGGTGGCAGACGAAGCGCGTACTCGGGGCTTCGCCGTCCTGCAAGCCTCTACGACGCCAGGAAACAAGGCTGCACAAGCCCTGCTGTCTTCCCTCGGTGCCGAACTCATAGTCGAGGCCGCTTCAGTGGAAGCGCGGCTGGCGCTCCGATAGGCAGTGCTCTTTTCACTTGTGCCCATCGCGCCTGACTTAAGCAGAAGGACCCCTGCCGCAAGGCAGGGGTCCTTCTTTGGCTATTCAGCGCATCCCGTGAGGGGTGGCGGAATTAGTTGCCGGTCAGCTTCTCACGCAGTGCTGCGAGAGCTTCGTCGGACGCCAGGGTACCGGCGTTGGACTCAGCAGCAGCCGGCTCCGAGGAGTAGCTGGTGGTGCCGGAATCGCTCTCACCGGACGTTGCAGCGGCAGCGTCGTCAGCAGCGTGCTGTGCAACCTGCTTCTTGTGGGCTTCCCAACGGGTCTGGGCGTCAGCGTACTGCTGCTCCCAAGCGGCGCGCTGGGTCTCGTAGCCTTCGAGCCATTCGTTCGACTCGGGGTCGAAGCCCTCGGGGTACTTGTAGTTGCCCTCTTCGTCGTACTCAGCGGCCATACCGTACAGAGCGGGATCGAACTCGGTGCTGTCAGCGTCAACGCCCTCGTTAGCCTGCTTGAGGGAGAGGGAGATGCGACGACGCTCGAGGTCGATGTCGATGACCTTGACGAACAGTTCGTCGCCAACGGAGACAACCTGCTCGGCGAGCTCCACGTGGCGGACAGCCAGCTCGGAGATGTGAACGAGGCCTTCGATGCCGTCTTCGACGCGAACGAACGCACCGAACGGAACCAGCTTGGTGACCTTACCCGGAACAACCTGGCCGAGGGCGTGGGTGCGGGCGAAGGTCTGCCACGGATCTTCCTGCGTAGCCTTGAGCGACAGGGAGACACGCTCGCGGTCCAGATCCACTTCGAGGACCTCGACGGTGACTTCCTGGCCAACCTCGACAACCTCGGACGGGTGGTCGATGTGCTTCCAGGAGAGCTCGGAAACGTGAACGAGGCCGTCTACGCCGCCAAGGTCCACGAATGCACCGAAGTTGACGATGGAGGAAACGACGCCGGGACGAACCTGGCCCTTTTCCAGCTTGTTGAGGAACGTGGAGCGGACCTCGGACTGGGTCTGCTCGAGCCATGCACGGCGGGACAGCACAACGTTGTTGCGGTTCTTGTCCAGCTCGATGATCTTGGCTTCGATCTGCTGACCGATGTACGGAGCGAGGTCGCGGACACGACGCATCTCGACGAGGGATGCGGGCAGGAAGCCGCGCAGGCCGATGTCCAGGATGAGGCCACCCTTGACAACCTCGATGACGGTACCGGTAACGACGCCGTCTTCTTCCTTGACCTTCTCGATGTCGCCCCAGGCGCGCTCGTACTGAGCACGCTTCTTGGAGAGGATCAGACGGCCTTCTTTGTCTTCCTTGGTGAGAACCAAAGCTTCGACCTGATCGCCAACGGCAACAACTTCGCCGGGGTCAACGTCGTGCTTGATGGAAAGCTCGCGGGAAGGGATGACACCTTCGGTCTTGTAACCGATGTCGAGCAGGACTTCGTCGCGGTCGACCTTGACGACGGTACCTTCGACGAGGTCGCCGTCGTTGAAGTACTTGATGGTGGCGTCGACAGCTGCGAGGAAGTCCTCAGCGGTACCGATGTCGTTAATGGCGACTACGGGGGTACCGGGCTTCTCGGTGGAGGTGATGGTCATGTAGTAGGGGCTCCGTTGTGGATAGTGTGTCGGTCAGGCAAACCGCTGCCGCCCGGGTCCGGACGGCAGAACACGGCAAAATACCGGGTCATCCTGATTTGTGGATTAATACAAAATGGACGCATGCACGTAGTACACGCCCGTTTATTCTAGTCGTATCTGCAAAGCAGGGTCAAAAGGACCCCGGCAGGACTACGAAGGCCTTCACACAGGCAGGACGTCTCCGAGCCGCGCGAACGTAACCCCGCGGTCCAGCAAGCGAGGCAAAGCCTTCGCATAACCCTCGGCAGTTCCCGAGGCCGGCCTGTTGAAATGCGAAATCACGATGTCCCCCGCAGCAACCTTGGCCACTTCCCCGGCGACGGTTACCGGCGAGAAAGTGGCTCCGCCGTCGCCGTTCACGGTGAAGTTGACCGGGAGCATCCCCAACCTGCGGGTCATGCTCGCAGCGACTTCGTCGTAGAACGCCGTTCCCGGCCTGAAGAAGCGAGGCGAAACACCGGTCAACTCAAGCATCAGGGCTTGGTTGCCCATTAATTCCTCGTACACTGCGGCCGGGTTTGCCGTTCCGGCAATGCCGTAGGCGGACCTGCCGTTAACTGACAAGGGCAGGTGCAGTGTCCCGTGGTTCGCGAGCTCGAAGAGAGGCTCGGCGGCCAGTTCCGCGGCAAGTGACCTGTTGGCGGCAATCCAGCGGCTGTTGATGAAAAGCGTGGCCGGGACGTTGAGGCTGCGGAGCGACTTCAGCAATTTGTGGTCACAGCCGGTTCCGCCGGGGCCACCGCAGGCGTCGAAGGTCAGGGCCACATGCTGCGAGGCAGAATTGTTCACCACACCCGTAACGTGAAGGCCCCACTCCTGGGGCCGCAGGGGACCAAATTCCGCCAGGATCTGCGGCTTGCCTGGGATTGTGGCTGGCGATGCAGGAACGCTCGACGGCGGAGCTACAGTGCTGTCGCCTCCCTCACCGCTGCCTCCTTCACCGCCGCCGGGTTTGGCGGCGATGGCCGCGGTGGCCTGCTCGCTTGAGAGTGCAGCGATCGAAGGCGGTGGCGTCGCAGGGCCGGCACCCGGTGCGCTTGGCTGGGTGACAGGCGACGCCGGCCCTGCTCCCGCGCCGTCCGGGAATGCCGGCCTCCCGTTGTCCGCGCAAGCCGCCAGAGCAGCAGATGCCAGTCCCGCCATTCCAAGCAGCACTGATCGCCGGCCGGCCAGCGGCCGCCGCTTGGAATCCCCCATGGATGTCCTTGTCTATTGGGTGTGTGAGCTCTTTGTAGAAGTGTATTTCTAGAAATGGGTGAGGCAGTGTGCTGGCCGTTCCACAGCAAAAAGCTGTTGGGCTGCGAATGCGGCACCGGGCTTGCCTTCACGCATCCGCCCTGCAGCAGTGAGCGTCACCGGGGACACAGCACCAAGATAGATGGACGCGAGATCGGCGACATCCATCCAGAGATCCGGTTCCTGGCCGGATGCCTCGGTGACGGTCGCGGCAGCACCGCCGTCGGACTCCAACGCCCACGTGCCACCAGCCATGCCAAGGGTATCCGAGACTTCCATGACCAGCTTTCCGGCAGCCGGGTACCGGCGGGCGGACAGTGCTGCCGGAACGTCCAGGATCCGTAACCACAACATGTCCCGCACGTCCGAGGAATCCAAGCATCTGGGATCTTCCAGGGCCCACGTCAACGGATCATCCACGGGGGCCTCGGCCCACGTCACCTGGTCAATGAGATCGATGCTCCCAAGGAAGCGCCAGAGATCGAGGTAGGCCGCATTGGTACCAGCAACGAGGTCCACGATTTCCATGGTGTACGGCTTGGCGTCCCAGCCCTTGAAGCGATAGGAAACGTAGCCGTCCGGTGTCCCGGAGGAGTCGTAGTGCAGGGCGCTTCTTACCCCGGTGTCTGGCTTCCCGTCATGGCCGATCGCTCCGGAAGCCAGCAAGCGATAGTACTCTTGACGGTCTACTGAGCCAGGAGTTACCCGCTGGACGTGCTCGAAGACCTGTGGCGCAACGTCCAGCAGAACTGCCGGATCAGCCACCTCTACCGTTCCCGTCGCTTGCCCCTTGAGGCGGAAACGAGGGCCGGTATCGACCTTGATGCTGCGCTCAAAAGTAGCCACGCCAAAACCGAAGCGGCCGTAGATGGACCCCTCCGAGGCCGTGAGCGCTGCCATGGCGAGGCCATCGTCCTTTGCGCCGGCAAGGTCAGCGGTGATCATGCCCCGGAGCAGTCCTTTGCGCCGGTGCGTTCCACGTACGGTCACCGCGGTCACCAGGTTTGATTCCAGTTGCCGGCCAAACCCGATGTTCAGGGATTTGCGCATGGTGCCGTACGTGGCCACCGGAACCTCCGCGCCCAGAGCGTGCTGGGGAACGTCTCCGTTGATGTAGACCCCGGTCAATTCGCGGCGGTCCGTGCGGTAAGCGCGCAGGGTCTTGGCGATGTAGTCGTCGTCGCGTCTGTGCTGGTGGAAGCCGTGCGAGACTGCCTGGACCCACGCGGCACAGCGGGAGTAGGCGGGGTCCTCGCGATCAGCTACGGCAGGGAATTGTTGAACCCTGTATTTCCCGGCATATTTTTCGGCGGAATTCGTTTCGGAATATCTTTCATTGGGATCAGCCACGCCCCGAGCCTAGCCAGACGCCGGAGGGCGCGCCACCATTCAGGCGGCGCGCCCTCCGGCGATCCTTGGAACGTCTGGCGGCTAGTGGCCGGCCTCATACCAGCTGGAGCCCACGCCGAGCTGGACGTCCAACGGGACTGACAGCTCAGCAGCAGCCCCCATTTGCTCCACCACGAGTTTCTCGACAGCCTCGCGCTCTCCCGGTGCGACCTCAAGGACGAGTTCATCATGGACCTGGAGGAGCATCCGCGATTTCAAGCCCTGGCCCGCAAGTTCGGCCGAAACACCCAACATGGCCCGCTTGATGATATCGGCGGCGGAACCCTGGATGGGCGAATTAAGGGCAATTCGCTCGGCTGCTTCCCGGGCCTGGCGATTGGTGCTGGTGAGGTCCGGGAGGTAACGGCGACGACCCTCAATGGTGGCCGTGTAACCGTCCACCCTCGCCTGGTCCACAACGCCCCTGAGATAGTCACGCACGCCGCCGAAGCGATCGAAGTAGTCCTTCATCAGCGTCCGTGCCTCGTCCACGGAAATTTCCAGCTGCTTTGAGAGGCCGAACGAGGTCAGCCCGTAAGCCAGGCCATAGGACATGGCCTTCACTTTGGATCGCATCGCGCTGGTGACCTCGGCAGGAGCGACGTTGAAGATCCGCGAGCCCACGAAGCGGTGCAGGTCCTCCCCGTCCCTGTATGCCTGGATCAGTGCTTCGTCACCGGAGAGGTGGGCCATGATGCGCATTTCGATCTGTGAGTAGTCAGCGGACAGGAGGCATTCATACCCTTCGCTGACCACGAAGATCCCGCGGACACGGCGACCTTCTTCGCTGCGGACCGGGATATTTTGCAGGTTGGGGTTGTTCGAGGAGATCCTGCCCGTGGCAGCAATGTTCTGCGCGTAGGTGGTGTGGATGCGGCCATCGTCCGCCACGGACTTCTTGAGCGTCTCCACCATCTGGGCGAGCTTGGACGATTCCCGGTGCGCCATAAGCTGCACCAGGAATTCATGGCCGGTCTTCTCCAGCAGGGCCTTCAACGATGCCGCATCCGTGGTGTAGCCGGACTTGATTTTCTTGGTCTTCGGGAGGCCGAGTTCCTCGAAAAGGACGGTCTGCAGCTGCTTGGGCGAACCCAGGTTTACCTCGTGCCCGATCGCGGCGAAGGCCTGCTCCTGGGCGTTCTCGATCACCTTGGTGAGGTCCGCAAGCTGCTCGTTCATGCGGTCCATGGAGACGTAGATACCAGTCAGTTCCATCTGTGCCAGGACGCGGGACACAGGGAGCTCCAGCGTGGTCAGCAGGGCGTCGGCCTTGCGGTCGGCGAGTTCCTTCTCGAAGTGCTTGCTGAGGGCATGCACGACGGCGGCCTGCTGGACGAGCGCTGCGGCTGCGGCTTGGTCGCTGCCTCCCATGAGGTCCAGCTCCAACTGCCCGGCCGACGCAGTTACGACGCCCAGGGAAATCTTGAGGTGGACCTGCGCGAGTTCAGGGAGGTCGTAGCTGCGGCGGTCAGGCTGGATCAGATATCCGGAAACCGAGGTGTCATCAACCACGCCTTCCAGTCCCAGGCCACGGTTGTGCAGGGCCTTGAGGGCGGCCTTGAACTCGTGCACCACCTTGGCTTCTTCAGGATCCCGGAGCCAGTTGGCCAGCACCGGCTCGGCTGCTGAATCCAACTCCGTGAGGTCGATATAGGCAGCGCCATTGTTCCGGACCACTGCCAACGCGTTGGCATCCTCGCCTATGCGGCCCTGGACGGGCTGGATGGCAATCGCGGAACGTGTGCCGGAGCCGGCGCTGAAGAAGGCCTCCAACTCAGCGGCGTCCTTGAGCGTGGCAAACTCAGGGGCTTCGATGGTGTCCGGGGCGGCACCAGTGGTGTCGTCACCGTACAGATCGAACAACCGGGCGCGCAGGGTGCGGAATTCCAGTTCCTCGAACAGTTCCTCGATGGCCTGCCGGTCGGGGCGCGGCTCGTGGAGGTCCTCCAGCCCGACGGGCAGTTCGAGGTCCGTCAGCAGCTGGTTCAGCCTGCGGTTACGTTTGACGTTCTCCAGGTTCTCCTTGAGTGCTCCGCCCACCTTGCCGCCGATGGCGTCCAGGTTCTCCAGGATGCCATCCAGGCCACCGTAGAGGTTGATCCATTTGGCGGCGGTCTTTGGCCCCACGCCCGGTACGCCCGGAAGGTTGTCCGCGGATTCGCCCACCAATGCGGCGAGGTCCGAATACAGGGCAGGCTTGACGAAGTACTTCTCCTCAATGGCCGCCGCATCCAGCTTGGGGATGTTGCTCACGCCCTGTTTGGGGTAGAGCACAAACACGTTGTCATTGATGAGCTGGAAGGAGTCCCTGTCCCCCGAGACCAGGAGGACCTCAAAGCCGGCGGCATCCGCCTGGGCAGCTAGGGTGGCCAGGATGTCATCAGCCTCGTAGCCGGGCAGTGCGATGGTCTTGATACCCCAGGCCTCCATGACCCTGGCGATGAGGGCGATCTGGCCTTGGAACTCCGCAGGCGTCGCGTTGCGGCCACCCTTGTACTCGCTGTACTCGGCCTTGCGGAAGGTGGTGTCGTCAGAGACGTCGAACGCCACGGCGACGTGCGTTGGCTTCTGGTCCTTGATCAGGTTGATGAGCATGGAGGTGAATCCATGCACGGCGTTGGTGTGCTGGCCTCTGGCGGTAGAGAAGTTTTCAGCAGGAAGGGCGTAGAAGGCCCGGAATGCCATGGAATGGCCATCCAGGACCAGCAACCTGGGCCGGCCCTCCCCCGTGGTGCTGGATGAAGCGGTGGAAGAGGGGGTGGGTGCTGTTGCAATGGCAGCAGCTTGGGCCGTTGGAACCTGGTCCGGTTTGGTTGTTTCACTCACAGGTGCCAGCCTAGTTGGCATGATGGACAATTTCACGCCGAACCGGTTTGTCGACGAACTGAACGAGGCAGGTGTGCCCGAAGAGTTCCATGATTGGCTTTCGGGGCACGGCGTCGGCTCCCTTGTGGTGAAAATGGGGATCCGGTTTACCGAGCTCAGTGCCGAGCGGACTGTGGCAACCATGCCAGTGGAAGGGAACACACAGGTAGCCGGCATCCTTCACGGCGGAGCCCACGTGGTCCTCGCCGAAACCCTGGGTTCATTTGCTGCCTCGCTTCACGCCGGCAGGGGACGGCACGCCGTAGGAATCGAAGTTGGCGCAACGCACCACCGCTCCATTGCCAGCGGCACGGTAACCGGCACATGTACGGCGATCCACCTGGGCGGGACATTGGCCACCCACGAGATCGTTATCACCGATGAAAAGGGCAGAAGGCTTTCGACTGCCCGGATTACCAACATGATCCGGAACAACCGCCACTGATCCGGGAGTTGCTGCCTAACAGCTACCGTGGCGGCATACGGTAGTGCAGTTCAGCCGCGGCCCCGCCAAGGATGCGCGAGGAGAGCAACTCAAGTGGCGCCGTCGGGCCCTTCAGCGGCAGCAGCCGCTTACCGGCGCCAAGGACAACCGGGATGATGGTGACGATCATCTCGTGGAGCAAGCCGGCGTTGGCGAACTGGGCCACGAGGTCGCCGCCGCCCACCAGCCAGACGTTCTTGTCTCCGGCGTCGGCGAGGAGATCCGGTGCGAACTCGCGCACGTCCCCACGGACGAACGTGACATTGGAACCGGCCGGAGCCGAGTACTCATGATGCGTGAACACCCAACAGGGGATGTCCGGGTACGGCCACTTGCCGGGCTCGTGCTCCATGAGCCAACGGTAGGTCCCGCCGCCCATGGCGACACAACCCACACCTGCGAAGAAGGACTCATAGCTGCCGCTCACGCCTTCAACCTGGTCGAATTGCAGGAGCCAGCCGAGATCGTCATCCTCGGAAGCAATGAAACCGTCCACGGTGGACGCCACGTAATACTGGAAGATCGACATGGCCCCACACTAGTCAGTTGGCGCTGGCGTTCCCATACTCCACACGCACACTGCCATCATCACGCAGTACCACCACCCGGCCCTGGGCAAGCGTCCATCCATCGTTCAGCAGGAAGATCCTTCCTCCACTGACCACCAGCAGCCGCAGGCCCGTGTACCGGTACAACGGCTCAGCGTCCGTACCAGCCGAGTCCTCATGGACGTTGGGCGCTGTCACGGCCAACCGCTCCTTGCTGTAGACCACGGCCGTTGGCAGCAGGCTGGATCTTTCCTGGTAATCGATGGCCGCGCCCCGCCCAAGGGCCTGCGCGTAATCGGAGGTACCCCAGAAAAGGAGCAGGGTGACCAGGACGAACACAAGGGACCTTTCGAGTGAGCGCGGAGTGGTGGCGCGGAGGATCCGCTGGGCCGGATCAGCGGCCCGCCGACGCACGCTCAGTCCCCATGCCCCCACGAGCAAGCCGGCGGCGATGAGGAAGGGTGCGTAGAGCAGGATCCGTCCCGGCTGGGTCACGATCGCCACCCACATCACCGCCGCGTAGGCGAAACCAAGAATCAGCACCACCAGGGCGGCCCTTCGCAGAAGCGTCCGGTGGCGTGCGGCGCCCAGGAGCCGGGAAACGAGCCGGTCCACCATGAGCCACAACAACCCGATCACCACGAGCCAGGCCAGCGGCTGGAAGAGCGACTGGATACTCCGCAGAATAAAGTCCTGCACGGTATAACCAAACAGGCTGACGTCCAGGCCCATGGCCTTCGCCTGGGCATCCGTACGCGCCCAGCCGAAGTAGACCAACAACGCCGTGGCCACGGTCAGGGGCGGACCTATGACGGAGAGGACGTCCAGGGTCCGCTGCCAGCGGTTGTTGACCAGGCTCCGCTCAGCGGATTCTTGAGAGGCAGCGGATTCTTGTGAGGCAGTGGGCTCCTGGGCGACGCTCATGGAGTTGCCGTGGGGGACGCGCCGACAGAAGGGATGGCTGGCGGTACACTCCGCGGGGGCTTGGCGCTTGGCGGGGTTCCATTGGTTTCGGGCGTTCCACCCGGGCCCGTGCTCTTGGGTGCGGAATCATCATAGAAAAACGTCACTGTTCCGCTGATGTCCACGGTGTCCGTAATGGAAATACGGACGGAGGCGCGGCCATCGGACGGCGGCATCCTCAGATACAGCGTTTCGTAGTCCCCTCCTCCGGCAACTATTTCGGGAGCTGCGGGGACGCCGTCGAACAGGATGTCCCCGACCCTGACGTAATAGCCATCCAGCCTGACCACAGTGCCGCCTGACCGGGGGCCGGAGGCACGCGCTGTGCCTGCCACTGGCCTCAGGTCGTTGTCTACTACCGTGAGGCCGCTCAAGTGCCGCGGGCAAGCTTCACCCGGGGCGGTTTCAGGCTTTAGTTGGACTCCCGGGTTGCTGCGGTGTTGGGCGACCGCAGAAGCTGACGTTGCGGCGACGGTGAACTCAAGACACTGGGTCTGCGGTATACGCGGTGTAGCTGCAACGGCATTCGAAGCGCGCTGCCAGTCCTGCTGCACACCACTTTGCAGTGCCTTGCAGACAGCGGCGGCCGCTTGCCACACGGCAACATCTTCGGCGCCTTCCAGGCTCTTGGCCAGCGCATCGCATTGGAATTGCTGCAGCAGGAGATAGCGTTGACCGGCCGTGGGATCGTTGGGGCCTACTGGCCCTATGGGTACCCAGCGCACCACCGGCGCTTCTGCCTGGGGTGCTCCCGGTCCGGCCGGACCTGCGGGCTGCCCGGCGGTGGGAGCGACGGCGGTGGGAACCGCTGGTGATGTTGCGTTGGTGACGGGCGGAGCCGGATTGGGAGATGGACTGCCTTGTGGGGTGTTGTTGGGAACGCACGCAGAAAGTGCCAGCACCAGGACCGGAACGAGTGCCAGTCCGATGCGATGTCTTCGGGAATGGCACTTCATGACAGCCCCACATCTGCCGGATCACGACCACGCAGTGATGTAACTTCACTGCTGATTATTCTCCCGAATGGACTTTGCTGCCAGAGAGGCGGTTACTTTCCGAAGTAGGGCACGATCAAGTAGATGCCGAACAGGACGGCGAGTCCGCAGATGCCAAAGCATACGGCCGCCAGGGAGCGAACGAGTCCGGGCGACTTCTGCTGGGCGTCACCCGCAATTGCGGTGAGGCGTACTCCAAGGGAGTAGAGAACCACCAGGGTCACAGCAGCAACGAGCGTGACGCCGGCAACCTGAAGCAATTCCAGCCACTTCATCGCTGCACATCCTTGTTGTTGACGGACTTTCGGGATTTCTTTTTCTTGCTGAACTTCACGGCGTGGCCGGCCTCTTCGACTTCCACTGCGTTGTGGTGGCCAACATGCGATTTACGCGACGCAACAAACATGAAGACGACGGCGGCGCTACCGACGACCGCGGCAATGACGACGCCCACGACACCGATGTTCACCAGGAGCGCGGTAAGCCCGCCCACGATGGCCGACGCCGGCAGGGTAAACAGCCAACCCAAAGCGATCTTGCCGGCAGTGCCCCAGCGAACGGAGGTGCCCTTTCGGCCCAGACCTGAGCCAATGACGGAACCGGAGGCGACCTGCGTGGTGGAGAGCGCGAAACCCAGGTGGGAAGAAGCCAGGATGGCTGAGGCCGTGCTGGTCTCGGCCGAGAAGCCTTGCGCCGGCTTTACTTCGGTCAGGCCTGAACCCATGGTGCGGATGATGCGCCAGCCGCCAGCATAAGTGCCGATGGCGATGGCCAAAGCACAAGCAGCCACGACCCAGAACTGCGGACCGGATCCCGGAGCCTGCGTGCCTCCCGCAATGAGGACCAGGGTGATGATGCCCATGGTCTTCTGGGCATCGTTGGTGCCGTGTGCGAGGGCTACGAGGCTGGACGTGAAGATCTGGCCGGTCCGGAAACCACCGCGCTTCTGCGTGAGCTTGTCACCCGTTTCGGGGTCGTGCCGGGAGGTCAGCGCGTAGGCCAGGCGGGTGCAGAGGTACGCCACGGCCCCGGCGATGAGGGGTGCAAAGACAGCTGGCAGGATCACCTTCTGCAGCACTGTTTCAAAGTTGATGGAGTGAAGTCCGATACCCACCACCGCGGCGCCGATGAGGCCGCCGAACAATGCGTGCGAGGAACTGGAGGGCAGGCCTTTGAGCCACGTGACCATGTTCCAGAGGATTGCACCCATCAGGCCGGCGAAGATGATGTCCGGTGTGATGTGAATACCGTCCGAGCCTTCCCGGATGAGTCCCCCGGAAATGGTTTTTGCCACTTCGGTTGAAAGGAACGCCCCAACAAGGTTGAGCACGGCTGCCAGGGCAACCGCCGTCTTGGGCTTGATCGCCCCCGTAGCGATAGGCGTAGCCATCGCATTGGCTGTGTCGTGAAAGCCGTTGGTGAAGTCAAAGAATAGGGCCAACGCTATGACAAGCGCGACCATGAAGGTGATTTCCACCTGTTGCCCAATCTGCAGAGTCGACGTTCAGCAGTTCCACTTCCCCATACCTGCCATGCACAGCATAGTTCAGCCATTGTTCACCTGACTGGACTTGCCGCACTCTATCCGGCGGGCTTGAAACCTTAAGAATCCTACGTGCCAACCACCGAGCGGCCAAACAGGTACCGTCGCTTCGGTCAACCGAGGAAGGTACGGACGGCGGCAAGATCGCGGCGGGAGAGTCCCTTGCGTGGATCCGGTGAGATGCAAAGCACACGGTCCTGGTGGTATTCAGCCCAGGAACGGGCGTCTGACTCCTGGCCAAGTTGGTCGTCCAGCCACACGAAGCGCTCGGCTCCCATCGCGGCCAGGTCCTTCTGGAGCGCCCCGAGTTTCCACCATTCCGCGCTTTGGTCCCACCCCTGGCTGGTAAGGACAGGCCAATCCTCGCCCTTCAGTCCAATGGCAGGACAGAGAAACTCCGGGGCAAGGCGTTCCCAGGTGGTGAGCCATACAAAGCGGGCGAAGGGATGCTCTGCCAGCTCGTTGAGTTCGGCCACTGCCTCGGGCGCGAACGCGACGTCAAGGATGCCGGCGTCGGCGATTTTCCATTCACCACCCCAATCAGTGACGCCCTGGGGGCCGAACGGGTTCACCACGCCGTCGACGTCCAAATATATGGACACCGGCATGTTGGAGGCCATGGCCGTCCTCCCTTCCCCGCGTTCCGGTCTATCAAGCCCAGCGTACGGCACAGGGGCGAACGTCAGGGGAAAGAACGTGCGGGCGAAATCATTTTCTTGACGTTCGTCATGGAAGTGATAATCTCGAAGATATGGAAAAGCCCCCAGTCCATTCCCCCCAAAGTGTCCGCCACATAGAAGATTCAGTGCGCACCGATTTCCGTCACGCAATGTCCTATGGCGGTTATCTGGACCTGGACCACCTGCTCAACTCGCAGCATCCGCTCAGCCAGCCTGAGCACCACGACGAACTGCTGTTCATCATCCAGCACCAAACCAGTGAGCTGTGGCTCAAACTCGTCCTGCATGAGCTCCTGGAAGCCCGCAGGCTTTTTGACCAGGACAACCTTGGCAAGGCGCTCAAATGCATCGCCCGCGTCAAGGCCATCCAGCGCACCATGACAGAACAGTGGTCGGTCCTGGGCACGCTCACGCCCCGCGAGTATGCACAGTTCCGCGGATTCCTGGGTAGTTCCTCAGGTTTCCAGTCGTATCAATACCGCGGGGTTGAATTCCTGCTGGGCAACAAAAACAGGGGCATGCTGCGCGTTTTCGAAAGCGACCCCGAAGCACATGCGCTGCTCAGCCGGCTCCTGGATGAACCCACCCTGTACGACGCCTTCCTGGCGGTTCTCGCCCGGGCCGGATACGACATCCCGGCCGACATTTTGGAGCGGGACACCAGTGAGCCTTGGACGTTCCGAAAGGATCTGGTTCCGGTCTTCCAGAAGATCTACGAATCGGACGATACCCAGTGGGGACTGTACGAGGCCTGCGAAGACCTCGTGGACATCGAAGACAACTTCCAGGCCTGGCGGTTCCGGCATCTGCGCACCGTCCAGCGGACCATCGGGTTCAAGGTGGGCACCGGCGGCTCCTCAGGTGTCGACTTCCTCAAACGCGCCCTTGACCTCACCTTCTTCCCCGAGCTGTACGCCGTCCGTACTGAGATCGGCAACTAAGCAAACACCCGCCAAGCCTTTCCCAAGGAGGGAACCATGACTACTGCCCAGCAGACCCAACGGCCAACGTCGGCCGAGCTGGACGCCGCAGATCCTCTCGCCGCCCAGCGTGAGGCCTTCTACACGCCCGACGCCGGCCAGCTCACCGCTTATCTCGACGGCAACTCGCTCGGACGTCCGCTTAAGGCAACCGCAGCGAACCTCCAATCCTTTGTCCATGGTGCCTGGGGCAGCCGGCTGATCCGCGGCTGGGACGAACAGTGGATGGATGAGCCTACGCGCGTGGGCGACCGCATCGGCGAAGTGACGCTTGGTGCCGCTCCCGGGCAGGTCACCGTGGGCGACTCCACCTCGGTCATGCTGTACAAGCTGATCCGGGCAGCGGTAGATGCCCAGCCTGGCCGTGACGAGATCATCATTGACAGGGACAACTTTCCCACGGACCGCTTCATCATCGAAGGGATCGCCAAGGAACGCGGGGCAAGCATCAAATGGATCGCCACCAACCCCGCAAGCGGCGTTCGTGCGGCGGACCTTGACGGGCTCCTTGGCGAGCGGACCGCCGTCGTGGTTCTTAGCCATGTGGCCTACCGCTCCGGGTTCCTTGCAGACGCGAAGGCAATCACCGGCAAGGTGCATGCCGCAGGTGCCCTCATGCTCTGGGACCTGTGCCATTCCGTAGGTTCCGTGCCGTTGGACCTTGATGCCTGGGACGTCGACCTGGCCGTTGGCTGCACCTACAAGTACCTCAACGGTGGTCCGGGCTCCCCCGCATTCGCGTATGTCAACGCCTCACGGCAGAACCTTCTCCAGCAGCCCATCTGGGGGTGGATGGGCGCGGACAATCCATTCGGCATGACGGATTCATACCGTCCCGCCGAGGGAATCCGGCGGTTCATCACGGGTACTCCTCCTGTTCTTGCCATGCAGCCGATCAAGGACATGGTGGAGCTGATCGCCTCTGTGGGCATGGATTCGGTCCGGGAGAAGTCGGTCAAACTCACGGAGTACGCGATCGCCCTCGCGGACGAGCTCCTGGTTCCACTTGGAGTAGAAATCGTGAGCCCCCGCGACGCTGCCGAGCGTGGGTCGCATGTCACGGTGGACCACCCACTGTTTGCCGATGTGACGGCGAAGCTGTGGGAGCGGGGCGTCATTCCAGATTTCCGTCCCCCGCATGGCCTGCGCATCGGGTTGTCTCCCTTGAGCACGAGCTACGCCGAGGTTGAGCTGGGAGTGACAGCTATCCGCGACGCCCTCGCCGAACTGCTGTGAGTGCCGTTCTTGACGATATGGACTCCCGTCCCGGGAGTACCACGTCGTTGCTGCGAACCGTCATCGGCTTGTACCTGCGGGAAGCGGGCGGTTGGATGTCGGCCAAGGACATCGTCGTCCTCATGGAGGCCCTTGGCACGTCCGGAACAGTGACCCGGACTGCCCTGGGCCGCCTGCGGAAGAAGGACGTTGTCCTTCAGGAGACGCGCGACGGGATCCCTGGTTTCACGCTGACCGAAGGAGCGGCATCCATGCTGGCCCGCGGCGACCGCAGGATTTACAACCCCACCAGCATGTCACCGTCCGATCCGTGGTGCCTCGTTTCCTTTTCGATTCCGGAGACGGAGCGGGAGAAGCGTCACCAGTTGCGGCGCAGGCTCCACTGGATTGGTTGCGGGACGGTGGCCGCCGGCCTGTGGATCTGCCCGGATACCCTTCGCGGCGAGGTGGAGGAAATCCTCGCCGACCTCGAACTCCGGGGAATGGCCACCCTCTTCGTGACGAAAACCCCGCTGGTGGGCGGCAGCCTGGAGGATGCCGCCTCGAAGTGGTGGGATCTGGACGCGGTAGCGGAACTCTACAAGGATTTCATCCGCGAGCACGGGTCTGCCGTGCCCGCCCGGGACGGCGCCGGCATCGATGCCGGCGCCTTTGCCAGGTATGTCCAATGCATTGACCGCTGGCGGATCATCCCCTACCTCGACCCCGGGCTGCCCGGGACATTCCTGCCCGAAGACTGGCCCGGGGCCCAAGGAACTGCGTTGTTCAAGCAGATTATGGACGCCTACGCACAACCAAGTGCGGACTTCGTGCGCCGCACCTTGCAGGGAAGTACCGCGGTTACTGTTTCCTAGCGGCCACTCCGCGCCAGTATGGCTCGCCGAGCTCCTTGATGGGCGTTCGTGCCGTCTCGCGGGAGTAGAAGGCGGCCACGCCGGCGATCGCCATGCAGAGGACCGCGAAGCCCGCTACAGGTAGCCAGCCATCGTGTCCCTTTCCCAAAAGAATGCCTGCGATCAGTGGGCCAAATCCAGCCACCACCAGGCCCAGCTGGTTGCCCAAAGCCATTCCTGAATAGCGGACCGGAGCCGCAAACAGCTCGGCAAAGTGGGCTGGCCAGATGCCGTTGAAGCAGGAATACAACAACGTCATGTTCGCGAAAGCCGCAGCAAAGACCAGCAGGATGTTGCCCGTGGACAACGCACCGAAGTAGGCGAAAATCGTAACCGAGCAGCCGAGGGCAGCCGTGAGGAGAAGCGGCCTGCGCCCCACTTTGTCGGAGAGCTTTGCAGTCAAGGGCATCACGAACATGGACAAACCAATCGCAACGGCGTTGACGGTGAGGATCGACGCTTTGTCGAAACCCGCAGTTCCTGTGGCGTAGGACAGGCCGAAGACCGTGAAAATAGTCTGCATGACGGACATGATGGACATGCCCACCACCCGGATCACGTCTGCTGACTGGAAGCGCAGGACCTCCCGGAGTGGCATGGGCGCAACCACTTGACTGGCCTTTGATTCCTCGAATTCCGGCGTCTCGTCCAAGTGCGTGCGGACCCAGTAGGCGATTGCCAGCACCACGATGGACAGCCAGAACGGGACGCGCCAGCCCCAGCTCATGAGTGCTTCGGTAGGCAGCGCAGCTACGGGGATGAACACCAGCGTTGCGAGGACCATCCCCGAGGCGTAGCCGGTCATGACGAAGCTCGTGAAGAAGCCACGGCGGCCTTCCGGGGAGTGCTCCAGGGTGAGGGTAGATGCGCCCGCGGACTCTGCACCCGCCGAGAAGCCTTGCGCCAGGCGGCCGACCACCAGCAGGATGGGAGCCCAAACGCCTATCTGGCTGTAACTGGGCAGGAACCCGATGCCAAGGGACGCCGTGCCCATGACGCCCAGCGTGATGAGGAGGATCTTCTTCCTGCCCAGTTTGTCGCCGAAGTGGCCCATGACCAGGCCGCCTACCGGCCGGGCAACATAGGCGACTCCAAAGGTGGCGAACGCGCCTATGAGTCCCACCGCAGGGTCCTCGGACGGAAAAAACAACGGACCGAAGACCAGCGCGGCAGCGGAACCGTAAATGAAGAAATCGTAGTACTCCAGGGTGCTGCCCAGAAACGAGGCAAGTGCGGCTTTCCGTGGTGTTTTTTGCAGTTTTTGCGGCTGGCGGGTGGTGCTTAACATGGCAATTCTCCTTTGAATGGCAACGTGCTGCGGCCAGGGCTACAGCGGAAAGTCGACGGCGATGATCTGCTCGCTGTTGGGGAACGAATACTTCTTGAGGGGCTCATGCAGGGGATGGGTGTTGTAGGCCTCGATTTCTTCCACCGCATTGAAATCGGCAACAATGGCGTAGTCGAAAGAGCGCCCTTGCTGGAGGATGTCCGAGCCGTGGGTGAGCTTCAGCAGCCCCGGAATGTTGCCCTCCATCCGGTCAAGGCCCTCGATCCAGGCTGCTTTGTCCATCGGCGGGAAATCCGGTTTGAACTTGAACAAGACCGTGTGGCGGATCATGCGCCCACCCCCGCCGGGACAGCCTCATACTCCGCGGATTGGCCTGCCAGGGTCCGGCCTGCCAGGTACCCCATGGTCATGATGGGTCCCAGGGTCGCGCCGGCTCCGGGATAGCCCGCAGCGTAGGCATTTTCTGCAGTGTTTCCTGCGGCGAACAATCCAGGAATTGGTTGTCCGTCCACGTCCAGTACACGCGCGAGGCCATCCGTCGCCACGCCACCATTGCTGCCAAACGCACCATTGACCACCTCCATCGCGTAGAACGGGCCGGTTTGCAGCGGACCGAGCGAGGGGTTTGGCCAGGGGCAATCGTCGTCTCCCCAGTATTTGTCGTAGGCACTTTCGCCCCGGCCAAAGTCGGGGTCCTCTCCCTTGACTGCGAACTCATTGAAGCGTTCGACCGTCGCCTTCAGGTTCCCTGCGGGGACGCCGATCTTCAATGCCAGTTCTTCCAGGGTGGGCGCCTCGATCAGGTAATTCGGCGTGGGCTGGCCCGCCCTGTGCGCGAGGACCCCATAGCGTTCCAGGTAGCTGTAGTCGAAGACCACGTGGGCCGGAGTATTCAGGGTCTGGTTGTTGGGCGAATCCCACGACTGCAGGCAGCGGGCGAGATCGTTGTAGTTCTGGGATTCGTTGGCAAAGCGGCGGCCGTGGCGATTGACCATGAGCGAGCCCGGTCCCTGACGTTCAAACCGGAGCAATGTGCCAATGGGTGCGCCGTCGCGGGTGTCGCCCGTAATGGACATGGGCGCCCACCACGCTTCACGGGTTGCCCTGGTCTGGGCACCGATCCGTTGCGCCATTTTTAGGCCGTCTCCAGTGTTGGAGGGCGGCGAGCACATGATGTACAAGCGTGAAGCCAGGAGCGAGTCCGCCAAAGCCTTGTCCCATTCGAAACCTCCGGTGGCGAGGACTACGCCGTCGTTGGCGTGGAAAACTTCACCCGACTCGAGTTCGACGCCCGCTACCCCGCCGCCGTCGTACTGGAGCCGGTGGCCGCGTGCGCCGACTACAAGCGCAGCGTCATCGCGGACCAGGCTGGCCAGCAACATCGCCACCAGGGCCTGACCCTTAGCCACGAGGCCCCGCTCTTGCCGCTGGTTGAGTTCTTTCCAGGGGAACTTGGTGAAGGCGCCCCACGTCTCGTACTCCTGCATGGTGAACGGTGCCCGGCCATCGGAACGGACGTGGGCTGCGAGTTCGCCGAGCGCCTCCCGGATGTTGAACAGCTCCGGCTCCACCGTCCTGCCGCCCTCCACCGAGCCAGCGAGATCCTGGCGGTAGTCCGGAAAGTTGTCCAGGAAGATGAACCTGACGCCGCACTCGTCCTCTGTGAAACGGAGCATGGTGTCGCCGTAATCCAAAGCTGCATCCAGCAGTTCATCCCGGCCGCGGCCGCGGGCCACAGCCCGGACGTAACGGGCGGCCGCACTCTTGGAATCGTTCAGTCCGGCCGCACGTGCATGGTGGTTGTCGGCCACCCAGAGCATGCCGCCCGAGACGGCGGACGTACCGCCCAGCAGCTGGGTTTTTTCAAGCACGAGGACGGACTTGCCGGCTCGCGCGGCAGTCGCCGCTGCCGTCAAAGCGCCCGCGCCGGAACCAACCACTACTACGTCGTAGGTATCGGAACGTGTGCCGTTCAGGAATTTCATGATGGTGCCTCTCTGGAAAATTGTGGTGGTGATGGTCAGACAGCTGTGTAACCGCCATCGATGACGAGCTCGGAGCCCGTGGTGAATCGGGATTCATCGGAAGCCAGGTAGAGGACTCCGTACGCAATTTCGTCCGGTTCACCCTGGCGCGGGAGCGGGTTGCCGCCCACGAGCTGCCTGTAGTAGGCCTCCGGTCCGATGTCTGATTGCTCAGCCGAGCGTCGGCTCATCCTGGTGTTCATGGAACCCGGGTGGACAGAGTTCACCCGCACGCCATGGACGCCATAGGCTGCGGCATCGGACTTGCTCAGGAGCCGGACGGCACCCTTGGTCGCATGGTAGAGCGGAACATTACGCCCACCGGTGAGTCCGTGGATGGATGAGAAGTTGATGATGCTCCCCGACTGCTTGTCGATCATCCCCGGGACGATGTACTTGGTCATCAACCACACGCCCTTGACGTTGACGTCAAAGATCACGTTGAAGTCGTCAAGGCTTGCGGTGTGGCTCGCTCCCGCTGGTCCAATGATGCCTGCGGCGTTGACCAGAATGTCCGCAGTGCCGAGATCCGCGGTGAGTTGCCGGACAACCTCGGCGACACTCGATTCGTCGGTGACATCGACGTCGTACTCCCTGACGCCCGGGTGGCTGGCCCCGCCGGCAGTGCCTGCCCGGTCAAGGCTGGCGACCACTGCTCCATGATCCGCCAACAGGCGGGCCGTTGCACTGCCCAGGTCTCCCCTGCCTCCCGTGACCACGGCCACCTTGCCGGCTACGCGTTGTGCCGTCAATCCTTGAAGTGGCTGCGTTGCTGTCTCCATGACCAGCTCCTCCTGCCGCGGCATTGCGGCTGCTCAAAATCGTTTCGACTCAACATCGTTTCGACTCAATACCGTTTTCGACGCAGGGCAGCACGGAATTGCCCGTTGGGGCTTCGTTTTGTGGTTACCGGGCGAGTTGCCCTGCTTGGGTTCCACTGTGCCAGCGCGCCTGTGAGAGGAACCACAGCGTTGCCGATGAACGGGAATCAGATATTGCCGTTGCTCTGCCGCAAGGCGCCTTTGAGTTCGCCGCGCCACCCCAAAGCACGCGAGATGCCGCGGGCCGCCGTCATCAAAACGGGTACCCGGGTGGCGGCATTTTCTTCATTCCGCGGGACGACGACACTCAGCGCTGCCACCACCTTATTGGCGCGGTCAAAGACAGGAACTGCGATGCCGCTCGACTCGGGAACTATGATTCCGGGCATGGAAGCGAAACCACGCTGGCGGATGCCCGCCAGATGGCGGCGCAGTACAGCCGGATCGGTAAGTGTCGAGTCCGTGAACTTTTCCAGGGGCCTGGACAGGAAGAGGTCCTGGTAGGCAGCCGGAGAGTGGGCAAGCAGCACCAATCCGGACGAAGTCCCGTGCACGGGGAGGCGCCCAGCGACCTTGGTGATGTCCACCATGGAATCCCTGGAACCGATCCGCTCGATGTACAGCACTTCATCCGAATCCAGGATCCCCAGCGTTGTTGAATGCTGAACCACGGACTGGACGTCCTCCATGAACGGCAGGGCGGCTTCACGCAGCCCCACCATCCGGGAACTCCTGGAGACGAGTTCCCATAACCGGGTGCCGATGCGAACCTCGCTGTTGGCTTCGCGTTCCAGCAGCCCCTCCGCGAGCAGCTCATCGACCAAGCGGTACGTCGTGGTGACGGGGAGCTTTGAACGGCGGGCAAGGGTGGCCACGCTCATGGTGCGGTGTCCGTCGTCGAAGGCTTCCACCAAGCGGACTACCCGACGGATAACGGACTCCCCCGACGGCGAATTGGCCATCTCAGGCGCCCGACTTCACCCGGGAGACGAAGCGGAACCGGTCGCCGCGGAACGTGCTGCGCGTCCATTCGACAGGGACCCCTGCAGCATCCCGCGCCAGGCGGTGGACCACCAGCAACGGCGCCCCCATTTCGATCCCGAGCAGCCGGACGTCCTCCGGTCCAGCCAGTGCTGTCTCAACGGTGTCCTCGACGTCGGAGATATGGATGCCGTAAATGTCGGCCAGGGCTGCATAGAGAGAACCGGCCTTTTCCAGGTTTGCCTTGAAGCGTGGCAGCTTGCCCGGTAGGTAAGCGACCTCGTGGGCCAGGGGTTCGCCGTCGATCAAGCGAATTCGCTCAAGGCGTGTGACGCCATCGCCAGGATCGATTCCCAAATGCGCTGCGACGTCGACGTCCGCCTTGGCCACGGCCAGGGACAGGAGGTTGGAGTCAGGCCGCAGGCCTTGGTTCCTTGCGTCGTCGGAGAAGGACGTGAGCTGCCGCACGTGGGTCATCTTTGGCGGCGCCACAAAGGTGCCATGGCCCTGGATGCGGCCCAGTTTCCCCTCCGCGACGAGCTCGCTGATGGCTTGCCGAACGGTGGTGCGGGACGTCTTGTACTTCTCCGCCAGAGCCCGTTCCGTGGGGATGAGGGTGCCCGGCTGGAGTCCGGCGATCGAGGCAAGCAGCTCGGTCTTGAGGACGTAGTACTTCGGCATTGCCGCCGCGACATCTGTGGACATATTGGACATCCTACTTGTAGACAAGGTGATTGGTCTATGCCAATCTAGTGCAGGTTGGTCTAAACCAATTTCGGAGAATCTCCGCTAAACCCCTACTTTTCCACAGATCCAAGGGACAAAGATGTCGATCCTGCAAGACCTACGGCAAACACCCAAGCTCGGGCTCCTGGTGGGCGGCGCCGCCGCCACCATCGGCGTGATTTACGGCTACGACATGTCCAACATTGCCGGCGCCCTGCTGTTCATCACCAAGCAGTTCAGCCTCACCACATCCCAGCAGGAACTTGTGACCACCGCAGTGGTTGCCGGAGAGGTGCTGGGAGCCCTGGTGGGTGGCTGGCTATCCAACCGCGTGGGCCGCAAAGCGTGCATGGTGGGCCTGGCGATCGGATACGCGCTCTTCGCAGTGCTCAGCGCCATGTCCAACGATGTGCCGACACTGCTCATTGCCCGACTACTGCTGGGCCTCACCATCGGCATCTCCGTGGTGGTGGTTCCCGTGTTCGTCGCGGAGTCGGCGCCGGCGAAGGTCCGCGGCGCCCTGCTGGTTGCGTACCAGGTGGCCACCGTCCTCGGCATCATCGTTGGCTACCTGGCGGCCTACACCCTGGCAGGCACTGGCTCATGGCGGTGGATGCTTGGCCTTGCAGCGATCCCGGCAATCATTGTGCTCGCCATGGTGGTCAAGCTGCCGGACACTGCCCGGTGGTACATGATGCGGGGCAGGACGGCGGAAGCCAGGCGGACCCTGTCCGCTATTGAGCCCGGGAAGGACGTGGACGCCGAGTTGGCAGAGATGCAGCGGGCCATCAGCGAAGAACGCGGCGGCGGCCTGCGCGAAATGCTGCGCGTTCCCTACCTCCGCGCAACGGTGTTCGTGGTTGGCCTGGGCTTCTTCATCCAAATCACCGGCATCAATGCCGTGGTCTACTACAGCCCCAGGATCTTTGAAGCCATGGGTTTCAGCGGCAATGCAGCGCTCCTGTTGCTTCCCGCGGCAGTGCAGGTGGCCTCGCTCGTCGCTGTCTTTGTTTCCCTGTCATTGGTGGACCGTCTGGGCCGCCGCCCGGTGTTGTTGACGGGCATAGGCATGATGGTGGTGGCCAATGTCCTGTTGGTAGGTGTCTTCATGGCCGGCCAGGACTTCGGCGGCCTGCTCACCGTCCTTGGCTTCCTTGGCGTTCTTCTTTTCACGGTCGGCTTCACGTTCGGGTTCGGTGCACTGGTGTGGGTATACGCCGGCGAGAGCTTCCCTTCCCGGCTCCGCTCGCTTGGTGCAAGCGCGATGCTGACCTCCGATCTGGTGGCAAATGTCCTGGTGGCAGCGTTCTTCCTGACCATGCTCCAGCGGTTGGGTGGTGCAGGCACCTTCGCAGTGTTCGGTGTTCTGGCTATCCTCGGCTTTATGTTTGTCCGCAAGTTCGCTCCCGAGACGAAGGGCCGCCCCTTGGAGGAAATACAGCAGTACTGGGAAAACGGTGGGAAGTGGCCGGAGGCTGATGCGGCCGGACACATCCCCGCACAGGAAGACACCGAACCGGCGGTTGTCCGGTGACGCCGGCGGTGTTGGGCCTTCATATTGGAGGTTCCAAGACACATGCTGTCCGTTCGGAGCTGGATTCGGACCCAGGCCAGGGCACGGAACCAAGCAACGAGGCACCTCTTGAGATCACCGAGGCGAGCGCCAACCTGTCCTCAGTGGGTCACCAGGGAGCAGACGCCGTGTTGCGGCGGATCGCGGCGGCTGTCGGTGACGGTGTCCAGGCGGTTTGCGCCGGTGCCGCGGGGGCTGATACGCCTGCCAGCAGGGCAGTCCTGAGTGCTTTGCTGACCGAGCGCTTTCCGGGTGCCAGGATCGAGGTGGTCCATGACACCCGCATCGTCCTCGCCGCAGCAGACCTCAACGCCGGAGCGGTCCTGGTCGCAGGCACCGGCTCGGTAGCCTGGGGCCGGAACCGGGAGGGACGGGAGGCGCGCAGCGGAGGCTACGGCTATTTGCTCGGCGATGAAGGCGGAGGGTACTCCGTGGTTCGTGACGCGGTCCGGGAGGCCCTGCGCGAGTACTACGCGGGGCTGGAACCCGGCACGATGGTCAGCGCCCTTTTGGCTGCGACGGCGAGCGCGGACGCGCTGCAGCTCATGGATCTTTTCTATGCCAAGCCAGAGCCGGACCATTGGGCTGGCTTTGCACCGTTGGTCCTGGATCTTGCGGTTGAGGGTGATCCCGCTGCGTTAAGGATTCAAGCCGAAGCCGCGCATTCCCTGGCCACGTTGGCCAGGCAAGTACTGGGCGAGCTTGGATTGGACCTGCCTTTGGTGATGGCTGGTGGTCTCCTGGTCAATCAAGAACAACTGGCAGGCGCTGTTGCCCGCAAGGTTGCCTTGGAGGATCCCTCACTGATCAGGATCCTGGGCCAAGCCCCGGTGCACGGCGCGGTAAAGCTGGCCCGGCAATTGATCGATCCCTGATTCCCAGAGATTTTGTCCCTTCGAAAAACAGACAGGAACCATGACCATCACTCCTACCTCCCCAGGCGTCCCGCACTCTGTTCCGGCCACTCCAGGTGCCAAGATGGCCCATGAGATCAGCGAGCAGCCCCAGGTACTCGCCGGACTCCTGGATTCGGGCCGCCAGCAGTTCGTTGCCATGGCGGACATCATCAAGAGGACGTCCCCGCGGTTTGTCCTGCTTGCCGCCCGCGGCACGAGTGACCACGCGGCGTTGTATGCGAAGTACCTCATTGAAATCAGTCTGGGGTTGCCGGTTGGCCTTGCCTCGCCGTCGACCCTTACTGCGTATGGAGCCAAGCCCCAACTGGAAGGTGTGCTGTGGTTGGCGGTAAGCCAGTCCGGCGGTTCACCGGACCTGGTGGAGTCGACGGCGGCAGCCCGCCGTCTTGGCGCCCTCACCGTGGCGGTGACCAACTCTCCGGGGTCCCCGTTGGCCGGGGCTGCGGAGCATCACGTGGATATCCTGGCCGGGAGCGAAACTGCGGTGGCGGCTACCAAGAGCTACACGGCACAGCTTCTGGCTCTGTGGTTGTTGGTTGATGCGTGGCGTGGTGGAACGTCCGCGAACGCGGCGGGCATTCCTGACTGGGCCGCTTCGGTGCTGGCTGATGATGCCGTGTTGGACGTGGCCGGCAGTTACCGCTTTGCCGAGCGCATCATCACTACGGGTCGCGGCTATTCCTATCCCACTGCGAGGGAGGGTGCCTTGAAGCTCATGGAAACTTCCTACCTTCCCGCGCAGGCATTCTCTGGCGCGGACCTCCTGCATGGACCGTTTGCGATGATCGACTCCCAGCATCCTGTGATTGCCGTTGTACCGGAGGGAATCGGGGGAACGGCCATGCGCCCGGTCCTGGAGAGGCTCGCAGAACGGGGTGCCCACGTGTGCGTGGTGGGTGACCTCTCTGCCGCCCTTCCGGGTAGTTTGGTTGTTCCTTTGCCTGCGGGCGTTTCGGAGGAGCTTTCTCCTATTCTGCAGATCCTGCCGCTCCAGCGGCTGGCCTTGCAGTTGTCGGTGAAACGCGGCAACGATCCGGATGCTCCGCGTGGCCTGATGAAGGTGACTGAGACCTGGTAGACGCCGTTGCGTGGGCGGCTGGATGTGCACACTGCATCCAGCCGCGCACCGATGATCCGCACAGGTAACCGGAGTAGTCTGGATTCATGCCTCTCACGTGTGGTGGTCGGTAGTCATGGCGTGGGCCAGGCAGCGGTGGCTGCCAGCTCTCCTGGTTCCCCTTGCACTGGCGCTGGCGGCGCTCATCGGCTCCGTTCAGGCTGGCGCGAGTGTTTCCCTGCCGCCCAAAACAGCGGACGAGATCCTGGCCATGATCGCCCGTACCGAGGTGCGCGCTTTATCCGGCACTGTGGTGCAAACCGCTGAGTTGGGTCTGCCTGAGGTTCCCACTGCCGGCCCGGGAATCGTACCTGGGGCCACCTCGGCACTTGAATTGCTCACAGGATCGCACACCGCCCGCATTTATCTGGACGGACCCTCCAAAGCCAAGCTGCAGATCCTGGACAGGATGGCCGAGCGTGACTTTGTGGTCAACGGCGGCGATGCCTGGTTCTACAATTCCGCTGACAACAGCGCTACGCATCTGAGCGTCCCTGTGCCGTCATTGGCAGACCGGGGAAAGTCCCTTCCGACTGAATCAACGCGTCCTGACATTCCCACTCCGGAGGCAATGGCACGTCACTTCCTGTCAGCTATCGATTCCAGCACAGAGGTAACGGTGGGCGAAGCTTCCACCGTTGCGGGTCGAAGCGCTTACCGGTTGAGCCTGGTGCCGCGCAGTGACGGGACACTGGTTGATTCTTTGTCGATCAACGTCGACTCCGAAACTGGATTGCCGCTGGGCGTCGAGGTTCGCGCGAAGGGCCAGCCGGAGCCTGCTTATTCACTTGCCTATACCGAGGTGAACTTCTCCACACCTGACGCGGCCTTGTTTAACTTCACTCCTCCGGCCGGTGCAACTGTCACGGAGAAGCCGGTCCCCATGAAGCCAATGCCGCGGGAGATGGGAGATCCTGCCGTCCCGGCACCGGATGAGCCTGTTCCGACACCTGGGGGATCGTCCATTCCCGTGCTCCCCCGCCCCAGCCCTTCAGTGACCGGCGAAGGGTGGGACACCGTGATCGGGTTGCCCGCTGGAACGGCGCCCGCTGATCTCACATCCAACCCGCAACTCGCCCAGGCCCTGCAACCGGTGAATGGCGGACGGGCGTTGACCACGGCCCTGGTGAGCGTCCTCATTCTCGACGACGGCCGCGTGTATGCCGGCTTGGTGCCTTTGGACCGGCTCGAATCAGCCGCGAATGCCCAATGACCGGTGCCCAATGATCGGTGCACAACCAAGGGCAACCTGTGAACAGCGCCCCATGATCGGCATCCTGTGACGGAGATCCGCGAAGCTGCTCCCGGCTCCCAACCGATGGACCTTGCCATAGAAACCCATGGCCTCGTGAAGCGCTTCGGGCACCGTTCCGCAGTGGATGGCATTGACCTTGCGGTCCCCCGTGGCGCGGTTTACGGCTTCCTGGGGCCCAATGGGTCGGGAAAGACCACCACGATCCGCGTTTTACTTGGACTGGCTTCAGCGAACAGCGGCGAGATACGGGTTCTGGGCAAGGAGATGCCCCGGCAGTGGGCCTCGGTGTTGCCCGATGTGGGCGCGCTGGTGGAGGGGCCGGGGTTCTATCCGTTTCTTTCCGGAGCGGCCAATCTGCTGCGGCTGGATTCAGCGGACCGCCACGCATCGTCTTCCACCCGGCGCAACCGCGTCAACGAAGCGTTGGACCGCGTTGGGCTGGGTCACGCCGCCGGAAAGAAAGTACGTGCCTACTCACTGGGCATGAAACAGCGCCTCGGGCTGGCCAACGCCATGCTCCGGCCGCGCGAACTGCTGGTGCTCGATGAACCAACGAACGGGCTGGACCCCCAAGGCACCCGGGAGGTTCGCAGCCTGGTGCGTTCACTTGCCGCCGGCGGGACCACCGTCTTCGTTTCCAGCCACCTCCTGGCCGAGGTGGAACAAATGTGTACCCATGTGGGGGTGATGAGTGCCGGACGGCTGGTGGCCCAAGGACCGCTGGATGAACTGCGGTCTGCCGGGCAAGCGCACGTTCTGGTACGAACGCCCGACGTCGAACGTGCTGCCCGTGTCCTGGCCCGGCTGGGGCTGGTGCCCGGCGAAGCACCTGGCCGCGGGGTGATCCAGGGAAATGGACTGGACGGCGTTGAGCCCGAGGAGATCGTTGCGGCCTTGGTAGCCGACGGCGTACGGGTCCGGGGCTTCTCTGTGGAGAACGCAAGCCTGGAAGAGCGGTTCGTGTCCTTGACCGGAGAGGGGTTCGACGTTGTCGGCTGAAACTGGTGGCACTCTTGAGAGGGTTGGAAGGGCTGGAAAAGCCAGTACTTCCAATGACAAGGCTGTCCATACCGGGATGGGGTGGGCGTTGCTTGGCTCGGAGTTATCCGTGCTGTTTCGTCGCCTCCGGACCTGGGCCATGCTGGTGGCCCTCGCTGCCGTTCCCATCCTGATTGCCCTTGCCGTCAAGCTCTCGTCCCGGCCGGCGACACCCGGCCGCGGGCCACTGTTCCTGGATCGGATCACCCAGAACGGCCTCTTTGTTGCTGTGACGGCCCTCGTGGTGTGTGTCCCGCTGTTCCTCCCCCTCACTGTCGGCGTGGTGGCCGGAGACACCATCGCCGGAGAGGCCAACCTGGGAACCTTGCGGTATCTGCTCCTGGCACCGTCGGGGCGCATCCGCCTGCTCCTGGTCAAGTACGCCGGGGCCGTTGCTTTCTGCTGTGCCGCTACGGCTACGGTGGCAGCGGCGGGTACCTTGGCCGGCGTCGTGTTCTTCCCCATCGGTCCTGTCACGCTGCTCTCCGGCGACACGATCGGGGTTGGCGAGTCAATATGGCGCTCCTTACTGATCGCTGCCTACATCACGGTCTCGCTGCTGGGCCTGTCCGCGATCGGGCTGCTCATCTCGACCTTCACGGACGTACCCGTGGGCGCCATGGCCGCCACGATCGTCCTCTCGGTGGTATCGCAGGTGCTGGACAACCTGCCACAACTGGAATGGCTGCATCCTTGGCTGTTCAGCCACCATTGGCTGGGCTTTGCCGACCTCCTGCGGCAGCCGGTTGTCTGGACATCGTTTGGCGAAAACGCGCTTCTCCAAGCTGGATATATTGCCGTCTGCGGCGCGCTGGCCTACGGGAAGTTCACTACCAAAGACATCCTGTCCTAGCTTTGACGTAGGCTCTCTCCATGGCCAGATTCTTTGACGTCCACCCTGAAGATCCCCAACCACGCGCCATCGGCCAAGTGGTTAATATGCTGCAAAGCGGCGGGCTGATCGCCTACCCCACCGACTCCTGTTACGCCCTGGGTGCCCAGATCGGCAACAGGGAAGCCTTGGATCGCATCCGGACCATCCGGCAACTGGACGACAAACACCACTTCACCCTGGTCTGCAAGGATTTTGCCCAAATGGGGCAGTTCGTGATGATCGACAACGATGTTTTCCGCAGCATCAAGGCAGTCACCCCCGGCAGCTACACCTTCATCCTTCCGGCCACCCGCGAGGTCCCCAAACGCCTGCTCCACCCGAAAAAGAAGACAGTGGGCGTACGCATCCCGGACCACAAGGTGGTCCAGGCACTCCTTGCGGAACTCGGTGAACCCTTGCTGTCCAGCACGCTCCTGCTGCCTGACCAGGAGGAGCCACTGACGCAGGGCTGGGAAATCAAGGAGCGGCTGGACAACGAAGTGGACGCAGTGATCGATTCCGGCGATACCGGTTCAGAGCCCACCACAGTGATCGACTTCTCCAGCGGCACGGCAGAGGTAGTGCGGCGCGGAACGGGCGATCCTTCACGGTTCGAATAGGGTCCCAGCCCTCCGTAGGACCGGCGTCAGCGGAACTGGAAGCGGCAGCTCGCGTTCAAAGCGACCTGGGCCAGCCCTGTCAGTTCCAAGGCGATGGCCGAGGGTTGCGTGGAAAGGGGCAGCGGCGGGTACGCCAAGGAAATGGTGAGCTGACGGTTGCCATCAGCGCTGCTGATCGAGATGGTGCCATAGCCAGGTATGTCACCTGAATGGCCGTAATAGAGGCCGTTGGTACACGTGTCCTTCCAGTGGTCCAGACCCAATCCGTAATCGGCGAAAACCGGGCCCTTCATCTCCAGGAGGCTCTGCGGTAACAGCAGCCGCCCTTTGAGCAACGCTGCATAGAAGGCGTTGATGTCCGCCACGCTGGCGATCACGCCCTCTGAAGCCGGGCCGCCAGGCTGCGCCGAATGTGTGACGTCCACGGTTTTACCCCGCAGCACTGCATAACCATGGACCAACGCGGCCGGAAGGGGGCCCTCGTCCAACACCATGGTTGAATGCAAATTCAAGGGATCCAGGATGTCCGTTCGCAACACGGTTCCCAGTGGAGCCCCCCGCAGCCGCTCCACCAAAAAGCCAAGGACCGCATAATCCGAAAGTCCGCTGGCATAGGGAGTCCCCGAGGTGTGGTCCAGCAATTGCCGGACTGTCACTGACTCTTGCCCCGGCGGCAGGAGGACGTCGATCCCCGGCAGGTATCTGGCGATCGGATCCTCAAGTACCAGCCGGCCTTCTTCCACCAGCTTCAACACGCAAACTGCCACCATGGTCCGCGTCAGCCCGCCCACCCGGATCGGATCATCCGCCTGCGCGGGAGCCCCTCCGTCAAGGCTCCTTACACCTGCCGCGTGCCTCCACACTTGTTGCCCGGCTCTGGCCTCCATCAGCACCGCCGGCGCACCGTTCTGGAGCATCTCCCGACTAAAGAGTTCCAAAGTTGCCTGCAGCTCGCGAAAGGCAGGTGTTACCGGTGGTGACTGTGATGTTGATGTCGGCGGCGGCGCAGGGACCGTGGGAGGGTCCGCCGTCGAGCTTGTCACTGGCGTCGACGGCAGCGGGTTGGGCCGCGGTTCGCCCGTGCAGCCAGCGAGGAACAGGCCGCATACAAGCGTTGCGGTCACAATGCCCCCGCGTGAACCTGGATGCACACCCGCTCCTGGGTTTACTCCTCCTGCTTGCGCGCCCGGCTGGGCTGCACCCGCATTGGCTCCCCCGGCATCTTGGGAAATTCCGGTGGGAACGGCATTTCGCCTTGGCCGTTCTTGACGTCGCGCTCCCACCATTGCAGCAGGACGTCGATGTCTCCGGGCTTGTCATGCATGGTTGCCCACGGGTCACCTGTTGTCTTCAGCCGGTCCGGGACAGTGGTGATGGTGTATTTGGCCGGATCGGAATTCTCCAGCTCTTCCCACGCCAACGGGCACGATACCTGTGCATTTGGTACGGCACGCGGGCTGTATGCGCCGGCGATCGTCCGGTCGCGGTTGGCCTGGTTGAAGTCCACGAAGATCCTGGTCCCGCGTTCTTCTTTCCACCATGCTGTAGTGACCTTCTCGGGCATCCGTCGCTCCAACTCCCGGCCGGCAGCGATCACCGCGTGGCGCACTTCCAGGAATTCATGCTTGGGGTGGATGGGCGCATACACATGCAGTCCCCTGTTGCCCGAGGTCTTGATGAAGGCCGTCAGCCCCGCTTCGTCCAACAACGCACGGAGTTCCTGCGCAGCCGGTATGGCGTCATCAAAGTCGGTTCCCGGCTGGGGATCGAGGTCGATTCGCAGCTGGTCGGGGTTATCGGGATCGTTGGCACGGGAAGCCCACGGGTGGAAAACGACCGTGTTCATTTGCGCTGCCCACACCGCGGCCGCGGGTTCATCGATCACCAACTGCGGATGCGTCCGTGCGCTCGGATAAGTCACCATGACCGAGCGGACGTAGTCCGGCGCACCCTTGGGAGGGTTCTTGGAGAAGAACATCTCGCCCTCGATGTTGCCCGAGTACCGCTGGAGACTGACGGGCCGGTTGCCGTTGGCCGCTACAAAAGCGTCCCCCACGTCCACCAGGTAGTTTGCCAGGTCCAGTTTCGTCAGCCCGGCCTCAGGCCACATGACGCGGCCTGGACTTGAAATCCGAACTTCTCGGGGGCCCTCGGGACCGGGCACGGAGACTGTTGCTGATTCGCTCGCCATGGCCACAAGCTACCCCGTCAAGGGTGTTCACGTCAGCATCCCGCGTCCCTTTTTTCGGGCGGCGGGGAGTATGCCTGACAGCTCCAAGGCCAAACTGCTTCATGATGGATACATGCCAAACACTGAAACCGCCCTGACTGTTGCCATGGGAGACACCAAGGTATCGGGAATCCACGTCCGTCCGGAGAAGTCGTTCGCCACCCTCGTAGTTGCCCACGGCGCCGGAGCAGGAAAGGAACACCCCTTCCTGCAGGGATTTGCCGAAGCGATGGCGGAGGAAGGCGTCAGTACGCTGCGCTTCAATTTTCCGTACCGGGAAGCCGGGCGACGATTCCCTGACCGCCCGCCGGCAGCCATAGCCACGTGGCGCGCTGTCATGGAAAAGGCCGCGGAACTGGCAGGCGATGAACCGTTGTGGGCGGGGGGAAAATCCTTTGGCGGACGGATGGCCTCCATGGCCGTGGCTGAGGGAATGCCGGCGGGTGGCCTGGTGTATCTCGGTTATCCACTCCACGCGCCGGGCAAACCGGAGAAGCTCCGCGATGAACACCTCTACGGCATAACGGTGCCCATGCTCTTCCTCCAGGGCACCCGCGATACCTTCGCGACACCAGAACTCCTGGAGTCTGTGGTGGCCAGGATAGGCACGACGGCCACTCTCCAGTGGAGCGAAAATGCAGACCATTCGTTCGTGGTCAAGGGCCTCAAGCGCAGTGCCGCCGAGATAGGTGCCTCGCTTGCACCCGCGGTGGCAGGATTCATGAGGGAAAACAGTTGAGGAACTACTTCGGCACCGGCTCGTGGCGCAGGTAGGATCTCCGGAAGCGGCCGGTGCCCGCTGTCAGGGCGCGAAGTTCCACGGCGTAGCGCCGAAGTTCCTGGTCAGGGACCTCGGCGGTGATCTCAGTGCCTTCGCCGTTGGCTGCCGTCGTGCCTGTCACCCGTCCCCTTCGGCCGGACAAATCACTCATCACTGCCCCGACATGTTCGTCCGGGACACTGACCACAACGGCTGACACGGGCTCAAGCAACTGGATTTTGGCCGTTGCCGCGGCTTCGCGGAGGGCCAAGGCGCCGGCGGCCTGGAAGGCTGCGTCCGAGGAATCCACACTGTGGGTTTTTCCGCCCACCAAGGTGACTTTGATATCCACCACGGGGAACCCGGCCGAAACGCCCTTCAGCATCTGGGAGCGGACGCCCTTTTCCACGGAAGTGACGAACGTACCGGGAATGACACCGCCCACCGTCTTGTCAGCGAATTCAAACCCCTCCCCGCGCGCCAGGGGCTCGACCTCGATGTCGCAGATAGCGAACTGCCCATGTCCGCCGGATTGCTTGACGTGCCGGCCGTGCCCGGCTGCCTTGCTGGCGAAGGTCTCCCGCAACGGTGTGATGACCTCCACGGTTTGAAGTTTGACGCCCTGGTTGCGCAGCCTGTCCAGGATCACCTCGGCATGCGCTTCACCCATGCACCACAGGATCAACTGGTGCGTGTCCTGGTTTCGTTCCACCCGAAGCGTCGGATCTGCCGCGACTACCTTTCCTATGCTTTTGGCCAGCGCGTCCTCGTCGCTACGGGACATTCCTTCGATCGCTATGGGCATCAGCGGTTCAGGCATGTTCCAGGTTTCGATCAGCAGCGGGGCGTCCTTGTCAGATACCGTGTCCCCGGTTTCCGCGTTTGCCAACTTGCTGAGGGCGCAAATGTCACCTGCGATGCACTGGGAGACAGCCTTCAGGCTTGATCCGACGGGTGAGTACAGATGCGTGACGCGTTCATCGCTGTCGTGGTCCTCGTGGCCCCTGTCAGCCAATCCCCTGCCGCCGATGTGGATGGCTGTATCTTCACGGAGGGTTCCGGAAAAAACACGGACCAGGCACACGCGGCCCAGGAACGGGTCCACAGTCGTCCGTACCACCTCGGCAGCCAGGCGTCCTGCGGGGTCGCAGTCCAGCGGTTTCAGGGACGAACCGTCGAGCTTCATCACCGGGGGTGCGGTTCGTTCCAGCGGCGACGGCAGCGCATCGATCATCAGCGCCATGAGCTCGGGAAGCCCCAAACCCGTTTCGGCCGAGGTAGCCATCACCGGGAAGAAGGAGCCTCTGCTCACAGCGGTCTCCAGGTCCTTGATGAGGTCCTCCAGCGGCAACTCTTCACCGCCCAGGTAGCGGTCCATCAACGTCTCGTCTTCGCTCTCGGCAATGATCCCTTCAATCAACGGACCGCGGGCTTCCTCCACTGCAGGATCATTGCTGCTTCCGTGGAGCACGCCTGCCAGTTCTCCCCCGGAAGGCAGGTACAGCGGGAGAACGGCCTCGCCGAAGGCTTCCTGGCAACGCACGACGGCGGCACTGAAGTCTGCGCGGGGGTGGTCCAGGCGGCTGACTACGACAGCCCTCGGCATGCGGATCTTCTCGCATTCACCCCACAAGGCGATGGTGGCGCCGTCGATGCCATCCACGGCGGACACGACAAAGAGGGCCGCATCGGCGGCCCTCAACCCTGCTCGTAATTCCCCTGTGAAATCCGTGTACCCCGGAGTGTCGATCAGGTTCACCTTGACCTCGCCCACCAGTATCGGGGCCACTGACATTGTGACGGACCTCTGCTGGTGGATGGCTGAGGGGTCTGAATCACTGACGGTGGTTCCCTCGGTGATCGAGCCCATCCTGGTGATGGCCCCGGTCGCGGCCAACAGTGCCTCTACCAGCATCGACTTCCCTGCACCTGAATGCCCCACGAGTGCCACGTTGCGTATCTTGGCAGGATCGCTTGCCGCCAGAGCCGTACCGTTCTCGCTTCGCCGGGACTCGGGTGTACCGGGTCCGGCCGCTTTGGCCGTCTCCCGTGTGCCCTTCGCGGACATGAGCACCTCCTGGTGTCGTATCCAAGCTCGGAGTTCGAACGCGTCGAAAGGTTCGAACGTGTAAGAGGATTGGACACCCTGAGGCGACCACAGGGCAAGACCCAGTTGCGGACGAAGAGCCGGCGGCGAAGCGGCCAGCCCGTACTAGGCCGGCACCATGCCCCACAACAACCATGCTGAGGTTACAGTGCTTCCTGTGATGACTACAGAGAATCCTGTCAGCCACAGGAATGATGGGACACCCGTGGTTTGGCTCAGGATGTAGGCGTCCGACGCTGCGAGCCGGTTCCGGCGCCGTGTATGGACACCGGCAAGCTTGAAAAGGTCGCGCACGGCACCCACTGACAGGGCGATCCCCAAGGCCAGCACAGCGTAGTCAACGATGGTGGGAGATCCGAAGAAGACCAAAAGCTGGGCGATAGCTGCGCTGACCACCGCCACGAGGATCCCTGTGAGGTTGCGCAGGAAAATCAGGGAGACCAGCAGGATGAGGGCGCCTACGGACATTGCGGCCCCTGACCGGCCGGCGGCGAACGCAGCAATCAAGGCAAGTCCCACTACCGCGGGCGCAGGATATCCCCAGAACCCCGACCAGGCCGCACCAAAGGGGCTCCGGCCGCTGCTGACGAGGCGGCCCGAATGATCCAGTCCGATGCGGAGGCTGTGGACGAATCGCCCCGTCATGAGGGCGGCATAGGCGTGGCCCAGTTCATGGACGAAGGTGACGTAGAGACCGAACCATCGCCATGTGGCTCGAGGGATGCTCAAAATGGTTGCTGCGGCAAGAATCGCCACCAACGCAGATAGGGGCACGGCCGTCGTGTGGACGTCGGTGAAGCCACGGACCACAGCCGCCCACCAGGTTTGTAAAGGATTCACAGCGCCGTTCACAGCGCCGTTCACAGCGCTGTTCACGGCACCGGGGAGTTGAGGCGTGAACGGAGCCCTGCTACCAGGATCTCCAAACCGAAATCGAAGGCTGCTTCACCCCGCTTGTCCGGCGGACCCGCGTGCGTTAACGCCTGGGTAAGGGCCGGGTAGCCGTCAACCGGAGGGGCCCACACGACGTCGGGAGCGGCCAGGTCCAATGCAAATCCCAAGGCAAAACTGTCGATCGTGGAGATGGCCGAAACCACATCCTGTCCCTGGAAACCGGCATTTTCCAAGGCGACCGCCAGACTCTCATAGAGAGCCAGCACCTGATCGTCCTGCACAGTTTGCAAGACCAGCAGGGGCGCCAGGCGGGGGTGCCGGGCGAAGGCGTCGCGGTAGGCGCGGACGATGACCCTGAGGGCGTCCTCCCAGTCCTGCCCCTCATGGAGGGCGTAAGGGCTCTGGGCGATGATCCGTCCACGCATCAGCTCCAGTATTTGTTCGCGGCCGCTGACATGGTTGTAGATGGACGATTGACTGACGCCGATCCTCTTGGCCAGTTTGGGCAGGCTGAAGTCCCCGGCCTCGTCCACCAGTTCCAAGGCGGCCGTGACGAGTGCGTCGATGGATATCAGCGGAACCAGCGGGCGTGGCATTCGGGTTCTCCAATCAATGTGTTGTTACGACTCTAGCCAGAAGTTTGGGCAAAGGTATTGTGCGCCCAATCACAAGGCCCTACGATAAACGAAAGCCTTTCGCTTATCGATCGGCTCCCCCCAAATCTCCCCGCATTAGATCTCCGAGGACACCATGTCTGAAATCGAAACCCGCCCTCCTGCAGCGGATGCTGGAAACGGGCTCAAGAAAAATGCCATCGGCACAGGCGGCATTGCCTTCCTGGTCATCTCCGCAGCAGCTCCCTTGACCGTGATGGCCGGCGTGGCACCCGTGGCCATTGGCATCGGGGGCATTGGCGCCCCCATGGGCTACGTCATCGCCGGCGCCGTTCTCTTGATTTTCGCTGTGGCTTTCATGGCCATGACCAAGCACGTCAAAGCAGCCGGCGGCTTCTACACCTACATCACTCTTGCCATGGGAAAAACAGTAGGTCTGGCCTCCGCCATCCTCGCCATCGTCTCCTATAACTGCCTGCAGATCGGCGTCTACGGGCTCTTCGCAGTCCAGACCCAGGCCATGCTCCGAACACTCTTCGGCCTGGACGTCCCATGGCCGGCAGTCGCCTTGCTGGCCGTCGCCGCCGTCTGGTTCCTTGGCTATCGGGGCATCGACGTCGGGGCAAAGGTCCTGGGTGTCCTGCTCATTGCCGAGACCGCCATCCTTGCCGTCATGGGCGCCGGCATCCTGGCGAATGGGGGCGCCCAAGGCATCAGCCTTGCCTCCTTCTCCCCCGAGCATGCGTTCACCCCTGGCGTCCTGGCCATCCTTGCCATCTGCTTCGCCGCTTTCATGGGCTTTGAATCCACCGTGCTGTACCGCCGTGAAGCCCGAAACCCGGACAAGTCCGTCCCGCGGGCAACCTACATCGCGGTCGGCTTCATGTCCGTGTTCTATGCGTTCATCGTGTGGACGGTCATCCAGGCCTACGGCGATGGTGACGTGATGGCAGCTGCAGGTGAGTTGGCCGACGGCATGTTCTTCGCCACGATCAATCACTACGTGGGTCCGTGGGCCGAGGTTGTCATGTACGTGCTGATCGTGACCAGTGTCTATGCCTCCCAGCTTGCCTTCCACAATGCCATCAACCGCTACGTTTACATGCTGGCAAAGGACGGCGTCCTTCCCGCTTTCCTCGGGAGGACCCATCCGAAGTACAAGTCCCCGCACCGCGCCGGACAGATCCAGACAGCCCTCGCAGCCGTCGTCATCATTATTTGCGCCATCGCCGGCGCCGATCCTTACAAGCAGCTGCTGATCTGGGTCAACACCCCCGGCATCTTCGGCATTGTCGCGTTGCAGGGACTGGTGTCCGTGGCAGCTTTCATCTACCTTCGGCGCAACCCGGAAGCTGTGACCAACCGGCTGCTCATTCCTTTGAGCATCGCTTCAGCCATCCTGCTCTTCGGTGTGGTTGCCCTCATCGCCATCAACATCGAACTGCTGACTTTCGCCGATGCCCTTACCAACACCATCCTCCTGTTGGTGACCCCCCTTGTTTTCCTGGCAGGCCTGCTGACAGCCCGCAGATTGCGCAGTGCCCGCCCTCACATCTTCGCCCGGATTGGAAGCTTCGAAACCCATGACTCCTGACCTCATTGTCCTTGCCGACACCATCCACACACTCGACGACCACCCGGATAACGGTTCCCGACCGGCCATTCAGGCCGTTGCCGTCCGCGACGGGTTGATTGCCGCCGTCGGAACCCGGGAGGATGCCCAGCAGTGGCGTGGGCCAAGTACACGGGTAGTGGACCTTGGCGGTGCGACACTTACGCCGGGCCTGGTGGATTGCCACATCCACCCGGTGTTTGGCCTGGACCTGACCATCGGCTGTGATCTGTCCGGCGCGTCGACTTTGGCTGAAGTACGCGCGCTGCTGCAGTCAGAATCAATGAACGGCGCAGAATCAACGACCGGCCCAGAATCAATGACGGGCCCAGTGCCATCGGACGACGGCGGCTGGTTGCGTGCGTGGGGTCTGAATCCGAACGCGTTTGGCCCAGTACCCCTGCACCGCAGGGTGCTCGACGAAGTCTCCGGAGACCGGCCGGCGATGATCCGTT
This sequence comes from Arthrobacter sp. 1088, assembly GCF_031455315.1. Lineage (NCBI taxonomy): Bacteria > Bacillati > Actinomycetota > Actinomycetes > Micrococcales > Micrococcaceae > Arthrobacter > Arthrobacter sp. 1088. Next base: position 191,829 of record NZ_JAVDSM010000002.1, read on the forward strand.
TGTTCGACGGGCATTCGGCGTTGGCGAACAGCCGGGCACTGGAATTGGCCGGGATCAGTGGCCGCGTTGAATTCGACCAGTCCGCCGAGGTGGTCTGCGACGCCGACGGCGTCCCCACCGGGATGCTCCTCGAAGCGGCGGCCATTGAACTGGTGCAGCGTCACATTCCCAAGGAATCGTTTGAGGACCGCAAGACCCGCCTGGGTGTCTTGCTCCGCGACTTCGCCCGGTCCGGCCTGACCGGCGGGCACGTCATGGACCATGACGAGGAGTCGACGGCTCTACTTCAGGCTTTGGAAGCCGACGGTGAGCTGCCGCTGCGGTTGCGGAGTGCGCCGTGGTGCATGCCGGGCACTGGCGTGGCCGAATGGAAGCAGCTTGCCCGCACTGTAGGCACCGGCGGACGCCGCTGGTCGGTCGAGGCCATCAAACTGTTCGTTGATGGAACCGTGGACAATGGGACGGCGTGGCTTTACGAGCCGGACCTGTACGGCCAATCCACTGCGCCATTCTGGCCACGGCCGGAAGAATACACAGCTGCGGTACGCTACTTTGCCTCCCGGGGAATCCCGACGGCGACACACGCCATTGGCGATGCCGGCGTGGAACATGTCCTGGACGCCTTGGAGTCGCTCCGCGGTGTTGTGCCCTCGGACGTGCTCCGCCAGACAGTTCACAGGATTGAACATATCGAAACGGTGCCCGACCAGCTGGTGGAACGCTTCCAGCACGCCGGAGTCGTGGCGAGTATGCAGCCGACGCACTGCACGCATTATTCCGTGGCTGACCACAGTGACAATTGGTCCACCCGGCTAGGCAAGGTCCGTGCCGACCGCGCATGGCGTTGCAGGGACCTCCGCGAGGCCGGAGTCACCGTGGGCATCGGCTCCGACTGGCCGATCGCTCCGTACGCACCCTTGCCGATCATTGCAGACGCCCAGTTGCGGCGCCGTTCCGGACATCCGGAGCAGGAACCCATCGCACCAGCCCAGGCGCTCACCGCACTCCAAGCGCTTGAGGGCTACACCTCGCACGCGGCGCGGGCTGCAGGACTGTGGGACGTTTCGGGCTCCATCACGGTGGGCAAACGCGCCGACTTCACCGCGTTCGAGCGGGACCCACTGACAACGGCCCCGGATGAGTTTGCGGCAAGCAGCGTAATAGGCACGTTCGTGGACGGCGAGATCCAGTTCATGTTGGAAAGGCTTGCCTAGCAGTTTTTCTCATCGGTCGGGTTACATGCGGTTCTTGGTTTTGGCCGTAGCCAGTGCCGTCCACGGATCTTCGGGCCAGGGATGCCTGGGGTAGCGCCCACGCATCTCTGCCCGAACCTGGGAGTAGGGCCCGGACCAGAACGAAGCGAGATCGGCTGTCACTGCCAACGGCCTGCCTGCGGGAGACAAAAGGTGGAAAAGCACCGGTACCCTTCCGCCAATTAGGCGGGGCGTGCGGTCCCAGCCGAAGCATTCCTGCAGCTTGACCGCTACAACCGGGCTACCGCCGTCGTGCTCCGCATTCTTTCGATCCGGCCCCCCGGAGCCGTCAGCGACCTCTGGGTACTCGATCCTCACCCGCGAGCCGCTGGGCACCTGAAGGCGCTCAGGCACCAGGCTGTCCAAGGTGGAAGCCTCGGGCCACGGGAGCAGGCGCCGGAGTGGATCGGTGAGGTCAATGGTGGCGGCCGGGGTACCGGTGGCCATGGATTCGAGCTCCGGGGCAAGCCAGTCATCCAACCTGGCCAACAGGGCGGATTCGCTGACATCCGGCCACGGATCGCCCAGCTCCCGGTGCAACAAGGCCAGACGCCGGCGCAGCGCATCTGCCCCAGCGGACCACCCGATCATCGAGAGTCCTGCCTTTTCCAGCGCAATTGCAACAGCATGTCGGCCCTGCTCGACGCTGGGGCGCACGGGCGTCGAGGACAGCACAAGGGCTCCCAGCCTCCGCTCAAGCCTGGCGGTCACCCGGCCTTGGGCGAAACGTGCCGTTACTTCCTCCACCGACAGCTCCGGCGCCGCAGCCACCGCCAGTTCGGCGGACAGGGGCGCCGCCGATCGGATCACGGCTCCCGTGCCCGCGGCATCCCTGCCTTGGGCGCGGGAAACCTCGGCCACGGCCAACCAGTCATGACCGGCCAGGGAGCTACCCGCGGGCAAACCAGCCCTGGTGCCCGATGTCAGCAGATACGTGGGTGCCCCTTGGCCGGGAACCCGCCTGGCAATACGGTCGGGGAAGGCCAACGCGACCACGAACCCCGGAGCCTCCCTCGCTGCAACGTCCATCGGCGCTTTCACGACGTCGGAGGTCTCCTGACGCCCGAACGATTCCATCCGTTTGACGTCCTCGGCGAATCGTCGGGCTGCCGGGTCTGATCCGGAACGGACTGCCGCCAGGAGTTTTGTGAGATCGGCACCAGGGGCGCGTTGATCACCGGCCACCAGTGCCACGGTTTCAGCGGCAAGGCGGCGGCCAACCAGCGCGGAACCGTCCAGCAACGCGCGGGCCAGCCGCGGGTCTGCCGGGATCTTCGCGAGTGTCCTGCCCAGGTCCGTGACCGTTCCTTCCACTGTCACTGCACCGAGTTCCCGAAGGACCTCGACGGCGTCATCCATAGCGGCACGCGGTGGTGCGTCGGGCAGTGCAAGCCCCCGGCCCCCGGGTGCTCCCCAGCAAGCGAGAACCAGAGCGGCGCTGGTGAGGTCGGCCACCGAAATCTCGGGGGTTTGATGTGCTGGCGCAGCGGCGAAGGCCTGTTGGTCGTAGCACCGGACCACCCTGCCTGGTCCTTGGCGGGCTGCGCGACCGGCCCGCTGCTCCGCAGAAGCCTTCGAGCAGGACACCGTCACCAGTCCGGACATGCCTCTGCCCGCGTCACGACGCGGTTCACGTGACAGGCCGGAATCAATAACGAGCCGGACGCCCGGCACCGTGAGTGACGACTCGGCCAACGCCGTTGACACAATAATTCGAGGAGGGCCGCCGGGTTCCCGGCCCGAAACCGCCCGGTCCTGGGCGTCTGGACCGATCTGGCCGTGCAGTTCAAGTACCTCAACACCGGCCTGGACCCGCCCGCGGAGGCGGCTGGCGACGTCGGACACTTCACGGACGCCTGGGAGGAAGACCAAAGCGTCAACGTCGGGGTTTTCCATGAGCGCTTCCTCGTGGGCGGCCACCGTTGTCTCGGCAACATGGTTAAGGAAGCTGTATGCCACGCCGCGATCGTCCAAGCGCTGGCCCAGGGCCGGAACCCACTGGACCTCCAGGGCGTGCAGCACGGAAGGACAGTCGACGACGGGAGCCGGCACGCCGCCGTCGGCCTCGCCCAAGCCGCCTCGCTCCAGCCCGTTTTGCCCCAGCAGGTTGGCGAAACGCTTCGCGTCAACGGTTGCCGACATGGCCACCAGCGTGAGGTCGCCCCGGAGTTCCTGGACTTCCGCGAGCATGCCCACCAGCAGGTCGGTTTCGAGGCCCCGCTCGTGGACCTCATCCAGGATCACCGCTTGCGTGCCCTCAAGTCCCGGATCAGCCAGGAGGCGCCGCAAGAGAATGCCGGGAGTGACGAATTCGACCACAGTGTCCGGGCCCGATTTGCTCTCGCCGCGGACTGTATAACCCACCCGGCTGCCCAGACGGCTGCCGTCGAGCGAGGCAAGGCGGCGGGCGGCTGAACGCGCGGCCACCCTGCGCGGTTGGGTGACGACAACGCGGGGCTGGCCCGGGCGCGCCTCCTCCACGAGGTTGGCCAGCAGTGGAGGAACCAATGTTGTCTTTCCCGTCCCGGGTGGGGCCTGGACGACTACCGTTCCGCCGTCGCCCTGGCTTTTAAGCGCGGCGGTGAGCTTTCCCAGGGAATCAGCGAAGACCAGCCCTGCACCAATGGTCTCCAGTCTAAAAGTCACCACACCATTGTCCCTGCTTGCCTGCACTAAAAAGGCCACGCCCCTCGATCAACCTGACGGCTGCGAGGATGCGTGGCCCCTTCAGTGGTCTTGCTGTTGGGTCGGCGTGCTAGCCAATGGTGGACGCGTCGATGACGAAGCGATAACGCACATCGGAGGCAAGTACGCGCTCATAAGCATCGTTGATCTCGCTGGCGGGGATGACCTCGATCTCGGCACCGAGCCCGTGCTCGGCGCAGAAGTCCAGCATTTCCTGGGTTTCGCGGATTCCGCCAATCATGGAGCCGGCGAACCTGCGGCGCCCACCGATGAGGGCGAAAGCATTCACGGGCAGCGGCTCGGCCGGCGCGCCAACGTTCACCAGCGTGCCGTCAAGGCTCAGCAGTTGCAGGTAGGCGCTGATATCGATGGAAGCACTGACCGTGTTGATGATGAGGTCAAAGGTACCTGCCAGTTGCTCGAACGTGGCAGGATCACTGGTGGCGTAATAGTGGTCAGCGCCAAGATTGAGGCCATCTTCCATCTTCTTCAGGGACTGAGACAAAACCGTCACCTCGGCACCCATGGCGTGGGCAATCTTGACCCCCATGTGGCCCAGGCCGCCAAGGCCCACGATCGCGACCTTCTTGCCAGGGCCGGCTTCCCAGTGGTGCAGCGGGGAGAAGGTCGTGATACCTGCGCACAGCAGCGGTGCAGCGACGTCGAGATCCAGCGCTTCAGGGATGGTGACGACAAAGTCCTCGTTCACCACCACGCTGCTCGAGTAACCGCCCTGGGTGACGGTACCGTCACGGTCAATTGCTCCGTAAGTGCCCACGTTGCCGTTGAGGCAGTACTGTTCCTCGCCCGCCAAGCAGTTCCTGCACTCCTTGCACGAGTTGACCATGCAGCCAACACCAACCCGGTCGCCGACTTTGTGCTTGGTGACGTTCGGGCCAACTTCGGTAACGATGCCGGCAATCTCGTGGCCAGGGACCAGCGGGTACTGCTGGGGACCCCAATCGCCGCGCACAGTGTGGATGTCCGAGTGACAGATGCCAGCGAATTTGATGTCAATGTGCACATCGTGAGGTCCAACCCCGCGACGTTCGATGGTGGTCAGGGTCAGGTCGCCCGTGGCCGAGGGGGAAGCATAAGCGTTAGCGGAAGGCATGTTTCTCCTGCGTGATGAAGATCAGTGGATGTTTCCATCTAACCCTCTTTTCCACAATGCAAGGAGTTACTGCTGTTAGGGGTACTGACAGGGACTCCCTTGGGAGACCAAAACCCCTACCGTTGGAAACATGGACAACCGTACCGAGACGCGCGATTTCCTCTCGACACGAAGAGCGAAGATCACCCCCGAACAAGCTGGGCTTGCCGCCTATGGCGGCAACCGGCGCGTCCTGGGGCTCCGCCGAGGCGAAGTTGCCATGCTTGCCGGCGTCAGTGTTGAGTACTACACCCGCTTGGAGCGGGGGAACCTCTCAGGCGTCTCGGATAGCGTCCTCGAATCGCTCGCCAATGCCCTGCAACTGGACGACGCCGAACGGGCGCATCTCTTGGACCTCGCCCGTGCGGCCAACGACGGCGGCCGGTTGCGGCGTCGGCCGGTACGGAAACAATCCATCCGGCAGGGCGTCCAACTCACATTGGACGCAATCACCCATTCACCGGCATTCGTGCGCAATGGCCGGCTCGATATCCTCGCTACCAACGCCTTGGGCAGGGCACTGTACTCGGAAAGCTACGACAACCCTTCCGGACCACCCAACCTTGCCCGCTTCCTCTTCCTCGATCCCCGCAGCCATGACTTCTACACCGATTGGGAACGGGCCGCCAACGACACGGTGGCCATTATGCGGACCGAGGCCGGGCGGGACCCATACGACCGTGGACTCACAGACCTCGTAGGCGAGCTGTCCACCCGCAGCGAAGAATTCCGTGTGCGCTGGGCTTCGCACAACGTCCGGCAGCATTACACCGGCAAGAAACAATTCCGTCATCCGATCGTCGGGGACCTGCACATGCTCTACGAGGCGTTTGAGTTGTCCGCTGACGACGGCCTGACCATGACCATCTACAACCCGGAGCCCGGCACCGGGACTGAGGATGCCCTGCAACTGCTTGCGAGTTGGGCTGCCACCACGCTTGCCTCTGAACCTGGCACGCCTGAACCCGGCCACGACCTCCGCGCGACGAAACGCAAGGCGAACCGCAATTAATTCCGCAACGAAAAAGGAACCATGGACATTACCGCCAAAACCACAAGCACCAAGGGACCATCAGGGCTCTTCACCGGCGAAGTCTACTTCGACGTCATCGCCAAGGGAGACGAGCCCTCCCGACTGCGGGTGAACATCGTCCGCTTCGCACCGTGTGCGAGAACGGCGTGGCACACCCACGCGGCTGGACAGACGCTCTACGTGACCGACGGTGTGTGCCTGGTGCAGGCGCGCGGAGGCGAGGTGAAGGTGGCCCGTCAAGGTGACACCATCTACACACCGCCGGGCGAGTGGCACTGGCACGGTGCTGCTCCGGACCATTTCATGAGCCACCTTGCCATGTGGGAAACCACCGGAGCCTCAGACGGTTCCGAAACAACCTGGGGCGAGTTGGTATCTGATGAGGAGTATGGCTATCCCGGCTGAGCCCTTGGAGGTGCTTCCTAAAAATGTCAGACCCTGGTGAGAGGGTTTGTTCATGGGAAGCATTGGGGAAATCATGGCGCGACGGGCAGCGATGCCTGGCGTCGTGGTGCGCCCCCGGGGCCTTCCCCGAGGAAGCCACACCGGTCCTGCCAGCGGCCATGCCGGCTGTGAAAGCCCGACGGCGGCGGCTGCGGCAGGCGGCGATTCGGAGAAGCTCAGGGCCATGGCGCTGCTTCGCGGCATTGAACCGAAATCCTTCGCCACCCTTAGTGAAATGGACCGTGAAGTCGAGCGTGTTCACGGCCTGGAACCACTGCCCCGCGCCGGCCTTGAGGGCGATCCTGAAGTTGAAGTCGATCCAGGAATTAGGGTCGATCCTGAAGTCAGCCCTGTTTCCCCAGGACTGGGCGGTTCCTTGGGACTCGGGAGTCCGCTAAGACATCAGGGCGCGCCGGGGCTTGAGGATACGCTCGGGCTCGAGGATACGCTCGGACTTGGGGATGCGCTGGGACTTGGGGATGCGCTGGCGGACAGCGTTGGGGCCTTGGAAAGTCTGCGTTCCGTCACCGTGGCCGGTGCCCCGGGGTTCGGGTTTGCCGAAGCCGCAGGGTTCGCCGGGCGGGTGGAGGAGATCGCCCGCACCGTGGAATACCTGCAGGTCATCGCGGCGCACGCCGTGGAACGGACCCGCACCCGGGCCCAGCAGGCACGGCCCTCCTCCGCGGCGGGCACGGGATGGCAGACAGGCTGGACCAACCCCGCACCCACAGGACCAAACCCCGCCACCGCCACAGCCACGGCTGCAGGATCCGATACTGCTGCTGGATCCGCCGCTGTTGCTGGCTTCTCCACTGCCGGCGGATCCGCCGCCGCTGCTGGCTTCAATACTTCTGCTGGATCCGCCACCCCTGCTGGCTTCAATGCTGCTGCTGGGTTCGGTGCTGTTGCTGCGGCGGACGCTGCTGCGGTGGCCGATGATGGCTACCGCAACGCCGCGGAATTCCTGCGGGCCCGCCTGAGGATCGGCATCAGCGAAGCCCGGCGCCGGCTCGCCCTGGCCTCCCAGGTCCTCCCCGGGACCGGAATCGCCGGGCAACACATCCCGGCCCGCCGCGAAATCCTGGCCCAAGCCCTCGAATCCACGCAAATACCCACCCGGTCTGCGAGCATCATCAGCGCCGCCCTGGACAAAGTACGGCTCCTCACCGACGAGGAGACCATCACCCGGATGGAACACGCCCTCACCCGCACCGCCGCCGGGTCCGACCCCGACTTCGTCCTGAAAATGACCAAACGCTGGAACGACCTGATCGACCAGGACGGCCCGGAACCCAGCGAAGAAATCCTCCGCCAGCTCCAAGGCACCTTCATCCGCAAGCCCCGCCACGGACTGCACCACCTGGAAATCTTCGCCACCACCGAACAATACGAAACACTCACCACCGCCATGAACACCGCCACCAACCCCCGACTCACCTCCGCACACACTAATGAGCCCGAAACCAGCAACACCACCGACGAAAGCAACGACAGCGTTAACGGGAACGGGGGCGGGAACGGAGACGGCGGGAACGAACCAGCGGGTCCGGAGCTGGACCGGCGTTCCCGGGCCCAGAAACTCCTCGACGGCCTCGTCGGAGCCTGCGCCGTCGCCATGACCACAGGGATACTGCCCTCCAACGGCGGACTCCGACCCCAGCTCGCCGTCACCATCGACGAACGCGACCTCTTTCAACGACTCACGCGCACGGCCCCCACCCGGACCACAGGCACAGGGACCGGACCTGACCCGCAACACCCCCGGCTCAGCTCCGGCTCCGCCACCTTCGCCGGCCCGATCCACCCCAACACCATCCGCAAAATCGCCTGCGACGCCGACATCCTCCCCGTCCTGCTCGGAACCGACTCCCGCATCCTGGACATCGGCCGCACCACCCGGATCTTCCCACCCCACATCCGCAAAGCCATCACCGCCCGGGACCAAGGCTGCGCGTTCCCCGACTGCACCATGCCCGCCCCCTGGTGCGAAGCCCACCACATCACCTACTGGTCACACGGCGGCACCACGTCAACCGACAACGGCACCCTGCTCTGCAGCCACCACCACCACCTCATCCACAAAGAACAATGGACCATCACCACCACCACCGGCGTACCCTGGTTCACCCCACCCCCACACATCGACCCCCACCAAACACCACGACGCAACCACCACCACACACCCCTCAGAACATAAGAGAGCCTCCGAACATGAAGAGTGCCCGGCTATAAAAATGCCCGGCTATAAAAGTGCCCGGCGCACATCGAGGGGCTAGCATGCACCCGTTTGAGCGCTTACTGGCGTTGTCCGGGTTGCAAGTCCTTGATTTTTCGCTCAAGGACCACGCGTTCGGCGCCGCTGGAGCACAGTTCAAGAGCTTGGTGAAATGCATCCCTCGCTTCTTCATCGTGTCCAAGCCGCCACAGCAGCTCGCCTCTTACCGCCGGCAAGAGATGCGAGCCCTTGAGTTCACCCGTGCGATCCAATTCGTCAACGAGGTCCAGCGCGGCGGCAGGGCCGGAAGCCATGGACACGGCGACGGCACGGTTCAAATCGATGATGGGCGACGGCGTGAGTCGGCCGAGCGCCTCGTACAGAACCACGATTCGATCCCAGTCCGTCTCCTCCACTGAGTGCGCCACAGCGTGGCATTCGGCGATGGAAGCCTGCAGCCCGTAGGCGCCGAGCCCACGGCCGGAACCAGCCGCCGTCGAAAGTGCTGCGCGTCCGCGCCGGATTGCTGACTGATCCCATCGACGTCGGTCCTGGTTTTCCAGCAGGATTGGCTGGCCATCCGCGTTGAGCCTCGCCGGGAACCGCGCCGCTGTGAGTTCCATGAGTGCAAGCAACCCGAATGCTTCGGGCTCCGGTGCCACGCGGACCAGCACTCGGGCAAGTCGACGTGCTTCACTGGCCAGCTCGGTCCGCATCCAGTTTTCTCCTCCGGAAGCGTAGGCTCCTTCGTTGAAGATCAGATAGACGACATTCAGTACCGAACCAAGCCGCTCAGGGACCTGATCGGCTTCGGGCAGTGCGAAGGGGACGCGCGCAGCAGCGAGCGTCTTCTTGGCCCGGGTGATGCGCGCCTGGATGGTTGGCACCGGGACCAGGAATGCCTTGGCGATCTCTTCCGTGGTCATGCCGCCCACAACGCGAAGAGTCATGGCTATCCGGGCTTCCCTGGACACCACGGGGTGGCAGGAAATGAACATCAGGGCCAGGACGTCGTCGTCTATGGCTTGGGGGTTGAACAGCGCATCCACGCCCGCTTCTTCCTCTGTGAGGTCGCGTGCCAGCAACGCGTACTTGTCGTCCAGGGCGGCCCGCCGCCGGAAAGTATCGATGGCACGACGGCGACCCGCTGTGAGGAGCCATCCCACGGGATTGGCAGGTGCGCCGTTGACAGACCATGACACGAGGGCCTCTGCGAGTGCTTCCTGTGCGAGGTCCTCTGCCAGTGGAAAGTCTCCGGTATAACGGGCAAGGGCGCCGACAATACGGGCGGATTCGCTGCGCCACACCGCTTCGACGGCGGCCCTTGCCTCGTTACTGCTCATGCCAGTTACTGCTCACGTCAGGTGCTTCTCACGTCAGTTACTGAGTGCTGCCCAAAGCAGTGCCCGTCCGGTCTAGAGCTGTCCGGTCTGTTCGCGCCAAGCCCGCTCCTTTTGGATCCATTCGTTGTCCTGGGGGAATTCGTCGATGCTGGTTACCCGCCGGATCTCCGTCTTGGTGCCCGCGGTCATCGGCGCACGCTTGGCCCACTCGACGGCTTCCTGCTTGGACGCAACATCAAGGATGTAGTAACCGGCAAACAGTTCCTTCGTTTCACCGTACGGACCATCAGTGACCACCGGGGTGTCGCCGGTGAAGTCGACCACGACGCTTTCCTTTGCATCGTCCAGTCCTTCTGCAGCCAGAAGCACCCCGGCGCGAATCAGTTCATCATTGAACTTGCCCATGGCTTCGAGGATTTCGTTGAAGTCAATGTTCTCGAATTTGGCGAACGATTCGTCGGTTGCCCGCATGATCAGCATGTACTTGGCCATTGCACTCAATCTCCTGTGTTGTGGAAGGTCGCCCTTCGACCTTCTCATTCATGGGTCGAACAGTGCGAGGCAAAATCGACAACCTCTCAAAAGAATTTTCCTGGTTCTTCCGGAAGCTCTATGGCCTCAACGATAAGGATCCCCTGGAGCTGTCCAGGGGATCCTTATTGGTTCCGAGCATCGCGTCGTGGTTACTCCTGCCCGGGGCAGCGCCTTAGTGGCCGCCGCCTCCGATGACTCCAGCTTCAACAGCTTTGGTCACGGCATCCGCTTCAGCCTGTGTGAGCTTGCCGTCCGCCACGGCCTTGTCCAGCCGGGTCTTGAGGGCAGCGGCTCGCTCCTGCTGGGCGGCAGCGCGGATTTCCTCCAAGGCGGTAGTGACCTTGGATTCGTCAATGCCCAGGGCTGCGGCCAGGGACTTGGCCAAGGCTGCTTCCTGCGCCGCCCGGTCCGGCTTGGTTCCTTCGGTGCCTTGGGTTGGTGGCGTGGTGGGCTTGTTCGCTTCTCTGAAGGCCTTTAATGCGTCGGTGACTTTGGCTTCGTCCACTCCCAACTTGGCGGCAAGGTCCGCTGCGAGCTGGCCGCGGTCCGGACCGTGGCCTCCGGGCCTTCCGTGGCCCTGCCCGGGCGTTGTGGCATCGGCTGACGACGTTGCGCTCGGTGTAGGCGTCGGCGTCGTGGTGGCTGAAGCAACACTGGTGACACCCAGCCCTGCGCCCAGCGCCAACGCTCCGGCTGTGATGCCCAGCGTGATTCTCTTGGTCTTTGACATGGTGCCTCTCCTCAATCCGCCGTCAATTTAACGGTGCTGAGCCGTCCGAACGGCTGGTAACTTCCAGACGATCTGTAAACATCGTCCTGTTACTACAGTGAGGCGATCACCCAAGCCCACGCTGTTCTGAAGCTGTCAATCAGCTGTGAAGGTGTGGTTGGGTGTCCAAGGCCGCAAGCAATCGTTTGACTGAACCGCCCAGGTTCCACTCGTTGGCCAAGCGCTCAAGCTCAGCGCGTGCCTCGCCGGTCACGGGACGCAGTTGGGCGCCTGCCTCCTCAAGTGAGGGCACCTTCAGGTCGCGAACCACATTGACGACGGCGGGAGCTACTTTAAGGTATCCGGCCGCTGCGGAAAGCTTGGCGCGTACGGAACTGGAGAGTCCGCCGTCGGGATCCTCTGCTGCCTCCAGGAGGCCCTCAAGGGAGCCGTATTCCGCGAGCAGGGACGCGGCCGTTTTCTCGCCGATACCGGCAACGCCCGGCAGGCCATCGGATGAATCGCCGCGCAGTGTGGCGTAGTCCGCGTATTGTTGCGGCAGCACGCGGTACTTGCCAACGACGACGACGTCGGTGACCACTTCCAGGTTCTTCATGCCACGAGCGGTGTAAATGACGCGGACTTCCCGATCATCGTCGACGAGTTGGAAAAGGTCCCGATCACCCGTGACCACATCGGTGGGCAGCTGCGCCTGGCTGGCGTATGTTCCTACGACATCGTCGGCTTCATGGTCATCGATGCCCACCACAGCAATACCCGCAAGGTCCAGCACGTGGCGGATCAGCGGGATCTGCGCTTCGAGAGGATCGGGGACGATTTCGACGTCGGGGCCCACCGGCACGATTTCGGCCACCCTGTGGGCCTTGTAGCTGGGGATGAGCTCAACACGCCATTTCGGGCGCCAGTCATTGTCCCAGCAGGCGACCACGTGGGTCGCTTCATACTCCGTGGTGAGGCGGGCAATCATGTCCATCAGGCCGCGGACGGCGTTGACGGGTGTGCCGTCGGAGCGGCGGATGGAGTCCGGAACACCGTAAAAGGCGCGGAAGTACAAGGAGGCAGTGTCCAGGAGCATGAGTCGAGGCATATCTGATCCTGACACGTCCTGGCCGGAATCACCGTGAACCTACGCAAAGCCTCGTCGGCGGGCTACGTAAAGACTTGATCCTCACTGTGAGCCGCATTACGATTGGGTGAGCGATAATAGAACAAGGTGTTCAACTATAGAACACAATAAGAATTCAACCCACAAAGAAGTGAGGAAAGCCCGTGCAGTTCCACCACCACGGTTACGTATCCGGTGACCCTCGGGTCGAGCCAGCCGCCGGCGTCGGAATCAACCGCCCGGCCGAGCTTCCCGATGAAGTCGACGTTCTCATCGTCGGTACAGGCCCTGCAGGGATGCTGGCGGCCGCGCAACTGGCTCAGTTCCCGGATATCACGACGCGTATCATCGAGCGGCGCCCCGGTCGTCTGGCCATCGGCCAAGCCGACGGCATCCAGGCCCGCAGCGTGGAGACCTTCCAAGCGTTCGGGTTCGCCGAACGCATCACGGCTGAGGCCTACCGCATCACCGAAATGGCGTTCTGGAAGCCGGACCCCGCCGACCACTCGCGCATCGTCCGCGCGGCCCGCACAGTGGATGACCCCACCGGCATCAGCGAATTCCCGCACCTGATCGTGAACCAGGCCCGCGTGCTGGACTACTTCGCGGAGTTCATGGCCAACTCCCCCACCCGCATGAAGCCTGACTACGGCTACGAGTTCCGCAGTCTCCAGGTCACTGGTGTCGGTGACTACCCGGTCACCGTCACCCTTGGGCACACCGCGGGGCCGGACGAAGGCCAGGAGCGCACTATCCGGGCCAAGTACGTCGTTGGTGCCGATGGTGCCCGCAGCAAGGTCCGCGAGTCCATCGGGTGCCATCTCGCAGGTGACCAGGCCAACCATGCCTGGGGTGTCATGGACGTTCTGGCCGTCACCGACTTCCCGGATATCCGCACCAAATGCGCTATCCAGTCCGGCGCGGGCGGCAGCATCCTGCTGATCCCCCGCGAGGGCGGGCACTTGTTCCGCATGTATGTGGACCTTGGTGAGGTTAAGCCTGAGGATCACGGCGCTGTGCGGAAGACGACCATCGAGCAGATCATCCAGAAGGCCAACGACATCCTGCACCCCTACACGCTGGATGTCCGCAACGTCGCCTGGCACAGTGTTTATGAGGTGGGGCACCGGCTCACGGACAGGTTCGACGACGTCCTGCCGGAGGAACGCGGGACGCGGACGCCGAGGGTGTTCATCACCGGCGATGCCTGCCACACGCACAGCGCAAAGGCCGGCCAGGGAATGAACGTTTCCATGCAGGACGGCTTCAACATCGGCTGGAAACTCGCGCATGTCCTGGAAGGCCGAAGCCCTGAGAGCCTCCTGGACACGTACTCCGCTGAGCGTCAGGTGGTGGCCAAGAACCTGATCGACTTCGACAAGCAGTGGTCCACCTTGATGGCCAAGAAACCCGAAGAGTTCGAAGACCCCACAGAGCTTGAAAACTTCTACACAAGTACGGCCGAGTTCCCTGCCGGTTTCATGACCCAGTACGCTCCGTCCATGCTTGTTGCCGAGCCCACGCACCAGGAACTCGCCACGGGCTTCCCCATCGGCAAGCGCTTCAAGTCGGCCCCGGTCCTGCGGGTCTGCGACACGAACCCGATGCACCTGGGCCACCACGCCAAGGCAGACGGCCGCTGGCGGATCTACGTCTTCGCCGATGCCGCGCAGGCCGGCGCCCCGGGCCCTGTCGCGGACTTCGCCGAGTGGATCGCGAACTCGCCGGACTCGCCGCTGGCGGCCACGCCGTCGGACGCTGACCGCGACGCCTGGTTCGATGTGAAGGTGATCTACCAGCAGGACCACACCAACGTAGACATCAACGCCGTCCCCGCAGCGTTCAAACCCACCGTTGGACCATTCAAGCTCACCTACCTCGAGAAGGTCTTCGGCACGGACCCGGCAGCAGACATCTTTGAGCTGCGCGGACTCAGCCGCGACGGCGTGGTGGTAGTCGTCCGCCCGGACCAATACGTCGCCAACGTACTCCCCCTGACCGCGACGGAGGAACTCGGTGCGTTCTTTGCCACCGTGCATTCCGGGGAGCGGGAAAAGTCGAACACAACGGACGCCGATCTGGTCAGCCACCAGGCGTAGGGATGGATGCAACTGCCGGGGGCCGGCCCAGGCTCCCGGCAGCGAAACCTTCCCCGGGATCTGGCGGAGGCCGGGCAAGCGGACGAGAATGAGCGTGTGGTCACACCTGCCAGCGCTGGCGGCGACACCCTGAACGACGCCGCCAGAAAGATTCAACGTGTCTATCTCACGCTGACGCTGGGCAACACGGTGGCAGCTTCCTTCATCTGGGGTATCAACACGCTTTTCCTGCTTGATGCAGGCTTGAGCAACCTCGAGGCCTTCGCTGCCAACGCTTTCTTCACAGCGGGGATGGTCCTTTTCGAGGTACCTACCGGCGTCATCGCGGACGGCTGGGGTCGCCGTACTTCTTTCCTGCTTGGCACGATCACGTTGGCGGCCTCTACATACTTGTACTTTGTGCTGTGGCAGATCTCCGCACCGTTTTGGATGTGGGCCGTTGTCTCGGTGCTCCTTGGCCTCGGGTTCACGTTCTTCTCCGGAGCTGTGGAGGCCTGGCTTGTGGACGCCTTGCGCTTCTCAGGCTACGAAGGCGGTCTTGAAACCGTTCTGGGCCGCGGCCAGATGGTGCAGGGTGTGGCTATGCTGCTGGGTTCGGTGGCAGGTGGGGTGATCGCCCAAGCCACCAACCTTGGTGTGCCGTTCCTCTTACGGGTTTTCGTTCTGGTTGCCATGTTCGCCGTGGCGTTTGGGTTAATGCACGACGTCGGATTCTCACCTGAGCGGTCCACGCACCCCCTCCGTGCCACCCGCGCAGTGCTCACTGCCTCGATCGAGAACGGTCTGAAAAACCCGCCGGTCCGGTACGTCATGCTTGCCGCTCCCTTTAGTGCCGGCGTCGGGATCTATGTTTTCTACGCCCTGCAGCCATACCTCCTGGACCTGTTTGGCGACCCCCATGCCTATTCCATTGCGGGCCTCGCCGCTGCAATTGTGGCTGGCTCGCAAATCCTGGGCGGTTGGCTTGCCCCGCATGCCCGGCGCTTGTTCCATAAACGAACCTCGGTGATGATCCTGGGCGGTCTGGTGGGATTCGTGATCTTGCTGGTCCTCGGTTTCACCCGTGTCTTTTGGGTGGCACTGGTGCTGCTGGCACTGTGGGCTGTGGTTGGCTCTGCGGCAACTCCGGTCCGGCAGGCGTACGTCAATGACATGATCCCCTCGAAGCAGCGCGCCACAGTGCTGAGCTTCGATTCGCTCATGGGATCCAGCGGCGGTGTGGTGATACAGCCACTCCTTGGCCGTGGGGCTGACCTTTACGGCTACCCGGCGTCGCTGGCAATGGCGGGCATTATTGAGCTCATTTCGGTGCCGTTCCTGCTGGCGAGCCGAAGGCAGGGGGCATCCGCAGACCGTGCCAACACCGAAGCCGTTCAGTCACCTTGAGCCGGCAGCGAGGGATTGTCGGCAATCTTCCGGTCAGGGGAAGGTGAATGAGGCGGCAAGTCCGTCGGCATGACACAGTGGGACTCACTCCATGAACGTGTTTAAACGCAAATGTGGTGAAACCAGATACTGAAAGCGTGGACAAACAATGATTTCCCTAAGGCAGGATTCCCAAGGCTTCATCCGGATGAGCAGGCATTTTCCCGCCAGCGCCTCTGTGTCCGTCACGTTTGCCGACGGCACCCGGAAGGTTTTCCCGGGCAAGCGGCTCAACGAGATCTTTGACGACGCTTTGGCCGCGTTCCGGGCGGGAAACAACCTGGACGCCAAGGGCTTCGACCGCGGACCAAAAAAGAAGGTCCAGCAGGGCATCGCGTTCGTGCCCATCAGACCTGACATGGCGTGAAGCCTGCCTGGCTGGTCTCTACCCGTCGGGTTTTCCTGTTTGCCTGGATTTCCTGTTTGTCCGGGTTCTAATGCTTGCCTGAGGCGTGATTGACGCAATAGGGCGTCCACGGCCTCGCTTCGAGCCGGCCTTCCGGAATGGCGACACCACAAACCGCACATATGCCGTAAGTTCCATCGGAAATCCGCTGCAACGCGGCCTCAATCTGCTCAAGGCCCACACGGCTCTGGTCAAGCAGCGCGGAGGCCTGTGAGAGCTCAAAGGCGATGGTGGTGCCTTCAGGATCATGCTCGTCGTCGACGTTCGAGTCCTGGCGGGCGAGGCTGACCGATGTGATGTCACTGCGCAGCGCCTTCAGCAGGGCAAGCTTCCGGCCCCGCTCCTCCTCCAGCAGAACCCGGAACCGCTCGACGTCGACCATGTGAGCAAGCCTACCCATCGCCCCGCCCGCGGTCTGGGCAAGATCCAGTCTGGACAAGCTGTGGGGCGTAGTGCCCTAATAACGTGATGGGGAACTACTCGCACAATCCCGGAGTCGATAGTTACATAGACGCCCTCCCGGACTGGCAACAAACACTTTGTGAGGAACTGCGTGACGTGATCCACGAGGCCGAACCGGACATCGTGGAGACAATCAAAAGACGGGTTCAGCCCTACTTTGTCCTGGATGGAAACGTCTGTGCATTGCTCGGGGCCAGGAACCACGTGAACCTCTTTCTCTATGATGGCGCTATCGTTCCTGACCCTGCCGGGATCATCACAGCAGGGCACGATAACAAGACCGGCCGAATGATCAGCTTTTACATCAACGACGATGTACCTACCGCACCCCTCATCGCTATGCTGCGACAGATCGCCGCCAACAATCGCGCAGGCGGGTGGCGGAAAATCAAAGCAGGTTTGCAAGAGACTTCCGGCCCAGCGTGAGCGCCGGCCTTCATCGCGCGGCGGCCGGGAATCATGCGGAACAACGGCCCGTTATGTCTACAACGGCCATCTCTACAACGGCCGTTTCCGCCGTACACATAACGACAGGAAGTTTGGGGACTGACCATGACGTTGAACGAAACGATTGCCCGGCTCCGGGCGGCCCACCTCATGGTCCGTGACGCCAAGGAGTGGGACGAACTGTCCGTGAATCTGTGGACGGCATACCAGGCCAACGATGAAGAACTCGTTGAGCAGTTGCGGCCGCCGTTCCTGCAGTCGTGGCGGACCGTCACGCGGTACGTGCTCCGGGACACCTTCGACGCAGCCGGCATCTCGGTCGGCGAACCATCGCATCCATGGGGAATCGCTACGCTCACCGCCAATGGAACCACCAGCGAACCACTCCTCTGCCCCGCTGAAGGATTCCAGCTGCTCACGTTTGCCGAAATAATGTCCGGCTATTCGGATTCGCTGGAGCCTCTTTTCACGGCTGCCGGACAGGCGGACCGCTGATCAGCGTGGGTATGTACTCCAGCAACTGCAGCTGACCATCGAAGGTCCTGCTGTTCACCATTTGAAGCGAAACATCAGGATAGCCGTCATAGATCCGTTCCCTGCCAGTGCGGCCAGTGATCACCGGAAAAACGACGATCCTGTATCGGTCCACAAGTCCGGCACTCAACAAAGAGCGGCAAAGGCTGAGGCTTCCCAGTGTGGTCAGGGTGCCGGTCCGGGTCCGCTTCAGCTCTTTGACAGCTTCCACAGCATCCCCGCTTACCAGCTCGGAATTCGGCCAAGCCAGGGGTTCCTGGAGTGTGGACGAGAAGACGACCTTCGGCAGGGCCGCCAGCCCTGTCAAGGCCTCTCCCTCTTCCTTGGAGAACCCGGAGTCTTCGCCTGCGGCCTGTTCCGACATGCTTGACATCACCCGATAGGTGTTGGCCCCCATCAGCGTTGTGAAATCCTTCTTCCCTTCTTCCTCAAGCCAGGCAAGGTATTCCGGGGATTCAAGTCCCCACCAACCGGGCCACCCCTCCGCTGAGGCATACCCATCCAGGGAAATGATCAAATCCACCATCAACTGCGCTGATGTCGCTTCTGTAGTTGGCTCGCCCACGGCTGCTCCTCACGGGATTTCAGGTTGTGCCTAGCATTGTCCTCCCGAAGGCCGGTTTGCACCACGACTCATGTGCTCCTGATCCGGTCCAAACTCTCACGCAGTCCGATCACGGGAATTTCAGGGAACGCGGCACGTTCCACAGCCGGATCGAAGGCCGCAGCGCCTGATTCCATCCACAGCGCAGCCCTGGCCATCCGGGCCATGAACGGCGAAACCGGACCTGCAACGGCGGCCATCATCCGTAACGCCGCTACTGGTATCCGCTGGATCGAGCCCTTTCCAGCGTCTTCGAGGATGGCTTCCGCGAGCGTGTTGAAGGGGTGCGTTTCGGACCCCCACTCAACGATCCTTCCACGCAAGAAAGGGCTGAAAAGGGCCAGCCGAACAGCGGCAGCAGCGTCCGGCGTCGACGTAAATGTCACAGGTGCCCGTCCCGAACCGAAGACAAGCACCCGGCCCTTCGTGTGGAGGGGCTGGCTCATTGAATCCAGGAACTGCTCAAGGTTCGCTCCCATCCGGATTACTGTCCATGCCATGCCCGAGGCCTTCAATGCCTCCTCCGCTGCGTACTTCATGCGCAGAAAATCCAGAGGGGCATCGGGAGCCGCCCCATGCATCGACATCATCACCACGTGCTCCACGCCCGCCCGGGACGCGGCATCGATGACCCGAAGTGCGCCGTCGCGGTCCACACTGCGTGGGTTGCCGCCTCTTTTCAGCCCAAAGCCCGACGCCGCGAACACAACTTGGCTGCATCCGGCAACGGCCCGTCCGCAGTCCTTGCCCGAGGCGAGCGTCCCGCGGACAAGCTCGACGCCGTCGACGTTCTTCCTGGGGAAGGGCTGGGATTCACCCCTGGCCATGACCCGTACGGAAGCACCGCGCCGAACCAGTTCCCCCGTAAGCCGCGAACCCAGGCGGCCCGTGCCGCCCACTACGAGGATCATGACCCCTGCGATGTCGGAAGTACGGCCCCATCCTGAAGGCCCGTGCCCGCGGTGGCGCGGACGGCGTCGTTGATGTCACCCGAAGAATGTTCCACAGGTTCGAGATAGAAATGGACGGAGGCGATCCGCTCCTGGCGCACAGTAAAAATCGCCACTCCGACAAGTTCCACCGGCGTCCCATCGCGTCTTGTGCCCCGGGCGCCCCATTCAACCCAAACGGTTCCGTCCCGGCCTTCAGCGGCGTCGGCGATTGCTGGTGTGAGGTCAGGAATACCAGCAAATAGGCTGGTCCAGTTGGCACGGACCTGGGCGCGGCCGGTGAAATTACGTTCGGGATGAATCGGGGTGATGTTGACGTAGTTGTCGGCGAATTCGGCGACCAAGGCGTCAAGGTCGTGGCGGCCGGACGCAGCGAACATCCGGCGAACGGGCCCTTCCGGAAGGCGCTCCAGGCCCTCCACGGTTTCCATGGTGACTCCTTGGTGCGGTATCTTGAATTCAATACAGTTCTCTGTATTGATTGGAGTCTAGGAGTCATGGCAACCGGAATCAAGACTCCCGGTGAAACATCCGGGGGTCAACGCACGTACGATGCCAGCCGTCGCCGCCAAGCAGCCGAGGCGTCGCGGCGCACCATCCTCGCGCACGCCCGCGAACTGTTCCTCCTGCAGGGCTTCGGCGCGACCACCATCTCCGAAATTGCCGCTGCGTCCGCAGTATCGACGGAGTCCATCTACAAGAAATTCGGCGGCAAGGCCGGCCTCGTCCGGGCTCTCCACGAGCAGAGTCTCCTCGGCAAGGGCGGGCCGCCAGCCGAGCAGCGCTCCGACCTCGCACAAGTAGCGGCAGACGACCCACGGGAACTGATGGAACAGTTCGGCCGGTTCACTGCAGAAGTCAGCCCCCTTGCGGCACCAATCAGCCTGCTCATCCGTGACGCCGCCGCAACAGGGGATGCCGACATGGCCAGCCTCCTGAAGGACATCGACGACGCCCGGCATCGCCGGATGCTGCACAACGCGCGTCAACTGATTGCCCGCGGCCTGCTCCGTCCGGGCTTGGGCGCTGAAGAGGCCGCCGACATCATGTTCGCGTGCACCACGCCCGAACTGTTCGAAAGCCTCGTCCTGAAACGAGGGTGGAGCGCCTGGCGGTACGGCCGGTTCATCGCCTCCGCTCTCGCAGCAAACCTGCTCTGACACGCATGCCGAAGCACCGCCCGTCTGGGAAGACCCGCCCCGACGTGCAACGCTTGTTCAATGGACCTGGAAATCTCGCCCTCCCTCACGATTCCGGCGTCGGAACTCGGTTGGCGGTTCTCGCGTTCATCGGGACCGGGCGGTCAACACGTCAACACGACCGACAGCAAGGCTGAGCTTTCCTGGAACGTAGCCACGTCTGAGGCATTAACAGAAGGCCAGCGGGAGATCTTGCTGCGTCGCCTGGAGAAGCGACTCGTCGACGGAGTCATCACAGTTACAGCCTCCGAACAGCGCTCGCAGTTACGCAACCGCGAGAGCGCCCTGGCTAAGCTCGCTGGCATTGTGGTGACGGGCCTTGCCCCACGGACTGTCCGCAGGGCAACGAAACCCACACGCGGGTCCGCCCAGCGGCACCGCGCCGCAAAAGTACAGAGGGCAGCAACGAAACAGCAACGACGGCGGCCCTCGCCTGAGTGACGAACACCTGAGTCACAAGCACCTGAGTGCGAATACGCGACTGACGAGGCGGGGCCAACCGGAGCATTGGGGTGCACCCCCTTTTGGCAATTGGCCGGGGATGGCAGCATACAGTCATGTCACCTATCCAGCGCATCCGGCCCGAGGGACTTGTCTCCAGCCCGGCATTCAGCCATGTAGCCGTCGTCCCTCCAAACGCCACCACCATCTACGTCGGCGGCCAGAACTCCGTCGACAGCGGTGGTTCGCTCGTCGGCGAGGGTGATGTTGGAGTGCAATCTGCCCGCGCCCTGGCGAACGCAAAGACCGCGCTCGCGGCTGCCGGGGCAACCCTTCGCGACGTCGTGCAGTGGACGGTCCTCTTCGTGGACGGCGCGGACCTCGCCGCAGGGTATGGCGCCATTGCATCGGACCTCGCCGCCGACGAGCCGCCGCTCGTGACAGCAGCGTTTGTCTCCCGTTTGGGCGTTCCCGGGGCGCTGGTGGAGATCAGTGCGGTAGCCGCCGTCGAGCGGTAAAGAAGGCCATTGCATTGGAAGATTCTCCATCCAATCCCAACTGGGGGCAGCACCGCGGGCGTTTAGGCATGGTTCGCGGCTTTTTTGGGCGTTTCGTCATCCTTGGCGGGCGATTCGCATCTAGGGAACTGACACGCCTGGAACCGAGGCTTATAGGACAGCACCACCGCCCTACCAAGGAGATCACGTGACTACCTACAACCTGGCCCTCATCGGTTTCGGAGGCGTCAACCGCGCTTTGGCCGAACTCATCCGTGATGAACCCCGGCGATTTGCCTCACTCGGATTCGAGCTTCGCGTCGTGGCCATCACCGATCTTGCCTTCGGCTCACTCGTACAGGTAGACGGCATCGATCTCGCCGCCGTGTTGGCGATGCCCCGTGGGTCCTCGTTCGAGGGACTGCCAGGTGGCAGCCCGGATCCCCGCAATGAAGACGTCATCAAGAACAGTCCGGCCGACATCGTCGTTGAGGCTACATTCACCAGTCCGATCGACGGCGAACCCGCAGTTTCGCACGTCAAGTGGGCCATCGAGTCCGGCAAGCATGTGGTGACCACCAACAAGGGCCCGGTGGCCTTGCATGGCATGGAACTGGGCCGGCTTGCGGCAGACAATGGTGTCCGTTTCGAGTACGAGGGTTCAGTCATGAGTGGCACGCCCGTCATTCGACTAGCACACAAAATGCTGGGCGGCCTCGAATTGAACTCCGTTCAAGGCATTCTGAACGGAACCAGCAACTACGTCCTGGGCCGGATGGAGGCCGGGCTGGGCCTGGAGGAAGCGATTGCCGAAGCCCAGGACCGCGGATACGCCGAAGCGGACCCCACTGCTGACATCGGCGGCTCGGACGTCCGGTTGAAGGTCGCCATCCTGGCCAACGAGCTGCTCGGTGCCAACATCCACCCCAATGACGTGGAAACCACCGGTATTCAGGACATCAAGAGCGAAGACGTGGCCCAGGCCCTGGCAAGCGGCTACCGCTGGAAGTTGATTGGCGAAGCCCGGCGGCAAGAGGACGGCGGCATCGTAGCTACCGTCCAGCCCATCGCCCTTCCGGGTGAACACCCGCTGGCTGGTATTTCCGGTGCCACCAATGCCGTGTCCTTCAGCACGGATTTGCTGGGAGCCGTCACAGTATCGGGTCCTGGGGCCGGCCGCGTGGAAACTGCCTACGCCCTCATCTCGGACATCATCGCCGTCAACGAATTCGCCAAAGGAGCGGTCCGTGCCTGAGTCAGCCATCGCCGACGCCACAACCGCAGCCGCTACCACCGATCTGGCGGTCTACGACAAGTTTGACGGTTCCATCCTGGCGACACTTCCACAGTGCACCGAGGCAGATGTGCGCGTGGAGATCATCCGCGCAGCGGCCTCCGCTCCGGCAGCAGCGGCTATGCCGCGTCATGAACGTGGGCGGATTCTGGATACGGCTGCAGACCTTCTCCAGCAACGGACGCAGAAAGTCGCCGGGCTAATCGTCGCCGAGGCCGGGAAGACCATCACACAGGCGCTCAAAGAGGTCTCCCGTGCAGTGAATACGCTGAAGCTCTCTGCAGCGGAAACCCGCCGTAACGTTGGCGAAGTAGTTCCCTTCGACTCCTTCTCCGGCTCCGAAAACCGCCAGGGATGGTTCACCCGCGAGCCGTTGGGTCTAATCGCTGCCATTACCCCTTACAACGATGCCCTGAACCTGGTGGCGCACAAGTTGGGGCCGGCGATTGCCGGAGGGAACACCGTCATCCTCAAGCCGTCCCAGCTGACACCTTTGACGGCCATCCTCCTCGTGGACCTACTCCGTGAGGCCGGCCTGCCGACGGAGTTCGTCACCGTTGTCCTGGGCGATCGCACCATCGCGCAAACCATCATCTCGTCCAAACTGGTTCGGATGGTCTCCTTCACGGGCGGCTTTTCCACCGGCCGGGCCATCGCCGCCAACGCCGGTATAAAACGGCTGTCGATGGAACTTGGCGGCAACGCGCCCGTGATCGTGTTCGACGACGCGGACATTCCTGCCGCCGTCGAGGCCAGTGCTTCCGGTTCCTTCTGGGCCGCGGGACAGAACTGCATCGGCGCCCAGCGGATCCTCGTCCAGCGGCCAGTCTTCGACACCTTCCTTCACGCTTTTGTCGCCCGAACGGCCGCCCTCACGACAGGAGATCCCCGAAGGGAGCAGACCGACGTCGGACCCATGATCAGCGCCTCCTCTGCCGCAGAAGCGAAGCGCAAGATCGACGAAGCGGTGTCGGCCGGTGCGCGACTGCTCACTGGCGGCACCTTGGACGGCGCGCTCCTGACACCTGCTGTCCTTACCGAAGTACCGCGCAGTTGTGAGGCATGGAGCGAGGAACTGTTCGCACCCGTGGTCCTGGTGGAACCGTTCGACTCCGCCGAGGAAGCCATCGAACTGGCCAACGACAGCGAATACGCGTTGCAGGCGGGGGTATTCACCAAGGACCTGGCCCGGGCGCTGGCCACCGCCAAGGCAATCGACGCAGGCGGAGTGATGATCAACGATTCTTCGGACTACCGCCTCGATGCGATGCCTTTTGGCGGCTCGAAATACGGCAGCATGGGCCGGGAAGGCGTCCGCTTCGCCTACGAAGAAATGACGCAGCCCAAGGTCATCGCGATCACGTCATGATGATCGCCTGGCGTTACCGTCAATAAATCAGGCCGTGTCTGTCCGGCGCTGCGTAACCTCCTCGGTTCCGCAGCGCCGGAATCATTAAAGCCCGGTATGGTTCGCGCCGCCTTAGCGGGGTGACTGCCTGTCGATGACTGTGGAGAGGGACAAGGCAGTGGTGATGTCGCGGACTCCAGGAAACTCTGAGACCTGCCTCCAGATCTCCTGGATCCGTGCAGCGTCGGGGGCCTCCACCCTGACCACGATATCCAGTTCGCCGCTGACGACATCACAAGTGGCGATCTCAGGAATGGCCTTGAGTCCGGCAATCACGTCTCCGCCCCGCATCCTGTCATGCCGTTGGATCAGGAGCACCGCATTGACCGTGGCCGAGCCTTCCCCGGCTGATTCCTTGATGGTGTACCCGTGGATATACCCGTCCCGTTCAAGCCGCTCAATCCGTTGCCTCACTGCGTTTCGGGAGAGCAGCACCTTCTCGCCCAACTGGGCAAGGCTGATACGGGCATTGCGCCGCAGCTCGGCCAGAATCTGCGCATCTATCTCATCACGTGGACTCTTCGGCACGGACGCTCCTGTCTGAGGGGATGTGAACATGTGTTTGGGGACAACGCCCTTCGAAGCAGGAATGCCGCTGCGGCTACCGTGTCCGGCGAGTTGGCCGGTTCAAACATATCCCATTGATCTGTTGCTTCTTCGGGCATAGTTGGCAGGACCTTATTCGGTGCTCGTGTGGGCCTGCCGGACCTGGTCCAGTCCCCCGAACCCAAGAGCGTCAAGGTGACACGAAAAGGTGAAGGTGCCCTGCTGTGGAGCAGTGCGGCGACCCGCTTTCTGCTCCAGTAGAACACTGATATGTCTTACGGCTTGGCCTGCCTCAGGGCCGATCCCGCTGTTTGGGACCGTTCACGACGGCGGTCAAACAGGGAAGCGCTCACGGCCACCGCAATAAGGGCGGACGCCAAAAGCAAGGGCAGGTGTGTCATGGGTACAACCATGGCCCCTGCCAACGCTGTGCCGGCAGAACCCGCTGCGATCTTTAAGGCTCCAATCCACACGAAGACCTGACCTCGTGCCCCGGCTGGTGCATATTCGCTGCGGGCGGCCAATGTTGCGGCGAAAAAGCAGGAGTTGAGCACTCCGGCCAGGGAATAGACCACCGCTGCCACGGGGAAGATCCCGGCGAAGACCGCCCCACACAGCGCAACCCCAACAGCAGCTCCCAGCCAGGTCATGAGGTGGTCCGCATCGCTTCGCAACGGCCGGATCATGACACCAGCGGATCCTAGAAGCCCGCCAAGACCATATGCGGCAGTCAGGACCCCTGCCGCGGCTGGCCCGACCCCCAGTTGTGTCGTCGAAGCCACTGCGGTGACAGGCAGCGAAGCGACCGACAAGGCGACGACGACCGTCAGGTAGAGCGTGCGACGCAAAGGACCGCTGGACAGCATCATTAGCAATGTGGAACCCGGGCGCGGTACCTCCGAGGGAGCTGAAGTTTGAGGAGAAGAGGGCAAAAGCCTGACCAGGGCGGCGGCGACAAACGTTAGTCCGGCTAGGATCAATGCCGCCAATGCCGGATTCGCCCAGCCCGAAACAGCTGCGACCAAAGAGGGACCAATGGTTCCGCTGATGCCATATGTAGCTACATCCCATCCATGTGCGCGTCGCTGACTGGTTCTGCTGCCCCCAGCGATCGCTGAGAGCCGGCTGCTAATGCCGCCCGTCAATAATGGACCGACCAGTCCGGACGCAATGAGCAGAAGACCCGGCACGATTGGAGGAGTCAGCGGGTACAGCAGGACAGCGGCGGCCAGGGTAACGCCGTGCATCAGGCACGCCCAGGCGATCACCGTTCTGCCGTCCCGGGCAGTGTCCAGTGTCCTGGCAACGAACGGACCGAAAAGGTGCGGTGCCGTGATGCAGGCACCCAGGATTCCGGCCAGCCAACCCGGCGCCCCACTGGTTGTCACCAGCAGGACAATGGCGACAACCGCACCCCCATCGGCGCTGCGGGCCAGGGTGGCGGCAGCGACATAGCGGGCCAATCCGCCCGGAGACGTCTCCTTACCCCTGGCAGCACGGTTGGTTGTGCGCCCGTCGATGAGGCTCATGTCCCTCTCCCCCGTTCTTGGCCCGACCCCATTCATTTGCGTTGTTTCCAGCCAGGTGGCCAGCCCTCCAAACCACCTAGGCCTCCAATCCACACTGGCGGATGGCTTCGGTAACTCTGGTGCGTCCTTCGGTATCCAAGCCGTGCAGCGGCAACGGCAAGGCTGACGACGGAATAAGCCCCAGGTCTTCAGCCAGTGCGACGGTGACCCGAAGGCTCCCATAGGTTCGGAACAGGGACCAGACAGGTTCCAGCGCGGCGGAAGCTGCCATCGCATCATCGCGCCGGCCAGCCAAAGCGTGATCAACGATTTCCCGGGCCTGGCGGGGAAGGATCCCGCCAATCACCGAGTACCAGAGATCGCAACCAGCAAGCAGTGCTTCGGCGGCAATCCAATCTCCGCTGATACCCACAAATGTTTGCCCGGGCAAAGCTGCGCGGAGCTTGCCGAGTTTGCTCTCAATGTCAGTGGCAGCCGGCGGCGGAATCTTGATGGAAGCTATTCCCGGGATACGTGCGATCCGGGCATGCAGTTCGTCCGTGAAGGTGAAGCCCGTGGTGCCGGGATTGTCATAGACGACGACCGGAAGGTCTGACTCCGACGCAAGGTCCTCAAACAACCCGAAAACCTCCGCTTCCGACAGGCGTTGATAGGACACCGGGGCCAAGAGCAGTGCCGAGGCGCCAGCGGCATGGGCATCGCCGGCAAGCGTGAGGACGTCGCGGGTACGCACTGCCCCAACACCGGCCAAAACCGGCACGCCCCCCGCAGCCTGAACGGACACTTCAAGGACCATGCGTCGTTCTTCACGGGAGAGGTAGGCGTAGTTCCCCGTCGAGCCAAGAACACCGAGTGAATCCGCCCCTGACTGTGCCGCGCGGGCCGCCAGCCGGGCAACGGCGTCCAGATCGACACTTTCACCGTTCATGGGTGTCAGGGGGAATGCGCTGAGGCCGTTGAACACTACAGTCCTGCTTTCTTGTGGCTGTGGCCGGGTGCGAGCACAGCAAATGGGTGAGTACGCGTCTCATGCTGCCAAAGGGCTTGGTCCTACACTAGATCCAAGAATGAACAACTCCGGAGGTCCAATGAGCGAATCGGAAATACCCATCGAGCTGGATAGGCAGAGTCCGGCCTCCCTGTCCGCCCAAGTTGCAAGCCAGCTCCGTAGCGCCATCCTCAGCGGACTCCTCCAGCCTGAGCACACGCTCCCCGCAACCCGACGCCTGGCCAAGGTCTTGGGGATATCCCGTGGCGTGGTGGTGCGGGCCTTCGAGCAGCTCTCCGGGGAAGGTTTCCTGGAAAGCAACGGTACTGGTGGGACCAGAGTGGCTGTCCGGCCGGACATTCAAAAGCGCCCGGACGAAGTGAAAGCGCAGCGCAGCAGCCCTGCCAACGCCGAGGTGATTGACCTGACCCCCGGCCGCCCCTCGGGATCGCCGTTCCAAGACAGGGAGTGGCGCAACGCGTGGAAGAGGGCCTTGGCGGAGCAAGGAAACACGCATCTGCCACCAGCCCTTGGAACGCTGGAGCTTCGGGAAGCCGTGGCCGGTCATCTGGCGGTGTCCAGGGGTTTGGCCGTCGACCCGGAGGACGTCATCATTACTGCCGGCACCAGTGATGCACTGCATCTGGTGGTGTCCATGCTTCGCGGCAGGAGGAACAATCCGCGCATCCTGGTTGAAGACCCGGGCTACCCCACGGCGCGGCGGGTGATGAGCGCGGCCGGTGCCCATCTTCAGCTGCTTCCCGTGGACGAGGACGGCCTGAAGAGCTCCCAACTCGCCGGACTCAACGTCATTCCCGACGCCGTCCTCATCACCCCCAGCCACCAGTACCCTCTCGGTGGCAGGATGGCAGTCCAGGAACGGCTCGGCCTGCTGAAGTGGGCGGACCGCCATGGCGTGCTCGTTTTGGAGGACGACTACGACAGCGAATTCCGTCACAGCAGAATGCCCCTGCCTGCCGTCGCCTCCCTGCCAGCAGCCGCCGACGTCGTACTTCTTGGAACGTTCTCAAAGAACCTCAGTCCTTGGCTGCGCTGCGGTTATCTGGTGGTCCGGGGCGATGCCGGCCAGCGCCTCAAGGCCGTACGTGAAGCCTTGGACACTCCGGTGGCCGGGGTCCTGCAGTCGGCCCTCGCCCATTACCTTCAGGGCGGCGGACTCTCCCGACACATTGCCCGGGCCCGGAGGGAATATTCGCACCGCCGGTCCTTGCTCATTGAACGCTTGGGCCCGCGGACCGATGTGGAGCTTGCAGGACTCGACGGCGGGTTGCATGCCGTGATCCGCTTCGAACACCCTGACGCGGCGGATCTGGCTGGGAAGGCGCTGGAACGGGGTGTACGGCTCATCCCCCTTGCCGGATATTACGCTGAGCGCCCACCGGTGAACGGCTTGGTCGTCGGGTATGGCGCAGTGTCCGACCTCCAACTGTCAAAAGCCCTCGCTATCCTGGGCACCCTACTCGACGAGCATCCGTAAGCCAGGGAATTCCTGCGTTCCGTTTGAAACTGCCGCCGGCACAGACTCCCGTCACCGCCGGGGAATGTTGCGCAGATTGCTGCGGGCCATGCTCACAGCTTCGCCGGCGCCGCGGTTCAAGACCACTTTGGACATGGCCGTCGCGAACCCGATGACTTGTTGCCCCGAAATCTTCGGCGGGATGGACAGCGCATTCGGATCAGTGATGAGCTCCACCAGAGAAGGACCCGGGTGGGCGAACGCCTCCCGGTACGCTTCCTCGATGTCCGCAGGATCCGTCACCCGGACAGCATGGAAGCCCAAGGCCTTCGCGACGGCGGCATAGTTTGCGTCAGGTACGTCGACGCCGAAATCGGGCAGCCCGTCCACCAACATTTCGAGCTTTACCATGCCCAGTGTTGAGTTGTTGAAGACCACTACATTGACCGGCAGTTGATGTGCAGCCACCGTAATGAGCTCACCAAGCAACATGGACAAGCCCCCATCACCAGAGACAGAAACCACCTGGCGCCCGGGATAGGCCATCTGTGCACCGATGGCGTGTGGAAGGGCGTTGGCCATTGACCCGTGAAGGAAGGAACCGATCAGCCGACGCGTGCCCAGGGGGTTGATATAGCGAGCCGTCCAGACGTTGCACATTCCGGTATCCGCGGTGAAGATGGCGTCTTCCGCCGCTACCTGGTCCAGCAGGGAAGCAGCATACTCAGGATGAATGGGCTGCTTCTTTTCGACCTTCCGCGTGTACGCGCCCACAGCCTTGTTCATCAGGCGGTCGTGCTTCTTCAGCATCTGGTCCAGGAAGCGGCGGTTCTTCTTTGGATTGACCAAGGGCAGAAGAGCGGCCAAGGTAGGCAGGACGTCGCCATGGACGGCAATGTCGACGTCGGTCCTCCTCCCCAGCCGCTGTGCGGCCCGGTCAACCTGTGCCGTCCGGGTGTCCGGCAGGAACTGGTCGTAGGGAAAATCGGTTCCAAGAAGGATCAGCAGATCGGCGTCCTCGATGCCCTCCGCAGCAGCACCATAGCCCAGGAGCCCGGTCATTCCGATGTCGAACGGGTTGTCGTACTGGACGAAGTCCTTGCCTCGCAGCGAGTGGCCAATCGGGGCGTTGACCAGCTCCGCCAAAGCGATCAGTTCGTCGTGGGCTCCCTGGACGCCCGCCCCCGCGAAAATGGCGACTTTTCCGGCGTCGTTGATGGCGTCAGCCAGTTCCTGGACGCTCGACTGGTCCGGGATCAGGCGGGCGGGCCGAAACGTAGCGGGTAACGGCGTCGGCGCGGTGGCCTCAAGTCCGGCGATATCGCCGGGAAGAGTCACGACGGCGACTCCCCCAAGGGCTACAGCGTTCTGGATGGCGCTGTGCATTACGCGGGGTGCCTGCTCGGCCGTGCTGACCAGTTCCGAATACACTGAGCATTCGGTGAAGAGCCGGTCAGGATGGGTTTCCTGGAAGAACCCGCTGCCGATCTGCTTGCTGGGGATGTGCGAAGCGATGGCAAGTACGGGCGCGCCAGTGCAGTTGGCGTCGTAGAGTCCGTTGATCAGATGGAGGTTGCCCGGTCCACAGGAGCCGGCACAGACTGCAAGCTTGCCAGTCAGTTGAGCCTCGGCGGCCGCAGCAAAAGCGGCCGCTTCTTCGTGGCGGACATGGATCCAATCGATACCACCTTTGGCCGACCCTCCCGTTTGACGTACGGCATCCACTATTGGATTGAGGCTGTCACCGACGATTCCGTAAATGCGCTGCACACCGGCAGCCTGGAGTTGTTCGATGAGCTGGGTAGCAAGTTCCTTGGCCATAGTGTGCAGACTCCCGCGATTGTGGTGGTGGACTGACATGGTCAATATAGTCGCGCCCTCGCCCTTGGTCTGGCTGGGACCGCCGATCGTTGCTAGCGTGGCGGCATGAACCCGTCGAAGACTCCGGCAGAGATTCTGGACATTGGCGACGCCGAAGTTCGCGTCTCGAATCCGGACAAGGTGGTTTTCCCCGAACCCGGGCTAACGAAGCTGGATTTGGTCCGCTACTACCTTTCAGTTGCGGAGGGTGCGCTGCGGGGCGCGGGCGGCCGCCCCATGGTGCTCAAGCGCTTCCCCAAGGGCATCGACGCTGAGCCGTTCTTTCAGAAGCGCGTACCCGAAAACCATCCGGAGTTCATTGATACGGCAACGTTGCACTACTCATCGGGGACATCAGCAGAAGAAACTGTAATCCGGGACGCCGCCGGTTTGGCGTGGGTGGTGAATCTTGGCTGCCTGGACCTCAACCCCCACCCCGTCCGTGCCGAGGATCTGGATCATCCCGATGAGCTCCGGATCGATCTTGATCCCATGCCCGGTGTGGATTGGTCGCAGATCGTCGACGTCGCCTATGTGGCGCGCGAGGTGCTTGACGACGTCGGGCTGGTTGGTTGGCCCAAGACAAGCGGGTCCCGGGGACTGCACATTTTGGTGCGGATCGCCCCGGAGTGGTCCTATAGCGAGCTGCGGCTCGCCGCGGAGACCCTTGCCCGGGAGGTCGAGAACCGGGCCCCCGGGCTTGCCACGGCGCGGTGGTGGAAGGAGGAACGCGGCGAAAGCGTCTTCGTCGACTTCAACCAGAACGCGAAGGATCGGACTGTCGCCTCCGCCTACTCTGTCCGGCCCCGGCCCGATGCCCGCGTTTCTACTCCCCTGACATGGGCCGAGGTCACTACCACCAGGCCCGAACAATTCACCGTCCGCTCAGTGCCAGAACGCTTCGCGGAGCTGGGCGATCCCCACGCTGGAATCGACGGCGCCGTTGGATCCCTCGAGGGCCTGCTGGCCTTGGCCAAGGAACTTGGTCCCGCCGAGAAGGCACCGCGCGCCGGCGATGGGTCGGGCCGCCGTGTCTCAACAATGCCACTCATTGAGGTAGCCCGCACGAAGACCAAGCCCGAAGCGCAGGCCGCCCTCGATGAATGGAAAGCCCGGCATGCGGACCTTGTCCCGGACCTGCACCCCGCCGATGTACTCATCGATGGGATGCGGGGTTCGAGTTCGCTCTGGTACCGGGTCCGGGTGAACCTGCAGCACATCCCCGAAGCAAAGCGCCCGGCCCAGGAGGAGCTCATCGCGGACTACGATCCCTGGGCCGGCAAGGAATGGCCAGGGCGTCCAGGATCCTGATGCCCTGCGCGACGGTCGGCTTCAATGGCCTTTGAAGGCCTCGGCGAGCCACCACGCGCCACCGTCGGAAGCGATGCGGGCGTCAATGACGAGCGGCATATTCCGGGGACCCGCAACCCATTCCTCCACTGGAGCCAAATCCGCGACGCTTCGGACCGTCACGGTGGCAGCACCGTAGCCGGCGGCGATGGAGGCGATATCTGTCGTGGGGAATCGAACCACTTCCAGGTCTTCATCATCTGCATCAAAGTGATGGACCTCGGCCCCGTACGCGGAATCGTTGTAAACAATCACCACCATCGGAATCCGCTCACGGACCAGCGTCTCCAATTCGGAAATGGCCATGAGGAAGCCACCGTCGCCGGTGCCCAGGACAGGTACGCGCAGGGGTTGGGCGACCGCCGCGCCGATCGCAGTAGACAACCCCAGCCCAATGGACTGAAAAGCCTGGGTGAAGCAAAAGCCATACTCATCGGGAACGGACAGGTAGGCGCTCGGGTACCCCATGAAATTGCCGGAATCAACGGAAACGATTCGATTGTGGGGCAGGATCCGGTCCAGCTCGCGGCTGAGCACCCGGGGATCGATGGTCCCCGCAGTGGACAGGTCTTCCGTGGCCACCGAGTTCCAGCGCGCATGCACGGCTATCCGGTCAGCCATCTGGTTGGTACGCAGGCCAACCGCCTGGTGTCCGGCAGAGCGCAGTTCATGGAGCACAGCAACGGCCGTCTCGCCGCAATCCCCCAGAACCCCCAGATCAATGTGCCGGTTCGCCCCCAGGGCCGAGTCATCAAGATCCACTTGCACTACTTTTGTTCCAGGGCCAATGAGCGAACCATGGCGCATCGTCCACATGTTCAGCGCACAACCCCAACCGACAAGCAAGTCTGCGTCCCGCACGGTGTCCGCAGTGAATGGCGAGGAAAATCCACCGGAAATTCCCAGATTGAACGCATCGCCGTTGAAGAGTCCGTGAGCGACTGCGGACGTCGCCAGCAGCGCGCCCGCGGTTTCGGCGAGCGCTGCGATGTCCGGCCCTGCATCGCGGCCTCCACGGCCAGCCACAAAGACGGGCTTCTTCGCAGCTTGGATGAGTTCTGCCAGTTTGCTGCCAGCCGCCCGTGATGGCCTGATCCGCTGCCGGGGTTCCAAAGGATCCACGTGGCCGGTTCCAGCCGGCGCCTCTGCGCTTTGGATGTCTGTCGGCAGTGAAAGGACCACCGTGCGGCGTTCATTTACGGCCGTCCGGTAGGCGCGGAGGGTGTCTGCTACTGCACTTTGCGGCGAGTGGACCCGCTCAGCCACTGCCCCGACGCTTCGGGCAAGGGCATCCTGATCGATCGTGAAGTTGGACCTGACGGCGGATGCCGCCGTGTCCGCGGTTAGGACGATCATTGGAGTTCGGCTCTTCGCTGCCTCCCCGATTCCAGTTACAGCATTGGTCAGCCCGCAACCCTGATGCGTAGTGACGACCCCGACCTTGCCCGACATCCTCCCGTAGGCATCGGCCATGGTGGCGGCGCCGCCTTCGTGCCTTGCTGCGGTATAGGGAACTCCTGCCCTGCGCAGTGCGTTTGTCACGACGAAGTTTCCGCTGCCCACTACTCCGAAGACGTGGCCGATACCAAGCCGGGCGAGGGTGTTCCCCACGAGTTCGGCAACATTGACGGAGCGGGATGCGGGTGCCAACGCGGTGGAGTCCTTTTTGAGAACCGGGGTGCTGGTGCTGACGGTCATCGTGTTTCTCCTTCTTTGAGCGCGAACACGCGGGCCGGGCTTCCGGTTCCGCCAACGATTGGCAAGGGCGCAACGATGAGCGCGGCTCCGATTGGGGGCAGTTGGTCGAGGTTTTGCAGTGAGGTGATTCCGTACTTGTCGTTACCCAGCAGGAAGTGATGGGCCGGAAAGGGCGGTTCCTGTCCACCGGCGGCCCCGGCATCGATACCAACGGTTTCCACGCCAATGCCGGACAGCGCAGACTCCTCGGCAATCCATCGAGCGCATTCGACCGTGAGCCCAGGAGAATGTGGCCCAAACTCGTCCTTGTTCAGGAAGAGCTGTCGGTCATGGGAGCGCTTGTCCCATCCCGTTCGAATGAGGAGCCAGCCGCCGTCGGGCAGTGGTCCGTAGGTTTCCTCCCATCGGCGGATGTGGTGGAGGTCCAGGAGGAAGTCCGGGTCCGCAGTAGCTTCCCCGGTCGCGTCAAGGACGATGGCCGGGCCCACGAGCCGGTTTGGTTCTATCCGGGCGACGTCTTTGCCGTTGCGCCCGGTGATCCAGTGCACGGGCGCGTCCAGATGGGTGCCTATGTGTTCGCCGGTGTGGATATTGTGATGCTTCCAGAAGGGCCCGGGGCTGTTATAGGCGGAGACCTCTTCGAGGCTGAAGTCGATGAGGTTTGCGAAGGGCTCGGGTAGTTCGAGGGTTGGAGTGTTGTTCGAGAGCCTGGTGGTCAGGTCAATGACATCGATCCGGCCCGCGGCGAGGCCGGCAAGCACCTGGGCTACGCTGCCTTGGCGCACGTCAATATTGCTGCTGGTATCCATGAGAGTTCCTTGGGGATGGGTCCGCCGTCGATGAGGGCGTTGAGGGTCCCGTGGCGGTGCGCAACAGGACTTGTGGCTGCGACATTAGCAGCACATTCATACGCACCGGAACAGCGTTTTCATCCCAATTGCAAGGGTTACCCGGAAAGGCATAGCCCCTGGCAAAACCGGCATTCGACGTTCCCCTGCCCTCGGTGGAAACTGAAATCAGCAGCTGTAACGCCCATCACAATTGACCGTTTCGATCATGAAGCGGACAACCTGATCCGCAGAGTTGCAGCCAGGACGGTACGTCCAATTGGCCGCACGATTGCCGGAGCTTTCGCCCTAAGGAGCAACAATGTCCCATCCACAGCACACCTTGCCCGGACAACGTCCCGGAGTCCGTCGGTACGTTGTTGCCTCCCTCGTGGGCAATGCGCTGGAGTGGTATGACTTCTTCCTCTACGCCACTGCATCGGCAGTCGTCTTTGGACGGTTGTTTTTCCCCTCCGACGTCGACCCCCTGGTTGGTACCATGGCCGCCTTCGCCGGCTTCGCCGTCGGGTTTGCAGCCCGTCCTCTGGGCGGAATCATTTTCGGACACATCGGCGACAGGCTGGGGCGCAAGCGCGCCCTGGTCATGACGCTATCCATCATGGGAATCAGCACAGCCCTCATGGGCTTGCTACCCACATATGCGCAAGTAGGGCTGTGGGCCCCTGCCTTGTTGATCCTGCTCAGGGTCATTCAGGGCATCGCGGCCGGTGGTGAGTGGGGCGGAGGCGTCCTGCTGATCAGCGAGAACTCCTCCAATGCCCGCCGGGGCATGCTCTCTGCCTTCAGCCAGGGAGGAATTTCGCTCGGTTTCGTGCTGTCGTCCATGGTCTTCTTCCTGGTCCAGTTGATGCCGGACGCCCAGTTCCTGGCGTGGGGCTGGCGCGTTCCGTTCCTCCTGAGCGTTGTGCTGCTGGCAGTGGGCGCGTACATTCGCTTCCGGCTACCGGAAAGCAAGGAGTTCACCGCCGTCAGCCACAGCAAACAACACCGCCTCCCCGTGCTTGCGGCCATCAAAACCCACCCCCGCGAAATCCTCGTCGCCATGGGACTTCGTGTGGCAGAGAACGGCGGCTCGTACATCTTCCTCTCCTTCTCCATTGCCTATGGAGTTCACGTGGGCGTGGACAAGGGCCTGCTGTTGATGGCAGTGGCAGTATCCATGCTTGTCTCATTTGGCACGTACATCTTCTTCGGCCATCTCTCGGACAGGATTGGACGGCGTCCTGTCTACGCCCTCGGGGCAGTTGGCATGGGCGCCATGGCTTTCCCGTTCTTTTCCATGATTGATTCCAACACTCCCGCCATCGTCATGTTTGCCTTCCTCCTGGGCAATGGCCTCTGCCACGGAGCAATGATCGGAACGCAGCCGGCATTCTTCCACGAACTGTTCTCCGCCGAGGTCCGCTATTCCGCGATGGCGATCGCCCACGAGCTTGCAGCGGTCTTCGCCGGCGGATTCGCCCCTTTGATCGCCACAGCCTTGCTGCTGCAATACGGTTCCTCCATACCGGTGTCCCTTTATGTGATTGGCCTGGTCCTGGTCACGCTCGTAGCACTGGTCTTCTCGCGCCATGGCATCAAAGCCGCACAGAAGGAAAAGGCTGGCCATCAGGCACAGGTTCTCTTGTAGGCACCCAAAGTCCTTCTGCTACTGCTTTCATTCTTTGGAAAGGATGGCCATGACGGTCTCCATCATCGGGACGGGACAGTCCCCCTACACCAGGCACCCTTCACCAGGTACCACCACGTCCCGGCTTATTGCCGGGGCCGTGAGCAAGGCATTGCATGATGCCGGCCTCCAAACCAGTG
This sequence comes from Arthrobacter sp. 1088, assembly GCF_031455315.1. Taxonomy (NCBI): domain Bacteria; kingdom Bacillati; phylum Actinomycetota; class Actinomycetes; order Micrococcales; family Micrococcaceae; genus Arthrobacter; species Arthrobacter sp. 1088. The sequence continues at coordinate 228,195 of NZ_JAVDSM010000002.1, forward strand.
ACGTGGATGGGTTTGCGGTATCCAGCTTCACGCTCGCACCCGATCACGCCATCGATCTGGCATGGCGCATGGGCCTTCGACTCTCCTGGCTGATGCAGGACACCAACGGCGGCGCCAGCGCAGGTGGAATGCTCCAGCATGCCATCCGTGCCATTGAAGCAGGCGACGCAAACGTTATCGTCCTGGCCGCCGGTGACCTCATGGACCAGGCCGCGTTCTCCCGCCTTGTTGCCAGTTACAACAAGGCGACGGAAGTCCATCTGACGCCCCTGCCGATGAACGGACCGAATGCGCTCTTTGCAATGCTTACTTCCCGCCAGATGGAGCACTTGGGACTCTGCCGGGAAGATTACGGCCGCATCGCCGTTGCGCAGCGCCAATGGGCCATGCATAACCCAGCTGCTGTCTACCGCACATCCCTGAGCATGGACGAATACCTTAACGCTCCAATGGTTGCCACCCCCTTGGGCCGGTACGACTGCGTACCTCCCGTTACCGGGGCGGACGCGGTTGTCCTAATGGCAGATCGTAGCAAGGGAACTCCCCGCGCCAAGGTGCTTTCCGCAAAGGCCTCGTACAACTCCGACCAACAGTCCGGCGACGGCCTCGCTACGGGCCTGCAAGCCTGCGCAACCAGCGGCTGGGAGCAGGCGGGGATCGGTCCCAGCGACGTAGGTCTCGCCTGCGTCTATGACGACTACCCGGCCATGGTGGTCGCGCAATTGGCGGACCTGGGCATTCTTTCAGAGCAGGACGACCCGGCCTACTTCATCGAACACCGAATTGCCACGCGCCAGTTGCCGGTCAACAGCTCCGGAGGCCAGCTTTCGGCCGGGCAAGCTGGTGCAGCGGGTGGAATGCACGGACTGGTTGAAGCGGCCACACAGCTGATGGGACGGGCCGGGGCCCGTCAGGTCACGGCACGCCACGCAGTCGTCAGCGGTTATGGGATGGTCCTTTACCGTTACGGGGCCTGCGCCACGATGTCGGTGCTGGAGGCAGCCGAATGAGCGCCGCCATCCAAGCCTGCGTTGGATGCGGGAGCCTCTTCTTTCCGGCACGTCTCATTTGTCCCCGCTGCGGACAGGATGACTTTTCGACGGTCCAGGCCGGGCACGCAGACGTCCAGCAGACAACGCAACTGGCTGACGGCACGCTTCTGGCCACTCTGAGTATCCCGAACGGGCCTCATGTCATTGCCAGGGTGACCGGCGGCACGACAAAGCCCGGTCAAAGCCTGCCGCTCACCAACAACCCAAACGCCGGCCCCGGCGTCCACGCCTTCATCCCTGTCCACTCAAACGTAAATGAGAATCAGCCATGAACCCTCAGGTAACAGACCCAAACCGCCGCCCCCTGACCATCCCGGAAATGCTCCTTGAACGAGCCCGGAAAGCACCCACGGCGCCTCTGTTCCGCTGCGGTGAAATTCGTCGGGACAGCCAGACGATGGCAGACGCAGTTGCCCGCGCTGGTGGGCTGCTGCGCAGTGCCGGGATCGAGGCTGGCCAAACAGTAGCCCTGATGTCCTCCAACAGGACAGAGCTGCTGGACTTCATCCTGGGCTGCGCATGGATCGGCGCTGTCGCTGTCCCCGTAAACACTGCAAGCAGGGGCGAGCAGTTGCGGCACGTCCTGATCAACTCCCGACCGGCGCTGATGGTTGCTGAAGCTGAACTGCTGCCCCATATCTCCGCGGTTGGTCCAATACCGGACCTGCAGAAGGTGTGGGTACTTGATGGTTCGATGACGGACGTTACCACCGCTTTCGAGGCCACCCCCGCATTTGAGGTTATGCCTGTTCCCGAGGCCGTTTCCGGAGTGGAACCAGTGGAAGCGGGACCGGCAGACACAGCTGCGATCCTTTACACCTCCGGCACCACCGGGGTATCCAAAGGTGTGCTGTGCCCTCAAGGGCAGTTCTATTGGTGGGCCGAAAATATGTCAGACCAGCTGGGTCTCAAGCCTGATGACGTGCTCTACACCTGTTTGCCGCTGTTCCACACGAACGCCCTCAATGCCTTCATGCAGGCCGTCGCTTGCGGCGGTGAGTACGTACTCGGCCCACGGTTTTCGGCCTCGCGGTTCTGGGCAGATGCGTCCTCGGCGGGAGCGACCGTGACCTACCTTCTCGGCGCGATGGTCGGAATACTCGCCGGCAAGGAGCCTGCACCCGGCGATCGGAACCACACCATTCGCCTGGCCCTTTCCCCGGCCACGCCTTCCCGCCTGGTGGAGCCCTTCCAGGAACGGTTCGGTGTGCTCCTCCTGGATGGCTACGGATCCACCGAGACCAACTCCGTGATCGGTTCCACGCCCCATCGGTGGCGTCCAGGGTACATGGGCCAGGTGCGGCCCGGGTTCTCCATCCGCGTTGTGGACGCGCACGGAGTGCCCGTTCCCAATGGGCAGCCGGGTGAGCTGCTCATCCGCAGCGAGCAGCCCCATGCACTGGCCACCGGATACCATGCCATGCCCGAGGCGACAACGAAGGCGTGGCAGGATCTCTGGTTCCATTCCGGGGACAGGGTGGTTCTGGAAGAGGACGGGTGGGTCCGGTTTGTCGACCGGATCAAGGATGTCATCCGGCGCCGCGGGGAAAACATCTCTTCAGTGGAGGTTGAGCAGGTTCTGCGGCAGCATCCCGCCGTCCAGGAGGCTGCCGTGTACGCGGTGGATTCCGAACTCGGTGAAGATGAAGTCATGGCCGCACTTGTCCTGCGTGAACCTGTGGATTTTGAGGGGTTGTGCGAGTTCTGTGTTCCCCGGCTCGCTTCCTTCGCCATCCCCCGCTTCCTGCGGGTCGTGGATGAACTGCCCCAGACCGAGAACGGCAAAGTGCGCAAACAGGTGCTCAAAGCCGCTGGCCGGGAGGCAGCACAGTGGGACAGGGACGTTGCCTCCCCGCACCGGGCCGCGTCTGTAGGCACCCGCTGATTGCCACTCCCGCTGGGGTTGGCAGCAGCCCGCAGGATATCGACCCGTAGGATGAAGGCATGGACCTGCGGGCGCTGCTGACCACCCACGTAAAGCTCCGCCACCTTGTCATTGTGCTCACCGTGGCGGAGCAAGGCAGCTTGGTCCGGGCGGCCGAAGAACTCTATCTAACCCAACCGGCGTTGAGCCGCGCTTTACGGGAAGCCGAACACGCCATCGGAGCACCCCTTTTCGAACGAACGGCGCGTGGGATGGTCCCTACGCCGGCCGGGGAGGCATGCCTTGAGCATGCAAAGGCCATCGTCGGTCATCTCAGCACCCTGCGGCGCCGGGTAGAGGAACTGGCCGACCCTGCCTCGGGCCTGGTTAAGGTGGGCGCACATGTCACCGGCGCCAATCTCCTGTTGCCGCGCGCTGTCGCCCGCCTCACCGCCGAAAAGCCCCGCGTGGAAGTCCGTCTCCGCGAAGCGCCGCCTGAGACACTGATCCAGGAACTGGGCAATGGTGACCTGGACCTGCTTGTAGGGCGTGTGACTGAGCATCCCAGTACAGCACGGCTGCGGCTCGTCCCCCTGTACCGTGAGGACTTTCGCATCGTCGCAGCTCCGTGGCACCCCGCCCACGCCATGCCCGACGTCACCCTGCAGGACCTGGCTGATCAGCGTTGGGTGGTACCACTTGCCAACACTCCGCTTCGCGATGAGCTCGAACAGAATTTCAGGAATGCCGGGCTTGCCCCACCTGCACAACAGGTCGAATCCGGCGCTCCGGCCACCGTGCGTACGCTCGTGGTGGAGGCGGGGTTCCTGGCCCTCATGCCTGAGTCCATGGCCTTGGCTGAACCGGATGTGAAGATCGTCGACCTTCATCTGAACGGACTGGCTCAACAAGTAGGGCTGCTGCTCCATCCCGATAGGCCCCTGGCCCCCAGCTCAGCACTGCTGGCAGAAAAACTCCGCGAAGTCGGGGACGAGATGGCAAGCGAACTTGCTGTACGGGCGCTGCCTTCGTCCGAGGTTCCCGGAGAAGGCTGAACGAAGGCAGACGGTAGGTCGAAATCCTTGTCAATCGTCAACAATTGACGATACTGTTGTTGCATCCGTCTGCGAAAGGCAGCCCCCATGCGACAACGTCGTCGTCTATCGCCCTGGAAGTTATGCAAGCCGGCGAAGGTTCTGGCGCCATGCTTAGCTTGAGCCTCATCATCGCCGCGGCCTTGGTGACCAGTTTCAGTGCAGTGTCCCTCATTCCGCGCTCCGCGCCAGGAGGATCGCGGCTCTCCAAGGACGGCATCCTCTTGCAGCTCGGCGCGGGAATCCTCGCGCTGGCGTCCGTGGTGCTTGCCGTCAACATCCAGCTGGGCGCGTTTGGGTGACGGAACCACTGCGTCGTACTTTTGATCCACCTGCGCTCCCGCATTGGCGGGCGTAGAACTGCGACTCGACTGCACGTGCACGCCGGATTTTAGAGGGACAGGCAGGTCCAGCCGCGGCCACGGTGGCCGAAGCCGCCTTCGACGCCGGGTTCTCCCACCTTGGGCGCTTTGCTGCGTATTACAGCGAAAAGTACAAGGAATCTCCATCCGCTACTCTTCAGAGATTGCGGGGGCGTCCCTTGGCGGCTGCGACCATCCGGTCAAGTGAGTAGGTTGGGGGCATGCGCCCTTCGATGGCGGATGGTGACCAATTGTACGGACCTCGGCCGGGCGACTAGCGCATAGCTGGATATCGGACAGCGAGGCTACCGGCGAAGGCTCTCCGAGGGCAGCTCGCCGAACGTGTCCAGGTACAGTGCCGAGAAGCGCCCTTGGTGGGAGAAACCGCAGCGCTCGGCGATCGAAACAATGGTTTCCTGCCCGGGGGCGGCAGCGAGAAGTAGTTCCCGGGCCCGGTCCAGGCGCACCCTCCTCAACAACTCCGACGGCGTTGCCCCGACTTCGGCGCGAAGAGCCAGTTGCAGGGTGCGCACCGACACTCCCAGGTTCTCTGCGATGTCCGGAACCGCCAGGTCCTCAGAGGCATGCCGTTCCAGCAGTTCGCGGAACTGGCGGATCAACCTGCTTTCGGAGGTCGGGCTGGAGCGATCAGCCTCCGTCACAGGATTCATTGCCAAGAGCAGCCGTGAAACCATCGTGTCCGCGAGTAGCTTCTGGACGAACCCTGGAGCCGTCTTTTCCTGCTGGCTGATCATGTCGTCGTGGAGTTCGACGACGGACCTCAAGAACGCCCGGCCGGCGGAGCCAGTGAGGTCCATCGCGTAGCCGAGCTTCACGCTCTTATCCGGGTCCCCGCCCGGATCATTGCTGCGCAAGTCTTTACCCTGCGGATCCCCGCCGTAGAGCTGGGCTGCAACGGAGGCAAGGGCGAGGCGGCTCACGTAGACAATCAGATGCGGGGTTCCGCGATCCCACGTCATGGTGAACGGGCGGTCGATCGGCGGAACTGTCGCGGTTTTGGGGCTCGAATCCACCGAGGATGAGCCCACATCCATGTGCGCGTGGCCAGCGAGGGGAATCTGGATCAAGTGGAAGTTCTCCAGGCCTTCCGGACTGATCCGGACGTCCGCACCATAGTCGAGGAATTCGATACCCACGTCACCGCGATGCAACGAGCGCAGCTTCATGTCCACAGACGTCCCCCGGGTCTGCGGAACGAGGTCGTGACCGCAGAACAAATCGGCGATTTTCTGGTGCGCATCATCGACATCGGTCGTGGTCACTGTGGGCAAACCCCGGAGGACGTCACGGGGAAGGATCCTCACCATTGCGCGTTCCTTCCCCGGTTTTCGTTTTTCGGATGAGCGCTGCGCCAAGCGGATAGACCCGTTTTTCGCCTATGAATAGAGTCGCTCTTAGAACAAGTATGACGCACGTCATAGAAACGGAGCAACGAAACCGATGGAAGGGGTGAGCAGAGATGAAGAACGTCAAGATGGTGCATGACCGCCGAATCGAGTGGGAACGGACTCATCCGAAGCCCGCGCCCAAGCCGACTGTCAAATAGGTCCAGGCCGACTGTCCAATAGTCCTGGCTCGGTCAAATAGGCAGTGAAACGGGCCCTCCGTCGGCAATGACGAGCGTCATGCGTACGTAAGACTTTCCACCTCACAGATTCAATACGAAAGGTTTGGCCATGTCAGCACTCTCGGGCAGGACCGCAGTCGTCACTGGCGGCGTCACCAAGATCGGCCAAGGCGTCGCCATGGCGTTGCGCGATGCCGGTGCCACCGTCGTGGTCGCCGACATCGACGCCGACGGCGGTGCCCAGCTCCACACGTTGGGAAGCGGCATCAGCTTTTCACTCACTGACATCACGGATGACGTAGCCATTGCGCGGCTTATGGACGACACGGCAGCCTCGCACGGGGGTATCGACATCCTTGTCAACCTTGCCTGCACCTACAAGGATGATGGTGCGGCTTCGGACAGGAACGATTGGCTTCAGGCACTGAACGTCAACGTGGTGAGTGCCGTCATGGCAAGCAACGCGGCGCGCCCGTACCTCAAGGCATCCCAGCGCGGAGCCATCATCAACTTCACCTCGATTTCGAGTTCCGTTGCCCAGACGGGCCGGTGGCTCTACCCCGCGGGCAAGGCCGCCCTGGTCCAGCTCACCCGGAGTATGGCCGTAGATCTTGCCGACGACGGCATTCGCGTCAATTCGGTCAGCCCTGGATGGGTGTGGAGCAACATCATGGACACCCTGTCCGGCGGCGACATTGACAAGACAGACTCGGTGGCAGCCCCGTTCCATGCCCTGAAGCGGGTGGGCCGGCCCGAGGAGATCGGAGCCGTGGTCGCTTTCCTCGCCAGCGACGCCGCAAGCTTCGTGACAGGAGCTGATTGGGCCGTCGACGGCGGCTACTCCGCTTTGGGGCCCGAGCGCGCCGAAGAAGCCATCCCATTACTCGCCGCTGAAAAGAGGTGACGACACATGAATGACATCAAGCACGTGCACATCGGCCTTCCCGGCTGGGAACAAACCCATCCCGAACGAACGCCGAGGCCCGGCCAAATATCTTCCCCCATCATTTACGGATGCAGAGACAGCAGAAAGACAAGGTCAACACTATGACACAGCGCCACATCACCATCGTCGGAGCAGGGCAATCAGGCCTGCAACTTGGCATCGGTTTGCTCAAGGCAGGATTTGCGGTCACCACGATCTCCAACCGCACCGCTGAAGAAATCCACAAGGGAAAAGTCTCCTCCAGCCAGTGCATCTTCCACGATGCCCTTGAACACGAGAGGGCGCTTGGGTTGGACTTCTGGCCAGAAGCTCCCACTGTGGACGGAATATCGTTCACGATCCCCCATCCTGAAGTTCCTGGTGAGAAGGCCATCAGCTGGGCATCCCGCCTGGATAACCCGGCGAAGTCCATTGACCAGCGGGTCAAATTCCCGCGGTTCATGGAAGAGTTCGTGGCGCAGGGAGGCGAGCTCGTGTTCGAGGACGCCGGCGTGGAAGAACTGGAACGCTACTCGCTTAACTCCGATTTGGTGATTGTGGCAGCCGGCAAGGGAGAAATTGCGCAGCTCTTCACCCGGGATGCCCAGCGCAGCGCCTACGACGCACCCCAACGCGCTTTGGCGCTGACGTACGTCACTGGAATGGAGCCCAGGGCAGAACATTCGGCAGTTTCCTTCAACCTGATTCCAGGGGTGGGCGAATATTTTGCCTTCCCTGCGCTCACCACCACTGGTCCCTGCGAAATCATGGTTTTCGAGGGCATCCCGGGCGGACCCATGGATTGCTGGAAGGGCCTGACTCCCGCGGAACACCTGGAGACGTCCAAAAACATCCTGAAGCAGTACTTGCCGTGGGAAGCCAGCCGGGCAGCCGACGTCGAGCTGACCGACCCCAACGGGTTCCTGCAGGGCCGGTTCGCACCCACTGTCCGTCATCCCATCGCCACGCTCCCCAGCGGCAAGAAGGTCCTGGGACTCGCCGACGTCGTTGTCCTGAACGACCCCATTACCGGACAGGGCTCCAACAACGCCAGCAAGTGCGCGGCTTCCTACTTGCATAGCATCGCGGCGCACGGCGAAGGTGCCTTCGACGCAGCGTTCATGCAGGCCACTTTCGAAAAGTATTGGAACTACGCCCAGCACGTAGCACAGTGGACGAATGCGCTGCTGGCTCCGCCGCCGCCGCATGTCCTTTCGCTACTGGGAGCGGCCGGCCAGTCGGCCGAAATCGCCCACCGCTTCGCGAACGGATTCAACAACCCGCCGGACTTCCAGGAATGGTTCATGGACCCGGATAAGGCGGCCGCATACCTTGCAAGCGTGGGCTCCGCCGTACCCGCGACCTGATGGTCGTTCCACTTCCCCAGGCAACAACGTTCCTCGAAGGAAAACCAGACATGCGAAAGATCGCAATTATCGGAGCCGGCGAATCCGGCGCTCAACTGGCCTTGGGCCTGCAGCGGGAGGGGTATGAAGTCACGCTGTTCTCGGACCGTTCGGCCGCCCAAATCCGCACCGGCAAGGTTATGTCCAGCCAATGCATGTTCCCCACGGCCCTCGCCGCCGAAGCACAGCTGAGTTCGGCCCTGACCAGGCTTTATGACGATGAAGCCGTGCCCGGGATCAGCGCTATCCAATTACGTGTGGAAGGCGAACCCGGCTTCGGCGCCATCGAGTGGGAGGCGCCCCTTGAGGGAACCGCCCACTCGGTGGATCAGCGGATCAAGAGTGCGGCCTGGATCGAGGCCTTTGTGGCTGGCGGCGGTGATTTCCGTATAGAGAAAGTCACGCCGCGCATGCTCGAGGTGCTCGCACGGGACTACGAACTGGTAATCGTCAGCACCGGAAAGGGAGAGATCGCGCAGATCTTCCCCAAGGACAGGTCCAAGTCCCCGTTTGACCGGCCGCAAAGAGTCCTCGCCCTGAACTATGTCTGCCTCGATACGGTCTCTCTCGACACAGCCTCTCTCGATGCATCCACCACCGAACCGGCCGATCAGCCCAGCGACAGCATCCGCATGTCCGTAGTCCCCGGCGTCGGGGAATTCTTCACCTTTCCCGGACTCACCGTGTCCGGGCCATGCCAGATGATGGTCTTTGAAGGCGTCGTGGGCGGCCCGATGGATAAGTGGACCGACGTCGTCAGTCCGGAGGAACAGCTGAGTCGATCTCTGGAAATCCTGGAAGAGTATTTTCCCCACGAGGCGAAGAACTTCGCCAACGCAAGGCTCACCGACGAGGGCGCAACCCTCCTGGGCCGGATCACCCCGACGGTTCGCTCAGCAGTGGGTGAGCTGGGCAACGGCAACCTGGTCTTCGGCCTGGGCGACGCCGTCCTGCTCAACGATCCCCTCACCGGCCAAGGGTCCAATAACGCGACGCTGGCCGCCAAGTACTATCTGGATTCCATCGTGAGGCGAGGCCAGCAGCCATTTGACAAGCAATGGATGGAACGCACCTTTGACGAGTTCTGGCGGGGCTGGGGCCAGTGGGCGGTGGCATGGACAAATGACATGCTCAAACCCCGGCGGGAACACCAGCAGACTGTCCTGGCCGAGGCTGCAGACCACCCGGCCCTGGCCGCAAGCATCGCTGCAGGATTCGATGATCCCCGCACGTTCTACCCATGGTGGTTCGATCCCGCAGCTGCCGCCGAGTTCGTGCAGGCATGCAAGGACGAAGATTCGTCGGCTTTTGACCTGAGGGACTTCCGCGGCGCCCTGGGACAATTCGCCACCGGCGTCACGGTGGTCACCACCCTCGGAACCGACGGCCGGAAAGTAGGCATGACTGCCAACTCCTTCACGTCCGTTTCCATGGAACCTCCACTGGTGTTGTGGTGCCCCAGCAAACGGGCTCCGAGCCTGGCGGACTTCGAGGACGCCACGCACTTTGCCATCAATATCCTGGCCAGCGACCAGCACGTCCTCTCGCGCCAGTTCGCAACACCCGCCACAGACAAATTCGCCGGCGCGGAAACCACGGAAGGAATCGCCGGGATCCCGTTGCTGGACGGCGCCGTCGCCACGTTCCAATGCCGGACCGTCTCGCGACACGATGCCGGAGACCACGTCATCTACGTAGGCGAGGTGGAGAAGTACGACAATGCTGGAGGGGCGCCCCTGGTGTTCCACAGCGGGAAGTACCACGCCGCGAGCAAACACCCGGACTTCTGAGATGACGGCGTCCTCCATGACGGACTCGACCGATATTGCCATCGTTGGTTCGGGGATTAATTCCCTGGTAGCCGCCGCGGAGCTTGCGATGGCCGGGAAGCGCGTCTGCCTGATTGAACGTGCCGATAGGCTGGGCGGCTTCATCCATTCAGCGGAACGAACGCTGCCCGGGTTCATCCATGATTCCTTCTCTTCCTGGCACCCCCTGTTCGTTTCCGGAGGGGCTTACCAGGCTTTGGGAAGCGAGCTCCATGCGAGGGGGTTGGAATACTGCAATTCCGACGGCGCGGTGACCGCCAGCGTGGCAGCCGATCCAAAGACAGGGCAGCACAGAACGGTCGTGGCCCACCGCGATCCCGAGGTCACTGCAGCCGCTTTGCAGGCAAACGGAGACGACGGCGCCTACCTGGCGATGCTGGAGGACCTGGGCCGCAATGCCGGGACCATTTTCGGTGCGTTCGGTGCTGAACTGCGGTCTTTCAGGGAGGTCCTGACGATCGCCGCGGGCGCCCTGCGGCGAGGCAAGGTCAAGGGCACCGAAGGATTCGTCCGCGATTCGGTGATGAGTGGCCGCAACTACCTCCGCAGCCGCTTCAATGGATGGCAAACCGACCAGCTCTGGTCTCCTTGGCTCCTTCACGCAGGCCTCGGCCCGGACCAAGCGACCGGCGGCGTCATGCTTCCGGTCATGGCCTTGAGCATGCACAGCTTTGGCCTCCCTGTCGTGAAAGGCGGAGCCTCGAACTTCATCGCTGCATTTGAGGCCCTCCTGAGGGATAAAGGCGTCCGGATCATGCTGGACACAGAAGCCGAGGAAATCCTGGTCGATTCCAAAGGTGCAATGGGAGTAAGAACCTCCAATGGCTTGGTCAGCGCAAGGACCGTCCTGGCAAACGTGTCGCCCCAGGCCTTGTATTCCAAACTGTTGCGTCAACCACCAGCGGGCTTGGCCGAAGCAGCCGCGCGTTACCAGAACGGCCGCGGAGCCATGCAGATCCACCTGGCCCTGGACAAACCGGTCCAATGGCTCGATCCCCGTTTGGATTCCGTGCCCCTGGTTCACTTGAGCAACGGTTCGGACAGCACTGCAATTGCTTGCGCCCAAGCCGAGGCGGGGCTGTTGCCTACGGAACCTACCGTCGTCGTCGGTCAACAATGCGTCCTGGATCCTACCCGGGCCCCCGCAGGCAAAGCGACACTATGGCTCCAGCTGCAGGAAGTGCCCTTCTCGCCGGTGGCGGATGCCGCAGGCGCGCTCGCCGTGGACGGCGGCTGGACACAGGAACTTAAGGAACGGTACATGGAACGCGTCCTGAGCAGGCTCGAACAATTCGCGCCGGGCACCAGGGCGTCCGTCCTGGCCTGGGACATCCTGGCACCAACCGATCTGGCTGCGGAAAACCCCAATGCTGTCAACGGCGACCCGTACGGCGGATCCGCCGAACTCTTCCAGAACCTGCTCTGGCGGCCCTTCCCCGAGGCCGCAAACCACAAAACCCCGGTCAAGGGCTTGTGGCACATCGGCGCGTCCACCCACCCCGGCCCCGGACTGTCCGGCGGGTCGGGGCATTTGGTGGCCCAAAAATTGAAATGAACCCATACATCAATCCGACAGGAGAACAATGTCTGTTCTAAATGAGCTCACCGCAGCCTTGTCATCCGGCGCCATCGACGTCGTCGACCTCACCACGCCGCTCAGCGGTGACACTCCCATCCTGAATCTGCCGCAACCCCTGGCCAACACGGTTGGACTCTCGCTGACTCCCGTCAGCAATTTCGACGACGCCGGACCGGCCTGGGCGTGGAACGACGTCACGGTGGGCGAACACGCCGGGACGCACCTGGACGCTCCCGTCCACTGGATCACGGGCAAGGACGGGAAGTCGGTGGACCGGATCGAGCCGCACCGCCTGGTGGGGCCGGCCGTGGTGATTGACAAGACCGCCGAAGCTGCACGAGACGCCGATTTCCTGCTGGAGCCCGAACACTTCGAGCAGTGGCAGCAGGAGCATGGCCCTTTCCCGGAAAACTGCTGGGTCATCTTCCGCACCGGCTGGTCCGCACGCGGCGGTAACGCCGCGGACTTCATGAACGCTGACGACGCCGGCCCCCACACGCCGGGGGTCTCCGCGGCCGGCGCCAAGTGGCTCGCCGGCAATGCCTCCATCAGCGGCTTCGGCGTGGAAACGGTGGGCATCGACGCCGGCCAGGCCGCCACGCTGGACCCTATGTTCCCCGTCCATTCGTTTCTGCTCGGCGCTGACAAATATGGCGTGACGTCGCTGCGGAACGTTGACCGCCTCCCGGTCACCGGCGCGACGCTGGTGGTCGCACCGCTGCCTATCGTTGGCGGGACGGGCAGCCCCAGCCGCGTTTATGCTCTGGTTGACAACTCAGCACATACGGCAAGCACGGCATCGGAGCCGGGCGCATGAGCGAGCAGGTAAGGGTCTCCACCCTGGTGGGCCGGACCCTGGCAAAGCTGGGAGTCGGCCACGTCTTCGGGGTGGTGGGAAGCGGCAACTTCGACGTCACCAGCACCCTGATGAACGCCGGTGTTCCCTACACCGCGGCCCGCCATGAGGGCGGCGCTGCCACCATGGCCGATGCCTACTCCAGGATGTCGGGCAGGGTGGGCGTGGTGACCACACACCAAGGATGTGGCCTGACCAACGCGATCACCGGCGTCGGAGAGGCTGCCAAGAGCCGCACCCCCATGATCGTGCTGACGGCTGATACGCAGGCGGCAGCCATCCGGTCCAACTTCAAGATCGACCAGGATGCTCTGGCGCGCAGCGTCGGGGCCGTGGCAGAACGGATCCACTCCCCCGAAACGGCCGTAGCGGATACCGTCCGGGCCTTCCGAACGGCGGTGAACGAGCGCAGGACCGTCGTGCTCAGCTTGCCTTTGGATATCCAAAGCGGAACCGCCGCAGACACGGTGGGTACCGTCGTCGTGCCTGTGCCGGCGCGGCTTCGTCCGGATACCGGTGCAGTGAACCAGCTGGTAGAGCTGATCTCGAATGCGAAACGCCCCGTGTTCGTTGCAGGCCGCGGTGGCCGGGGCGCCCGGGATTCCATCCTGGCCCTGGCCCGGCACGCGGGGGCGCTGGTGGCGACCTCGGCCGTGGCCAATGGGCTGTTCAACGGCGATTCGCATAATTTGGGCATCTCCGGCGGGTTCTCCTCCCCTTTGACCGCGGAGCTCATTACCTCAGCGGACCTGATTATCGGGTGGGGTTGCACGCTGAATATGTGGACTATGCGTCACGGCAGACTCATCTCTGCCGGAACAAAAGTAGTCCAGATCGACGTCGAAGACTCCTCCTTGGGCGTCAACAGGGCGATCACACTGGGCGTGCTGGGTGATTCCGCCCTGACCGCGGAGGACGCCCTGGAAGTCCTCAAGACGATCCAGCCTGCTGCGGCTGAAAAGTACCGTACCGAGCAGAACGCCCTCGCCATCAAACAGAGTGCACGGTGGCGGGACGTGGAGACTCCGGACCTGGGCACTTCGACGTCCATCGATCCCCGGGTGATCAGCCGGGAACTGGATACAATCCTTCCGGCAGACAGGATTGTCGCAGTGGATTCGGGCAACTTCATGGGCTACCCCAGCCAGTACCTGGCGGTGCCGGACGAATTCGGATTCTGTTTCACCCAAGCGTTCCAGGCGATCGGCATTGGCCTCTACACGGCAATCGGCGCTGCACTGGCGCAACCGCATCGGTTGCCCGTCCTGGGTGCCGGAGACGGTGGTTTCCTGATGGGCATCAGCGAACTGGAGACCGCCGTCCGGCTTAAGCTGCCGCTGGTTTGCATCGTCTACAACGATGCTGCGTACGGCGCTGAGGTGCATCACTTCGCTGAGCATCACGCCCAGGAGGAACTGGGCAGCGTGTCCTTCCCAGAGACGGATATTGCCGCAATCGCCAGGGGATTTGGGGCCGACGGCGTGACCGTCAGGACTCTGGAGGACCTTCAGCCAGTGCGGGAATGGGTTGCGGCCTTCTGCGACGGCGGACAGGACCGGCCATTGGTGATCGATGCCAAGATCGCCTCGGACGGTGGCTCCTGGTGGCTGGCGGAGGCCTTCCAAGGACACTGATTCCGGGATGGGTTGTCGGAGAAGGGTTGGGGCGCGATGCTGCCCCAACCCTTTTCACGGTTGCGTACTTTCACACAGTTGTTAAGGGCCGTGACTGTTAAGGGCTGCGACTGCCGGCACATCCGATGTCGCAGGTGAACCAACGATGGACAGCGCATCATCATGGGCCTTCGGACTCAGGAACTCGTGCAGCTTGGTGAAGAGCTCCTACGCGGCCAGCCCATGCAGTTTCACGGCCCTACCTGCTGTACGTGCTGTACGCGCAAGGAATTTTGTTCAAAGGGTGTCTAGATGAAGATGAGGCCAGCCCACGGTGTGGCAACCGGCGTAGTGCCGTCGAACACGGAGCGGAACTCTTCATCGAGCAGAGCGCCCATGGTCAGTTCCTGTGAATTTTCCTTGATCTCATCAGAGCGTGAACCAGACATCTTTGTCTCCTTAGTTCGGACATGAGGAGCGGGCCACCACTTGCGGTGCCCCCATGCTTCCAGACACAGTTTATATCGTTCCCATGACGCTCGTAAAGAGATCGACATATAGATTTCTGGCGTAGAGGGGCTGGAGTAGAGGGCGGATACAGCGTAAATTGGCGCCAGGTTCGGCCCTTGTATCTACCCGTCCGGGAACGGGGCTAAAGGTGGCAATCACGGAGCAGAAGGAGACCCGGTTGAGTGAAGTCATAGACCGGCTCTTGGAGGCGATGAACGCGCACGACCTCGAAGCTGTGGCAGCCCTGTTCGACGCCGATTACCACAGCGAGCAGCCTGCCCACCCCGGTCGGACATTCGTAGGCAAAGGACAGCTGCATGCGAACTGGGCTGCGATGTTCGCTGGAATCCCTGACTTTCGGACAGAATTGATCCGTTCAGTCGACGACGGGAACATCACGTGGACAGAATGGTCGTGGACAGGCAATCGTACCGACGGGGAACCATTCCATGCCCGTGGGGTCACCCTCTTCGAAGTAAAGGACGGCCTGATCACCTCCGGAAGGCTGTATATGGAGGATGTCGAACGCGAGATAGTAGGGATCGATCAAGCGGTCGAAAATCTGTCCGGGCGCAGACCGGATACGTCCGGGACCTGAGCTGGAAGGGATAGCTGTGCTGATCTGCGCAACCTGTGCCGTTGAACGCGACGAGCCGACGCCGGAAGTCTGCCCGATCTGCGCCGACGAGCGCCAGTATGTGCCCGAGGACGGACAAACGTGGATTTCACTCGACGAATTGGCGCAGGCTGGCCAGCAGTTACTGCTGGAAGAGAACGAGCCGGGACTTATCGGCATCAGAACTGCGCCGAAAGTCGGGATCGGTCAAACTGCCCAGCTTGTAGTGACACCACAGGGTTCGCTGCTGTGGGACCCCGTTGGATTTGTTGATGACGTCAGCGTGAAAGCAATTCTTGAACGAGGCCCGGTTGTGGTGATTGCAGCCAGCCATCCCCACATGTTCGGGGTACAGGTGGAATGGTCACGCCGGCTTGGCGGCGTCCCCGTGCTTGTGGCGGACGCCGACCGGCAGTGGGTTGGTCGGAATGATGCGGTCATCTCCTACTGGTCCGGCAGTAGGACCATCACCGAAGGATTGACGTTGCACCAGACCGGAGGCCACTTCCCCGGCAGCGCGGTAGCGCACTGGACTGCGGGAGCAGGAGGCAAGGGGGTCCTGCTGACCGGAGACAGCGTGTTTCCAAATCCGGACCGCCGCTCCATCGCCTTCATGCGCAGCTACCCGAATCATCTGCCACTTTCGGGAGCAGTAGCGTTGCGGGTCGCCGCACAGCTGGAAGAACTCACGTTCGACAGGATCTATGGCAACTTCAACAACTTCATCGCCTCCGACGCCAAAGCCGTTCTGCACGATTCAGCCCAACGGCATGCTGCCTGGACCCGAGGCGACTTTGACCATTTGACGTGATGCGGCAGCCTGGCGCCCAACGACACTCGGCTACGGGGCGATGTTGACGATCCCCTGGCCGATGGCATGCGTGGCTGCTTGCGTTCGGGAGCTCACGCCGAGCTTTTCGAGAATATTGGTTACGTGCCGGTGGACGGTCCGCTCGCTGATGAACAGCTCGCCGGCAATTGCCCGGTTCGTCCGGCCACGCACGATCAAGCGGAGCACCTCCAATTCGCGTGGCGAGAGCCCGTATTGAGGGGGAACGCCCTGCTGCCGGAGCATGTTCTCAACCTCGGCCAGATCGGCACGGGCGCCGAGACGCCTGAATTCCTGTCGCGCTGATTCAAGCTCAAAGCCTGCGGCCTCGTGGTCCCGCACACCCCGGCAGGCCGTCGCGAGGAGGACCGAGCACCGCGCGACCTCGTAGGGGACATCCAGCCCACGCCATAGGTCAGCGGCCCGTCGAAGTTCCGGAAGTGCCTTCTGACAGTCACCGTCGGCAAGAGCAGGCTCGCCCAGGGCCCGCGCGTGGGCTGCGCGAACACTGTCAGAGGCGAAATGCTCGGCGAGGCTGCCTATCTCCTCGGCAGCGGCCGCGGCCTCGCCGCGAGCCCCGGCCGCAAGGAGGACCGTCACCGCCGCGGGCAGCAGGTCCACGCGAGCACCTGATCCCGCGGATTCCCCGAGTGCGCGCCGGATACCCGCGGCCGCCGCTGGAACATCGCCCAGGGAAAGCCTGAGCAGTGCCAGCCCCGGCTGCGTAGGACCTCCCGAGAAGGCGGCTGCCCGGAAGGACGCCTCTGCCTCGGGGAAATCGCCGAAAAGACGATGCGATTCACCGAGTTCGTAGCGGGCGTGGCCGATAAGGCGTGTGCCCGCACCGTCGGCCAAACTCCGACATGCCTCCTGAAGCTCAGCGAGGGCCGCCGCCCATTGTCCCGCGAGCCGGAGATGGACTGCCCGGTATGTAAGGCAATTGCCATAGAAGGGCCCGCCGAATGGGGGCACCGCATCCAACCAGGATCCAAGGGCTATGCTCCACTCGCGGACCCGCGACACATCCCGGGCCTCCATCTGGCACGTGCCGATCGCCGCGCAGAAGAGCAGGCTCGTGGTCCTGGGGGTGGTTTCGCCCACCACAACGCGGAGCATCGCATCGTCCAGCAAAGCCAGTCCGTCCGCGAGGTGGCCGGACTTGACCAGTGCGCGGCCGGTAAGAAGCGTCGAAAAAGCCAGCTGATCGGCGTCGTGCGCGGCAGTGGCCGTCGCCCGGGCGCGCGCGAGAAGTACGCCCGCCTCGTCATACGCGCCCGCCGCGATGAGACCGTAAGCCTTAGTGATGAGCAGCCAACCGGGGTCTCCCCCCACGTCATCCGGACCGAGTTCGCGAGCCCTTGCCATCCAGCCGCTGGCCTGGGCGAACTCATTATTGAGGTTGTACGCCTGCCACAGCCAGAACGCTGAGGCGAGCGCGGCGCGCACCTGACCCTCCGCTGCCCGCACTTCGAAGGAACGCTCAAGCGCGGGTATCGCATCCTCATTCAGCCCTGCGATCTGTGCGCACTCCGCGAAGCGCTCCACATCCTCTACCCCGAGTGCCGGGAGTCCGCCGGCGGCGCGAAACTCCTCGCACGCCTCCCGCCACTAGTACTCCATGTGGAGCGTCCGGGCCCTCGCCAGGTGATCTGCCTCGTCGGCCACGTCCACCTCCTGATCACCAGTATGCATCGGTGGACTGGGCAGAACTACCCAAAGCCGGGACGGCGAAGCCGGCCCGAACTCCCGATGTCCGGGCGGAGCGCCAGCGGGATCCTGAAGGTAATCCGCAAGGTGCGGATTCCTTGATTCAGGAGGCCATCATGTCAGAGCCGTTCATCTACTTCAGCACATATAAGGTGCGGGCCGGTCATCTGGAGGAAGCCCTCGAAGCATGCCGCGAGGTGTCGCGGCTTGTGGAGAGCCGCGAGCCCAGGATGCTTATTTTCCAATTCTTCGGCGACGAATCAGGCCGGAAAATCACCTGCCTTCAGGTCCATGCCGAAGCAGAGTCCATGGCCAATCACATGTCCGTGATCAGCGATCATCTGGCACAGTCCGGTTCATGGATCGAGTCCTTCACCGATGCCGTCACACTGGGCGAGCCACCAGCCGTCCTGACGCAGTGGTATGAGGAGGCCGGCGAGCAACTGGATCAGTTCCCACGGCGCATAGCGGGCATCACCAGAGTTGGGTCGCCCGTACGGTGAGCACAGGCCCTGATGAAGGTCGCCATTGAGGACCACCGCGGAACTGCCCAAAGTCGCTGGATAAGGCGGCGACGTACAGTTCACCTGGCTAAGCAGCTCCTGGGTTTACACTAAAGCCATAGCAGATCCTCAGGTTGCTTAGTGTCGGTGGCGGGGAGGAACGCATGGGTGCATGTCGAAGGTTCGGTTACCTGGTCCAGTCTCTTAAGCTGGGGCCCATGCGCAGAATAATCCCCGCCACTGCCGCCAGCCTTCTCCTCCTTGCTGCGACAGGTTGCGCCGTAGATACTACCGGCGCAACCAAGGTCGCTCAGGATTTCCATCGTGCCGTAGATGCCTCGGACTGGGCTGCTGCCTGTGATTTGCTGCAGCCCACGAGCCGGGACAAATCTGAAGAGCAGGACGGTGACGACTGCCAGACCCACTTGGCGTCGCGACATCTTCGAGCCTCCGGAGAAGTGGTCAAAACCGAAGCCTATGGCCGGGAAGCATTGGTGCAGTTCGAGAGGGATAACGTTTTCGTCGCTGTTTCCGGCTCAAGTTGGCGTGTGACAGCTGCCGGATGCACTCAAAGGGAGGAAACCCCCTATTCCTGTGAAGTAAGAGGAAGATAGCAATGCGTGTCGCCTTTAGCCTCTATCTCATTCTCATTTTCGGTGGTCTTGCCTACCTGGCCTCCGTGGGACTGGTTCACGGATAGGACACGACGTGAAAAAAGCCTTGAGGAACAACGGATTAAGCCTATTTTTCGGTCTGATCTTCATCCTTGCGTTGGCGGGCCAGGCCATTACTGGACAGGCCGTCTTCAACGAAGACCAACTCACTGCCGGCCTTGATGAAATCACCTTCCTCCAATACATCACTTCTTCCAGCTTCGCGGTTGACGTGTCGGAAAACTGGCAATCCGAGTACCTGCAGTTTCTCCTCTACATCACAGCCACCATTTGGCTGCTTCAGAAGGGGTCCCCGGAATCAAAGGAACTGGACAAGCCCGGCCTGGAATCCGACGAAGAACAACTCGTCGGTGAGCATGCCAACGCCAAGTCCCCCGCATGGGCCAAGGCAAAAGGTTGGCGCCTGACCGTATTCTCGAACTCGCTCGCCGCAACAATGGGTCTGATTTTTATCCTCTCGTGGCTGGTCCAATCCATCACAGGCCACGTTGCCTTCAACGAAGAGCAACTTCGCAACTTCCAAGAGCCCCTGTCCTGGGCGGAGTATCTGGTATCACCTGACTTTTGGAACCGCACTCTGCAGAACTGGCAGTCGGAGTTCCTTGCGGTCGGATCCATGGTGGTCCTTTCCATTTACCTTCGCCAGCGGGGATCACCGGAGTCCAAACCTGTTGGCGCAGCCCATGATGCCACCGGAACCAGCGGCTGACCCGGCCGGGAATACCTCGTGGTGAGGCACGGTTAAAGATTGCGCCCACAATGAGTCAGGTCGTGTGACCCTGGCCGAGCCGGAGTCCGGCGCGCATGGCTCCGGCGCGATTCCGGCATCCGTAGCTCAGTGGTCAGAGCAGGGGACTTTTAATCCTCGGGTCGTGGGTTCGAACCCCACCGGATGCACCGAAGTGGAAACTACCCCGCCTGCGCACGCGTAAGCTACCAGCATGCTCGACCTCCATCGCCTCACCCTCCTCAGGGAAGTCAAGCTGCACGGCAGCATGAGTGCCGCCGCCCGCGAACTTTCCTATAGCCACTCCGCGATCTCTCAGCAGCTCGGTTTGTTGGAAAAGGAAACAGGTGTCGTTCTTCTCGAACGGGTGGGGCGCAATGTCCGGCTCACCCCTGCAGGAGAGGAACTCGTGCGCAATACGGAGGCAATACTGGCCGCGATGGAGCGCGCCGAAGCTGATCTTGCGACCTCCCATGAACGGCCGCAGGGGATTGTGACCATAGCGGCATTCAGCACTATCAGCCGCAGCGTAATGCCTTTTGCGCTGGCGGAGCTGGCCCGAAACTATCCTGGACTGGACGTCAGGTTGCGACGCGAGGATCCCGAGCAGGCAGTCGTCCAGCTGATCTCGCGGCAGGTCGATGCCGTGGTCAGTGATGCGTTTCCCGGGACTGCAGTGGCTCCGCCCGGAGGAGTACACACCACCCTGATCGGCCAGGACCCAATCCGCGGCTATCTGCCGCATGGCCTGGAGTTTGCTGACTTTGAGGATCTAAAGCAACTGCGCTGGGTAGCAGAGCCACCGCACACTGCCTCTTCACAATGGGCCGTGCGCGTCTGCCGCGAACTAGGCATCGATCCGGTCATCTCCTATGTTTCTTCGGACCTTCTTTTCCACCTCCGCATGGTTGAACAAGGTCTCGCCGCGGCCTTCCTGCCTGACATGGTGCTGCGTGAAGCCGGCAGTGTGATGACGCCCAGCTCCTGGCTGCCAGCGGATCAACAGCGCAGCATCCAGTTCCTGGTTCGGTCCGGCTCTGAGCGCAGCGCTTCCCTGACTGCCGTGCGGGAAGCAATAACCCAAGTGCTGCACGCCAAGCACAACATGTAAGAAAAACTTACATAAGTACGTCAAAAAGGTTCGCTTTTATTTACTTTCGCACGTAATTACATTGGCTTTAGGCACGAAACCATCATGCGTTGGTTATCGATCGCGACGAAGATCATCCGTTGGAGATGTACGCGTCTTCGTACCGCCATCGACCAGGCCAGTACCGAAAGAGAGAATCGATGAGCCTCATGTCCGACGTCGCTGCACCCCTGATTGCGGCCGACTCCCCCAGCGTCAAACACGCCGATGCCGTCATCCGATCCATCAGCCTTCCCAGCTCGGGCATCGAAGTCCAGGACCCTGCGACAGGCGAAACCATAGCCCATGTCCCCGACGCCGATGTTGAGGCCGCGCTGGAAGCTGTTGCGACAGCCGACAAGGCTGGAACGCCCTGGGCCAGGTCCAGCCTCCGCCAGCGCGCCGACGTACTCCACGCCTGGTACAACAAACTCGTTGAACACACCGAAGACCTCGCCCACCTGATCTCCCGCGAAATGGGCAAGCCCCTCGCCGAAGCCCGCGGCGAGGTCAAGTACGGAACCGATTTCGTCCGCTGGTACGCCGAGGAAGCAGTCCGCCCCGCAGGAAACTTCCGCGAAACACCGGATGGTGGTGCGAGCCTCCTGACACGCCGCTCCCCCGTCGGCCTGGCGGTCCTGATCACGCCATGGAATTTCCCCTTGGCGATGGCCACCCGAAAAATCGCACCCGCCCTGGCTGCGGGATGCCCCGTAGTCATCAAGCCTGCGACCCTCACTCCCCTCACGACGTACTTTGCCGTTCAACTCGCCGTCGAGGCAGGGGTACCGGAAGAACTTATCCAGGTCATCACGACCTCAAAATCAGGTGCGTTCAGCGAAGCCGTCCTGCTCGATCCCAGAGTCAGGAAAGTTTCTTTCACCGGATCGACGCCGGTGGGACGCCAGCTGCTGCAGCTTGCCTCCCAGAATGTCCTCCGAAGCTCAATGGAGCTTGGCGGCAACGCACCGCTCATCGTCTTCAACGACGCCGATCTGCAGCGGGCAGTGGACGGAACGTTTGCCGCGAAACTCCGCAATGGCGGCCAGTCCTGCATTGGAGCCAACCGGATCTACGTCCAGGACGGAATAGCCGATGACTTCGTTGCAGCGCTCACCGAACGCTTCGGCCAGGTCGCTGTGGGAAGTGGCCTGGGACAGCAGACCGGACTTGGCGCGCTGATCGATGACCGTGCAGTCGCCCAAATGCAGGCGTACACCGAAAACGCCGTGGTTCTGGGAGCCACACTGCTCACCGGCGGCCACGGTTACGACTCCGCAGGCAATTTCTTCGCCCCGACTGTCCTTGACGGCGTCACCGAGGATTCCGACGTCGCCCGGTCCGAAATTTTCGGCCCCATCGCGGCGATACAGCGCTTCGGCTCCGAAGCCGATGTAATTGCCCGCGCCAACGCCACGGAATTCGGCCTCGCCGGCTACGTCTTCACCGAGAACCTGGACCGCGCCCTTAATGTCGCCGACAATCTCCAGACAGGAATCGTCGGCATCAACCAAGGCGTCCCATCCAACGCAGCCGCCCCCTTCGGAGGCGTCAAGCAGTCAGGTCTCGGACGCGAAGGAAGCGCCGAGGGCCTCGAAGAATACGAGAACATCCGCTTCTACAACGTGGCGCGACGCGCCACATCCTAGCCCGCGGCAAGGCTAAGGGCCGGACATCTGCATTGCTGCAGTTGTCCGGCCCTGGCCGACGGAACCCTTGGGCACCAACCGCCAAACGTTGGGGGGTTATTGGCAGTTATTTGGGCTCCGCTGCATCCAGTAAAGACCAACGGGCAGTCTTGGTGCACGAGTAGTTTGTACTCGTCTTTCGTCCGTAACCGCGGCCACGCTACCTGTCCCGCTATCTCCGCAGCTGGAAGCTAGGCATCAATCACCATGTCGGTCCGGGCTGTGGAGCAGCAGGGCAGGAACTTGCCTGCATCGATTTCCCTGGCCCGGATCCCGCCCTGGTGGTTCATCTCCACCTCCCCGGAAAGCTTGACGACCTTGCAGGAGCCGCACATGCCTTCCTTGCAGTTCGCGCCGATCCTGACGCCCGCACGCTGGGCCGCCCCCAGGATGTGCTCGGTGGGATCAATGCGTACATTGATTCCCGTGCGCATGAAGGATAGCGTGAGGCTTCCCGTTCCGACAGTGTCGAAACTTGAGGCATCCGGGGACGCGGTCTCCGGCTCGGTGTCCGAACCGCCGTCGAGGGCTTCCGGACCAGCCGCATCCGCATCGACGGTTTCCAGCGGCAGTCCCCCGGCCTTCAGGGTTCCCTCGGCGTCGTAGCCTGGCTCGTAGAGCCCGAAGGCTGTGGGCTGGCTTTCAAAGTAGTCCTCGGCGGAATCGGCGATTTCCTCCGCGATTTCCTCGGCAATGTCCGCTGCATGCGCCAGCTCCGCCTGGTATTCAAGGAGCGTCTGGCGGTCGCCGGTGAAGAACTCCATGTAGATGGAGGTGTCGTCGACGCCCACCTTCTTGAGGAGCTCGGTGGCAGTGTTCAGGTAGCCCTCAGGACCGCAGGCATAGACCTGGCGGCCGTTGGCATCGGGGGCCACCTCGTCGAGCATGGCCGCCGTCAGCCTTCCGCTGAGCCCTTCCCACCCCTCGGGTTTGCTGCGGTCACCCAGGGAATAGAAGACCTTTACGCGCGAGTCCACGGACGCGATGTACGCCAATTCCTGGTGGAAGGCAAAACCCCCGGCTTCCGCTCCGTGGTACAGGACAACAACGTCAGCATGCCCCGGCAAGGAGTGGATGGTCCGCACCATGGACATGATGGGCGTAATGCCGGC
The DNA here is from genome assembly GCF_031455315.1 of Arthrobacter sp. 1088. Classification (NCBI taxonomy): domain Bacteria; kingdom Bacillati; phylum Actinomycetota; class Actinomycetes; order Micrococcales; family Micrococcaceae; genus Arthrobacter; species Arthrobacter sp. 1088. Next base: position 251,858 of record NZ_JAVDSM010000002.1, read on the forward strand.
TCCAGCAGCGAGCAACAGGTAACGAGCACGCCGGTCCGCGTCGGGCAGGTGGAACGCGCCGACTGGCCCGAGCATCTCCAGGACGGTACCTGGCTTGACGTTTTCGTGCACCCACGGCGAAACCAGGCCGCCACCGTCGCGCTTGACGCTGATGCTGAAAGTCCACGGCTCGGTAGGCGAACTGGACAGCGAGTAGCTGCGGTCCACCGGTTCCTTGTCCTCGCCGTTCACGGGAAAGGCCACGTTGACGTACTGCCCTGCGCGGAACGCCAGAGGGGCGCCGTCGCAGCGCCGGAACACGAACGTCATGAGCCCGCCCGCTTCCGGAACGGTTTCCACGCATTCAGCCATGAACTCCTGCGGGTGCCAGGGGCCCAGGGCACGGGCAGCACGGGCGGGTGCCTCGGTGCTGCCCATCACCCTGTTCCACGGCATTTCAAGTCCACGGATCCGCTGTGGCTCCTGGATTGCCGTCTCTGTGAGGAGTTCAATCATGCCAAGTGCTCCTGCACGCGCTGTACGTACCAGTTGATGAACGCCTCAACCTGGTATTCGCTCTTCATGTACGGGCCGGGCTCGTAGGCGGGGCTGCCGGCGCCCTGCTGGCACAGCTCCACGAAGGCCTTGTCCTGCAGGTTGGTCTGCTTCCAGGTGTAGGTCAGCTTCTCGAGGTCGTAGTCAACGCCTTCCACGGCATCGTCGGCTACCAGCCAGGTGGTGCGGACCAAGGACTGGTGCTCATTGATCGGGAAGACACCGAAGGTGATTACGTGGTCGCCCAGGAAGTGGAACCAGCTGTTGGGCTGCAGGTGCATCGAGCAGCGGCCAAGGCGGAAGTCGGGCAGGTCACCGAGCAGCTTCTTGGACAGCCGGCGGCCATCGGCGGAGAACGATTCGCCCTCACCGTCCAGGGATTCGCGCGAGATGCGGATTCCGGCAATACGGGTGTCCAGTTCCTCAACTACCTCGTAGGGCAGGCCGTAACGGCGGCAACGCTCCTCAAGCGAGGACTGTGCTTCCTTGTTGCGGTCCCAAACTTCCTCGAGATGGGCCGGGATCAGTCCCTCGGTCAGGCCCCACGTGGGGAAGAGCGAGCAGGCGAGTTCCGGATGCCCGTCGCAGTGGTAGCACTCACGGTTGTTCTCCATGACGAGCTTCCAGTTGCCCTCTTCGATGATGTTCTGCTGGTAGGCAATCTTCGTCTTGGACAGATCGTGGGGCGCGAGATAGGGCTCGAAGATCTTGGAGGTCTCGTCAAAGTCCGTCGGCGGTTCATCAGCGATGCAGACGAAGATGAGGCCGGCAACTTCGCGGCTGTGTGCACGCTTGAGCGCGAAGCAGTTCTTGTCGAACTTCGCTTCGCCGGGAGCGGAGGCGTGGATGAGGTTACCTTCCGCGGAATAGGTCCAGGAGTGGTAGCCACAAACGAGGTTGCCAGTGGACCCGGCAGCTTCGGTCAGGACGCGGGCGCCACGGTGGCGGCACACGTTGTGCAGGACGTTCACGCCGCCGTCGTCGTTCCGCAGCACAATCAGCGAGTAGGGGCCATAATCCACAGTGATGTAGTCACCCGGCTCCGGGAGTTCTGCGACGCTGCCGGCAAAGATCCAGTGCTGGCCAAAAATGGCCTCCATGTCGATCTTGAAAATCGTGGGGTCTGTGTAGAAGGGGGCATCGAGGGAATATCCCGTGCGCCGGAACTCGAACAACTGGCTGATCTCTGCCAGCTGCTCTGCAGGCAATGATGAAGCGAGTTTTCCGCGTGAATTGAGGGGCAAGACTGGAGCAGACATGTGTTTCCTCCCGGGAGGCCTGGGTTAGCGTGCGATTCATGGCGACCAAGGGTGCTTGGGTGCAACCGATGTTGTATTCAAAATCCTTGTAGTCATGAGATTAGGGACGAATGCGCTGCAACAAAAGCGCAACATTTGGAAGATAACCGTGCACAATAGGTGCATGATCGATGCGAGACTCATCACACTTCGGGTGTTTGCCCGCTGCGGCACCATTGGCGCCACCGCGGAGCTCACAGGTTATTCTCCCTCCGCCGTGTCGGCGCAGTTGCGGGAGCTCCAACGCGTACTTGGAATGCAGCTGCTGACGAAGGACGGCCGGGGGGTGCGGCTGACCGCCACTGGCCGCTTTCTCGTGGCGGGTTCGGACACGCTCATTGCCGACTGGGAGAGCCTGCGCGCCGCAGCCATGAAGGCCGGGGACCAGGTCCAGTCACATTTTGGCCTCGGCGGATTCTCGACGGCGGCCGCCCAGTTGCTTGCGCCACTCGCCGCGACTCTTCGCTCAACACGCCCCCAACTGGAAGTGCAAGTGCTCGAGGCCAACCCGGCCCGCTGCTTCGACTTGTTGGTTGCCGAGCGAATCGACCTTGCAGTCATCGTCGCCATGCAGTCCGACACTTACGCCGAAGACGATCCGCGCTTCGAACAGACCGTCCTGCTCGATGACCCCCTGGACGTGATCATTCCCTCTGATCATCCGTTGGCATCGCGGGAGACAGTGACACTCCAGGAGCTGGCGTCGGAACCCTGGATCACGGAGGCCGCCGGCTCCACCTACCATTCCCTCTTCACTGCGGCGTTCACCGCGGCCGGGGTAACACCCCGAATTGCCCACGAGGCCGTCGAGTGGGAAACCCAAATCGCCTTCGTGGGCGCAGGGCTGGGCGTGGGCCTGTTGCCGAGACTGGCGCCGCTGCGTAGTGCAGAAAACGTAGTTCGCCTCCGTATCACGGGCAGGGGTAAGCCGTCGCGCCGCATTGTCGCTGCCGTTCGCCGCGGCAGCATCACCTCTCCCCTGATCCAGGAATCGCTCGGCATCCTCCAGTTGAGCGCCAATCGAATTCTCACTGCCCGGCCCGAAGACGACCTCTGAGATCCTGACGCCGGTCAGAACCAGTACGGGCCAATGCCGTCATACGACTCGATGGCACCGTCACAAAGCAGCTTCGCTCACGGTGACCCTTCCGTTGACGTGGTCCAGCGCCCAACCCGCCAATCGTTGGGATGGCGCAAGCGTCGCCCACGGTGGCTGTTGGCCATCGTTTTTATTTATTTCCAAACCTTGACAGGTGGAGTGAGATACATCACTGTTGCGTATTACGGGTGATGTTGATGCATGCACAACCAGCAACATGCAGATCAAGTCCGTTCGCAGCGAAGAAGATTTACAGTGCCCTCGCGACATCGCGCAAGGATTTGCCCGCGGGCGTCTGGAGCATGGCGTTGAGAGCGCTGCCTCCACCGGCGTATCCCCCAGCTTTCCCCAAGCTCAGTGGGGGACTTCGGCGAAAAGGCAAGCAGCAAGACATCCACTCAAAGCCCGGCCATTGGTTCGAGCCGCCATAAGCAGGAGTACAGCAATGAACAGCCCCGACATCTCAGTACGGAACCTCTGGAAAGTCTTTGGCCCCGCTGGTGAAAAGATCCCTGGTGATCCCCGGCTTTCGTCCCTTAGCTCTGCTGAACTGTTGGCAGCCTCAGGCTGCGTAGCGGCCGTCCGCAACCTAAGTTTCGACGTCGCAAAGGGTGAGGTCTTCGTCGTTATGGGTCTCTCGGGATCCGGCAAATCAACCCTTGTCCGCTGCCTCACCCGGCTTATTGAACCCACTTCAGGGCAGGTAATGGTGGACGGCAAGGACGTCCTGCAGGCAGGCGTTGGGGAGCTGCGGGAACTTCGCCGGCGGAAGATGTCCATGGTGTTCCAGCACTTCGGACTCCTGCCTCACCGGACGGTTTTGGACAACGTATCCTACGGGCTGCAAATCCGCGGGGCGGCTAAGAACGAGCGCTACGGCCGGGCTCGGGAAATCATTGAACTGGTCGGCCTGAAGGGGTACGAACAGCACTATCCGGACCAGCTGTCCGGCGGTATGCAGCAGCGTGTCGGCCTTGGCCGGGCTTTGGCAGGCGACCCGGACACCATCCTTTTCGACGAGCCCTTCTCTGCATTGGATCCCCTCATCAGGCGTGACATGCAGGCCGAGGTGATCCGGCTCCACAAGGAAATGGGGAAGACCATGGTGTTCGTCACCCATGACCTTTCCGAGGCACTCAAGCTCGGGGACCGCATCCTGATCATGCGCAATGGCGAGATGGTCCAGTGCGGCACCGGGGATGAGTTGGTGGGATCTCCGGCAGATAAGTACATTCAGGATTTTGTGTCCGAAGTTCCCCGCGCGGACGTCCTGACCTTGAAGTGGATTATGCGTCCCTTGATGGATGGAACGCCTCTGGATGCTCCGGTCCTCAGTTCCGGCATGATCATCCGGGACGCCATAACAACCGTGATGCATTCCTCCTGCCCCGTCCTCGTGGAGGATGAAGCAGGCAGGATCATCGGGCAGATCGACCGTGACAGCATCCTCTCTGTGCTGCAGCCAGCGGAAGCAGCGGCCTGATGACTACGCTTGTCCGGGATCAGGAAAAGATCCAGCCAGCCTCCTCCCCTGTTAAGGAACCGCGCCGCCTGCCCAGTCGCCGCACCATGCTGCTGGTTGGCGCGGGCGTCATCTGGATCCTGGGCTTTCTGATCCTGCACGGGACGTCCACCCTGACTTTGCCTGCCTCCGAGTTGACGGATCTGCACCGCTCACTCAACCAGTTCAACGCCTGGGTTGCGGCCAACCGGGCCGACAACCCCGTCTTCCTGTATATCTTCACACCACTGCGGGCCGTGGTGGACAACGTCGCCAACCTCTTCATCACGCTCTTTGCGGCGAGTTCCACCGGCCTGCGGCTGCCTGAAATTGGCTGGCTAGGAACTGTAGGACTACTTGGCTGGATTGCGTTCGCCGTCGGGAACGTCCGCGTGGCTCTTCTGACCGTATCCGTCTTTACCTTCTTCGGCATCCAGGGTCTGTTCATTGAGGCCACCTACACGTTCGCCTTGGTTCTTACCGCTGTGCTGCTGACACTCCTGATTGGGATCCCGCTCGGTATCCTCGCCGGTGTCTCCAGCCGGGTTGCCACAGTGATCACGCCGGTACTGGACTTCATGCAGACGCTGCCCACATTCGTCTACCTGGCCCCCTTGGCGCTCATCTTCCTCATCGGCCCGGCCTCGGCCGTCATTGCCACCGTCATCTACGCCGCGCCTCCGGTAATCCGCCTCACGGCCCACGGTATCCGAAGCATCCCGGAGAACACCCGGGAAGCCTCGGACTCGCTGGGCACCACGGGCCTGCAGCGGCTGCTTACCCTGCAGCTTCCCATGGCCAGGCGCACAGTTGTCATGGGAATCAACCAAAGCACCATGGCGGCTCTGTCCATGGTCACTATTGCGGCACTGATCGCCGCTCCAGGACTTGGCCAGGTCGTTGTCCGCGCGCTGCAATCGCTCGACGTCGGAACTGCAGTAAATGCCGGCCTCTCCATCGTCCTGCTCGCGATCGTGCTGGACCGGGTAACCACTGCAGCCAGCCGCCGGGCGGAACCGGGCGCTGCCCGGAACGGCCGGATCTCGCGCAGGAACCGATACATAGTCCTGGGTGTCACGCTGGGCCTGGCCCTGGTCATGGTCCAGTTGTCCAGGAGCTCATTGTGGGCCGCGGCTTTCCCGAAGGACTTCAACATCGGCCCGGCGATTGTCCAGGCGGTGAGCTCGGCAAGCCAGTGGATGCAGAGCAACCTGTCCCTGTTCACAGTGTCCCTGCGTGAATCGGTCACCACTGGAATCCTGAACCCGTTCCAGTCCCTGCTCACAGACACCCCTTTCTACATCCTCGTGGGCGTCATTGCCCTGGCCGCTTACGCATTGGGCGGTTGGAAGCTCGCCGCCGTAACCACCGCCTGCCTTGGTGTCATCATCTACCTTGGCCTCTGGAGCGATTCCATGGTCACCCTCGCCGGAACGCTGGTGGCCACCGCGCTTGTCATGGTCCTTGGTGTGGTCTTCGGTGTCGCGATGGGCCGTTCCGAAAGGGTAGACCAAGTCCTTCGGCCAATTCTGGACGCCGGCCAGACGATGCCCGCGTTCGTTTATCTTGTTCCGTTCCTGGGACTCTTCGGCGCTACCCGTTTCACGGCGATCATCGCAGGCATCATCTACGCAGCTCCTGTCGCCATCAAAATCACTGCCGATGGCATCGCAGCAATCTCACCCACTGTCCTTGAAGCTGCCATTTCCAGCGGCTCAACGCCTTGGCAGGTCATTACCAAGGTCCAGTTGCCGATGGCCAGGAAGTCCCTGGCACTCGCTGCCAACCAAGGGCTGATCTACGTCCTTGCCATGGTGGTCGTGGGTGCCCTGGTCGGTGCAGGCGGACTCGGGTACGACGTCGTCGCCGGCTTTGTCCAAAGTTCACTGTTCGGCAAGGGCCTGGCCGCAGGCCTTGCCATCGTGTTCCTCGGCATCCTGCTCGACAGGATGACCCAGGCTGCGGCAGCAACCCCGCTGCGGAAAATTGCCGCGGCCAAGACCCCCTGAACCTGGTCACTCCAATGAACAACCATTCCCGCCATACTCCCACCCCCCAACAAGGAGACCCAACAATGAAAAAAGCCGGACCGCTGTTGAAACGAACTATCCCCCTGATGGCAGGAGTCGCCGCGGCTGCTTTGCTGCTGACAGGCTGCGGGGGTGCTTCCGTGAACCAGGTGGCCGCCGCACCCGCAGGTGCCTCGGATGCACCCTGCGGAGCTGTTAGTGTCGCGATGAACGCCTGGGTCGGCTATACGGCCAATGCCGCCGTGTACAGCTACGTAGCGAAAAACCAGCTTGGTTGCACTGTGGTGCAGAAGGACCTCAACGAACAGATTTCCTGGCAGGGTTTCGCCTCCGGCGAGGTGGACGTCATCATGGAAAACTGGGGTCATGCTGACCTCACCAAGCAGTACATTACGGATCAGAAGGTGGCTGTAGACGCCGGACCCACCGGCAACGAAGGCCACATCGGCTGGTACGTACCACCATGGATGGCAGAGAAGTACCCGGACATCACGGACGGGAAGAACCTGAACAAGTACGCGTCGATGTTCACCACCTCCGAGTCCGGCGGAAAGGGCCAGATCCTCGACGGCGACCCCGCTTTCGTCACGAACGACGAAGCACTGGTGAAGAACCTGAACCTGGATTACAAAGTGGTGTTCTCCGGCTCGGAGGCTGCCCTTATACAGTCATTCCGGACGGCGGAGCAAAACAAGACGCCGCTGCTGGGCTACTTCTACGAACCGCAGTGGTTCCTGTCCCAGATTCCCCTCAAGAAGGTCTCCCTGCCGGCCTGGACCGAGGGCTGCGATGCTGACGCAGAAAAGGTGGCCTGCGACTACCCGACCTATACACTCAACAAGATCATTTCCAAGAAGTTTGCGGACAGCGGCTCACCGGCAGCCAAACTGGCCAAGGGCTTCAAATGGACCAACGATGACCAGAATTCAGTCGCCACGGATATTCAGGGCGGCATGAGCCCGGAAGCCGCAGCCAAAAAGTGGGTCGACGCGCACCAGGAAACGGTGACGTCCTGGCTTAAGTAACAGGAATTGTGCGACGGCGGCACTCGGCAAGTACCGCCGTCGCACTTTTTCCTGTCGATAAACTTTGCCTAAGCTGCGCAAAACCGGGGTAACTCTTGATCCAGCTGAAGCATGGTTGAACCAGCAGGATGCAGGAGGAGCCATGAAGCGCATAACAGCCACCCCTACCTTTGGCGGAGCCCCCAAGGGAAGCTCGCCGGTCAAAGTGTCGAGCGGTGTCACATGTAAGGCGACCGCGTGGCGGACTCCCCCCGCGACTGGGCTGCGATCCGAATCCCGTGGTTTTGGCATTCAGGAAACGAGCCATCAAATCTGGCCCGACTGCCGTGACTGAAAGGCTTCCGGCGGCGTGCCACCGCCTCGAGCCCGAGCCCGACGCCTGGAGAAGGTCTCTACGTCAGACCAGCCAGCGCCACCAGCGTGACTGTTCCCGTTCCGGCGTCGCTTCCGTCTCCGGCTCCGGCTCCTCACCCAAGGCCAGCGCGGCCTCGGCGATGTCGTCCGCGGTGAGCGTCATGACGGCCTCACGATCGAGGGCGTCGAGACTTTGTTCTTCATCGAGCGAGAGCCGAAGCGCCTGGCGGTTGAGCGCCTGCTCGAACAGCGTGCGTGCAAACCGCGCGTTGCCGGAGTCCTCGCCCGCGTGGAGTCCGGTGAGGATGCGCCGCAGCACCTGGTCCGCACCCGGCTCCAGCGTGTACTCGTGCTGGGCAAGCATCTGGTGGAAGATCGTATCGAGCTCGTCCACGGAGTAGTCCGGGAACGTAATCTCCCGGGCGAACCGGGAGCGCAGTCCAGGGTTCGAGAGCAAGAAGGATTCCATCAGCCGCGGGTAGCCGGCCACGATCACCACCAGGCGGTGGCGGTGGTCCTCCATCCGCTTGAGCAGGACCTCGATCGCCTCAGGGCCGAAATCCATCCGGCCGTCCTCCGGGGCCAGCGCGTAGGCCTCGTCGATGAACAGGACACCGTCCAACGCACGCCGGATCACCCGGTCCGTCTTGATGGCGGTCGCCCCGACGTACTGCCCCACCAGGCCCGAACGGTCGACCTCGACCAAGTGTCCTTTCTGCAGCAGCCCGACCGCGCGGTACATCTCGGCCAGGAGCCTCGCCACGGTGGTCTTGCCTGTGCCCGGGTTTCCGAGAAACACCAGATGCTGGGATGTGGCCACCTCCGGCAGACCGTGCGCCTTACGACGGGCTTGGACCTGGAGCAGTGCGACCAGGGCCCGCACCTGTTCCTTCACCGTCTGCAGTCCAACCAGCGCGTCGAGTTCGGCCTGCACCTCGGACAGCGGCCGGGCCGGCCCGGGCCTTGCACCGATGAGATCGCCCACGAGGTCGTCGACGCGTTCGGAACCGGGCAACTTGAGCTGATTGGCCAGATGGCCGATGGTTTCGCGCAGGTCATCGAGCGGATTGCGGCTGGCAGCCATACATCAACTGTAGTACTCGTTTTCCCGCTGAGTGGGCTTGGCCCCCACCGGTATCACGATTTGGTGGTTGAAGCGCTGAGGGCTCTTTAGGAGTGGCGTATAAACCCCTGGTGGCGTTGCTAATCCAGTACCGCGGTTGCTTCAACTTCGACGAGCACATCCGGTTCGAACAGATACTCGACGCCGATCAGCGAGGACGGTGGCATCGGCGAGGGCAGTCCGATCTCCGCAGCGACACTTTCGATACCTTCCATGAAAGCGCTGATTTTCTCCGGAGCCCAGGCGGTGACGTAGAACGTCAAACGCACGACGTCGTCGAAGCTCGCCCCGGCGCCGGCCAGCGCGGTCGCGGTATTGCGGAGGGCCTGGGCGACCTGGCCGGCCAGGTCGTCCGGAGCGACGGGCGTAGCATCAGCCAGGCGCGAGATCTGGCCCGCGACGTGAACGTGACGGGTGCCGGTGCCGACGGCGACGTGGTGGTAGGGGGTGGGCTGCATCAGGCCTTCCGGGCTGAAACGGTGAACAGGCATGAGACTCCTTGGGAAAGAGGTAAACGTTGGTATATCTTTGATACCTGGTAGATGCAGGACACTTCAACGAGACCAGGTTTCATGCCGGATACCACTAGCCACGATGACCGTCTGGAGATCAGCACGCCCCATCGGGAATTGCTCGATCAAGTTCTCGACAAGTGGTCATTGAGCGTGCTCAACGAACTCTGCGAGCGGCCTTGCCGGTTCAGCGAACTGCGACGGGCCATCCCGTCGGTGTCGCAGAAGTCCCTGACGGCGACGCTGCGTCGCCTCGAACGAAACGGCATTATCGAACGCGAACTGCTTAGCTCGCGCCCCGTCGCGATCGAGTACCGCATCACACCTTTAGGCAAGACACTTCGTTACCCCATCGATGTGCTCCTGGAGTGGGCTGCAAAGCACATGCCCCTCATCGAACAGGCGCGCGAGACCTTCGACGTCCAGGACCTGGCCGAAGACACCTAACCCTCATTGACCTTCCGGCCCAAGAGCGTGCCTCCCGATCTTCATGATCGACATCCCCTGTGGGTTGCGAGACAACGACAGGCCATCAGTGATGCAGCTGCATTCGTTGGAGCACCGTGGCAGATATCTCTTCCACGGACATGGATGCGGAGTTGACGTAGGGAATGTCATTGGCCCGGTACATGTCCTCAGCGTTGCGCAGCTCAAAGGTGCACTGGTTCAGGGACGCGTAGTTACTGCCCGGGCGGCGTTCCTGCCGGATTTGGCTGAGCCGGACGGGCTGGGAGGTCAGCCCGAAACACTTGCTCGCGAAAGGCAACAAGGGCTTCGGGAGCACCATGTTGTCAAAGTCTTCCTCCACCAGCGGGAAGTTGGCGGCGAGGATGCCGTGCTGCAAAGCAAGGTACATGGTGGTGGGAGTTTTCCCGCACCGCGAAGGGGCAATGAGTATCAATTCGGCGCGTTCAAGCGCCCGGAGCGACTGGCCGTCGTCGTGCTCTATGGCATATTCCACCGCGGCCATGCGGGATTGATAGCGGACGGCATCGCCCACGCCGTGAGCCTGGCCGGGCTTGCCGTTGGCCTGCGCACCGAGGACTTGTTCGAGTTGCCCTATATGCGTACCGAACAAGTCGAAGAATTGCCCGCGGCTCTGGGAGAGTACCGCACGGATGTCCTGCCCCACGGCGGTGGAAAAGATGATCGGAACAGGACCTGTGGCCGCCACCCGGTCGATCAGCGCCACCACCTCACGCGCTTGCTGGATGGTGGTGATGAACGGGATGGTCCGCCGTTCCAGCCGCTGGCCGGGGAACTGGGTCAGCAGCGTATTGCCGAGCGTTTCAGCGGTGATTCCGGTGCTGTCCGAGAGGAAGAACACCGTGGGGGCGGGCGGGGAGCCCGCCCCCACGGTTTGGTGGTCTGCCATTTAGACCGTGGTGCTGGTGGTGCGGGCCAGACGCAGCCAGGTTTCGGTCACGGCGTCGGGGTTGAGCGAAATCGAGCTGATGCCCTGCCCGAGCAGCCACTCGGCAAAGTCCGGGTGGTCACTGGGGCCCTGGCCACAGATCCCGACGTAGCGGCCCTTGGCGCGGCACGCCGTGATCGCCATCTCCAGCAGCTTGGTCACGGCGGGATTCCGTTCATCGAAGCCTTCGGCAACCAGGGCAGAGTCGCGATCCAGGCCCAGGGTGAGCTGGGTGAGGTCGTTTGACCCGATGGAGAAGCCGTCGAAGTACTCCAGGAACTCATCGGCAAGGAGGGCGTTGGCCGGCAATTCGCACATCATCACGATCTCCAGCCCGTCCTCTCCGCGCCGCAGCCCATTGGCGGCGAGCAGTTCGGTGACGCCACGGGCCTCGTCCAGGGTCCGTACGAACGGGACCATCAACTTGATGTTGGACAGGCCCATCTCGTTGCGCACGTACTTCAGGGCTTCGCATTCGAGTTCGAACGCCTGCCGGAAGGACGCCGACAGGTACCGGGACGCGCCGCGGTACCCGATCATCGGGTTTTCCTCCTCCGGCTCGAACGCCGGACCACCGATCAGGTTGGCGTACTCGTTGGACTTGAAATCCGAGAGCCTGATGATGACCGGTTCGGGGGCGAAAGCCGCCGCGATGGTGGCGATGCCTTCGGCCAGGCGCCGGATGTAGTAGTCGCGGGGACCGTCGTAGGCGGCTGTTTTTTCCTGGATTTGCCGGATGGTGTAGTCATCCAGAGTCGCCGGGCGCTCGATCTCACCAGCCACAGCCAACAGGGCGTTGGGATGGACACCGATCTGCCGGTTGATGATGAACTCCAAGCGGGCCAGGCCCACACCGTGGTTGGGGAGCTTGGCGAAACTGAACGCCTGTTCCGGGGTTCCCACGTTCATCATGATCTTCACCGGAGCTTCCGGCATGGTCTCCAGGCTGGTTTCGTGCAGCGAGTACTCCAGCAAACCTTCATAGACGAGCCCAGCCTCGCCCTCCGCGCAACTAACGGTGACCGGAGTTCCGTCCTTGAGGATCTGGGACGCGTATCCGGTACCAACAACGGCTGGAATACCCAGTTCCCGGGCAATGATGGCGGCGTGGCAGGTCCGGCCGCCTCTGTCCGTGACAATCGCGGCGGCCTTCTTCATGATCGGTTCCCAGTCCGGGTCCGTCATGTTCGCCACCAGAACATCGCCTTCCTGGAACGAGGCCATCTGGTCGATCGAGGACAGCACCCGCACCTGCCCGGCACCGATCCGCTGACCGATCGCCCGGCCCTCCACCAACACCGTGGACCGCTCAGTGAGCGTGTACCGGGAAGTGGTCCCCGCGGCTTTTCGGGACTCTACGGTTTCCGGACGGGCCTGAAGAATGTAAAGCTCCCCGTCCACACCGTCCTTGCCCCACTCAATATCCATCGGGCGGCCGTAGTGCTCCTCGATTGCTACCGCGTGCCGGGCGAGCTGTTCAACCTCAGCATCGGTCAGGCTGAAACGGTTCCGCAGATCCTGCGCCACCGGGACGAAGTCAATCGTCCGGCCAACTTCGTCCGAATCCGTGTAGACCATCTGCACGGCTTTTTCCCCCAAGCCGCGCTTGAGCACCGCCGGGCGTCCAGCTGCCAAAGCGGGCTTGTAGACATAGAACTCATCAGGGTTCACAGCCCCCTGGACCACGGCCTCCCCCAGCCCATACGAGGACGTGATGAAGACAGCGTCCCTGAAGCCGGTTTCGGTGTCCATCGTGAACATGACGCCGGAGGCACCGACGTCGGAACGCACCATCCGCTGCACACCGGCCGAAAGCGCCACTTCCGAATGCGTGAAGCCGTGATGTACGCGATAGGCGATTGCGCGATCGTTGTACAGGGAAGCGAACACATCCTTAATGGCCAGCAGGATGTTCCCGATGCCGCGGATGTTCAAGAACGTCTCCTGCTGCCCTGCAAACGACGCATCCGGAAGGTCCTCAGCCGTGGCACTGGAACGTACCGCCCACGACACATCCCCACCATGCTCCTGGGTCAGTCGCTCATAAGCCGTCCGGATGTCCTCTTCGAAACCGGCCGGAAACGGCGTCTCACGGATCAGGGTCCGGATTTCCTGGCCGGCCTTGGCCAACGCGGCCACATCGCCACTGTCCAAACCCTCAAGAATGCTTTCAATCCGGGCATCCAACCCCGAGTCCGCCAGAAAACGCCGGTAAGCGTCCGCCGTCGTCGCGAAACCGCCTGGAACCTTCACCCCGGCAGAGGCGAGATTCCGGACCATTTCCCCAAGCGATGCATTTTTGCCGCCAACCTGGTCAAGGTCGGACAAGCCAAGCTCAGAAAACCAAAGAACGTTAGTCATAAATTGTGTCCTCCATTGGGCACGCTCTGACAAGCGCTAAAAAAACTAGGTCATGCAAGGATCCAGCGCACAGGTCGAGGGAAGCAAATAGATGTGATGAGCGCAACATGACCGGGAAGTAACGAAAGGTCACCCACCCGGTCTCGGAAGCCACTGCGTAAGACCATTGCCGGAATCAAAAGCCCGCGGCGTTTGGCGCGAATCGCGCGGTGCCTTACTGCGCGGCGTCGAATCCGGCGAGAAGGCGCCGTGATGCCGTAGCCATGTGGGAACGCATCGTTTCGGATACTGCTGACGCGTCCCTGGAACGCAATGCCTCGAAGATCGCAGTGTGTTCGCGGAGCGCGGCTTCAGCGTGACCTTCGTCGGTCAGGGCACGGTCCACCCAGATCCGCAGCAGCGAGCGAATGCTCTGGAGGAGCTCCTCCAGGACCATGTTGCCGGAGGCGGCCGCAATTTCGCGGTGGAAGGCCGCATCTGCTTCAACGAATGCTGCGAGGTCATCGAGGTTCTTGGCCATGACGTCCAGGTCGGTCTGCATGCGCTCAAGCGCCTCGTCAGTAACCCTAAGCGCGGCAAGCTCGACAGCTTGAACTTCCAGGCCGCTGCGCAACTCAACCAGCTCGCGGGTACGCGGCTCACCCAGCATCAGTCCCCAACTCAGCGTCCGGGGCAAAAGTTCGGAGACGCCGTCGCGCAGGTACGTTCCCGAACCTGGGCGCACGATGACGATACCGAGGATCTCCAACGCGGCGAGGGCCTCGCGGATCGCTGAACGCCCAACCCCCAAGGAAGCAGCCAGATTCCGCTCCGCCGGAAGGCGGGTTCCCGGTGCGATGTCACCACTCGTGAAGTAGGCGAGCAGCCTTTCTGCAACTTCGGACACAACGGAGCCCTGCTCCATGGGGGCAAGCGCTGCCGTCATGTGTGCCGCTGCTGCGGCGGTGTTCGCTGACATGCTCTCAGCGTAACAACCGGATGACCAATTGAGCGTTTGGGGATCCGGAACAAATACTTGAGGTCAACCGGTTGACCAATTTGCCTCGAACGCCCTATGGTTTAACTCACAAGCTTCGCCATCGCCGGATCCCCACCGGCATGACATGAGTCAGCCCGGCGCATCCAGTGCAGGATCCGCAGGGATACCAACATCTAGGAGTCAATGTGGACACCACACAATCGGTGGTCGAAAAATCCGCAATCAAGAAGGTGGCAATCAGGCTGGTGCCGTTCGTCGCCCTGATGTTCTTCATCAACTACCTTGACCGGACGGCCATCTCCTTTGCCGGCCCCAACGGTATGAACAACGATTTGGCACTCTCTGCGGCCCAGTTCGGCTTCGCATCCGGAGTCTTCTTCATCGGCTACATCCTTCTCGAAGTCCCCAGCAACCTGGCCCTCCACAAATTCGGCGCCCGCCGCTGGCTGGCACGCATCATGGTCAGCTGGGGCATCGTGTCCCTGCTTTTTACCTGGGTAGGCAACGTTGAGCAGCTGTACATCCTGCGTTTCATCCTGGGTGTTGCCGAAGCCGGCTTCTTTCCCGGCGCCATCCTCTTCCTGAGCCTCTGGGTTCCGTCCAAGCACCGCAGCAAGATCCTTGCCCTCTTCTACTTGGCACAGCCCCTCACCACTGTGATCGGCGCTCCCCTTGCCGGAGCTTTGATCCAGCAGCACGGCGTGTTCTTCGGCCTCGAGGGCTGGCGCTTCATGTTCTTCGGTGTAGCCATTCCGGCAATCGTCATCGGCATCATCGCCTGGTTCTACCTGGCGGACTCCCCCGCCAAGGCCAAGTGGCTGACATCCGAGGAAAAGACCTGGCTGACCGGCGCCCTGGAAAAGGAAAAGGCCCAGACCGCCGCAAGCAACAAGCACGTCAGCGTCCGCACCGTCTTCGGCAACGGCCGCGTCTGGATGCTCTCCCTGATCTACTTCGGATTCATCTACGGCCTGTACGCCCTGGGCTTCTTCCTGCCGACCATCATCGCCGGCTTCGAAGGCCTCTACGGCACCAAGTTCGATGTCTTCCAGAAGGGCCTGATCACAGCGATCCCGTACCTGCCGGCAGCGTTCGCCCTGTACTTCTGGTCCAAGGACGCCACAAAGCGCGGCGTGAAGACCTGGCACATCGCCCTTCCGGCCCTCATTGGCGGTGTCAGCATCCCGCTGGCGCTGTTCGCCGGATCCCCCGCGGCAACGATTGCCGTCATCACCATCACGGCCATGTCCATCTTCGCGGCACTGCCCAACTTCTGGACGGTTCCCACCCAGTTCCTTACAGGTGCAGCGGCCGCCGCAGGCATCGCACTGATCAACACGGTGGGCAACCTGGCAGGTTTCAGCGCCGGATACATCACGGGCTGGCTCAAGGACCTGACCGGCGGCTACTCGGTACCCATGTTCGTCGTCGGAGGCTTCATGTTGCTCTCCTCGATCCTCATGGTCACCCTCAGCCGCCAGCGTAGGTCCAGCGACGGCATCCCCGCCGAGGCCCTGGACCCCGCAGGTGCCGGCCACCACGCGGAGCCGTAACCGCGCCAAGCAGCAGGTTGTGCCCTTCCAGCAGGGAGGGCACAACCACCACACCTCACACCTTTAGTACAGCGCAGGAGATACCCCATGACCCGCCTCTTCAACGAGCCATCAGCTTTCGCTGACGAAATGATCGAAGGCTTCGTCGCATCGCACGGCCGCTGGGTCCGGCGTGTCCCCGGTGGCGTCGGCCGAAGCACCCGCAGTATCCCGGGCTCCGTGTCCTTGGTGATCGGGGGCGGCTCCGGTCACTACCCGGCGTTCGCTGGCTTGGTTGGCCAGGGGATGGCCCACGGTGCAGCGATGGGCAACCTCTTCGCGTCCCCTTCCGCCCAGCAGGTCTACAACGTAGCCAAAGCCGCGGACAACGGCGGCGGCATCCTGCTCGGCTACGGCAACTACGCCGGCGATGTCCTGCACTTCACCCAGGCCCAGGACAAGCTCCGCGCCGAAGGCATCGACTGCAGGAGCATCGCCGTCACCGATGACATTTCCAGCGCGCCCTTGGCCGAACGGCACAAGCGCCGGGGCATCGCCGGCGACCTCACGGTCTTCAAAGTGGCGGCAGCGGCCGCCGAAGCGGGCTACTCCATGGATGCCGTGGTGGAGATTGCCGAACGGGCCAACGACCGCACCCGTTCCTTCGGTGTCGCGTTCACCGGCTGCACGTTGCCGGGCGCGGACCACCCGCTCTTCACAGTTCCCGAGGGGCGTATGGCCGTGGGAATGGGCATCCATGGCGAACCCGGTATTGCCGAAACTGACGTCCCGACCGCGGATGAACTCGCCGAACTGCTGGTCAAGGACCTCCTCGCCGAAATCCCGGATGGCCTCACCGTCCGCGGAGCACGCGTCGTACCTATTCTCAACGGCCTGGGCAGCGTTAAGTACGAGGAACTGTTCGTGGTCTACCGCCGCGTGGCCCAACTCCTGGCCGAGGCAGGCATCCAAGCCGTGGACCCACAGGTGGGCGAGCTCGTCACCAGTTTCGACATGGCCGGGACGTCCCTGACGTTGTTCTGGTTGGACGCGGAGCTGGAGGCGTTGTGGCTTGCGCCCGCCGATGCCCCGGCTTTCCGCCGCGGTGCGGTCACAGCAACACCGCTCGACGCCGCACAACTCGCCGCCGGCAACGACGTGGCGGAGCGTTCCATCCCAGTTGCCTCCGTGGTCTCCCGTGATGCAGCAGTCCGTATCCTTGCGGCACTTGGTGCCGCGAAGGCAGTCATTGACTCAAGCGTGGACGAACTGGGCAGGATCGATGCGATCGCCGGCGACGGCGACCACGGCATCGGCATGGAACGCGGAGTCCGGGCCGCCGTGGAAACCGCGGCAGACGCCGTCGAACGCGGTGCCGGTGCCGGAACCGTCCTGAACCTGGCCGGTGATGCCTGGGCAGACAAAGCCGGTGGCACCTCCGGCGCCCTCTGGGGCATGGCCTTGCGGGCGGTTGGTGACGCCTTGGGTGATGTCAACGCGCCCGACGCCGGTGCTGTCGCCACCGGTGTGGCCGACGCCGCAGCCGCGATCATGAACTTCGGCAAGGCCAAGGTGGGCGACAAGACCATGGTTGACGTCCTGGTCCCGTTCCGCGACTCACTCAGCGAGGGTGTCCACCACGGCCAGTCCCTCACCGAAGCGTGGGGCATCGCCGCCACCATCGCCGAGCAGTCGGCCGAGGCGACAGCGAACCTGCTGCCCCTCATGGGCCGCGCCCGCCCGCACGCGGAAAAGAGCCTTGGAACTCCCGACGCCGGAGCCGTCTCCATGGCTTTGATCGTCCGGGCTATCCACAACACCCTCGCCGGGAACACCGCCGGGAAGATCTCAGTAAAGGAAACAGCATGAGCACCAAACTGCGCTTGGTCATAGGATCGGACGACGCCGGATTCGAGTACAAGGAGGCCCTCAAGGCCGACTTGGAAGCCAACGGTTTGGTGGAATCCGTGACTGACGTCGGCGTCGACGCGTCAAGCCACACTCCGTACCCGTCCGTGGCCATCGCAGCGGCTGAATTGATCGCCGCCGGCAAGGCCGACCGAGCGCTCCTGGTCTGCGGCACCGGCCTCGGCGTCGCGATCGCAGCGAACAAGGTTCCCGGCATCCGCGCCGTCACCGCCCACGATTCCTTCTCCGTGGAACGCTCGGTCCTTTCGAACAATGCACAGGTCCTCACCTTCGGACAGCGCGTGGTTGGGCTGGAACTCGCCCGCCGCCTCGCCAAGGAATGGCTCACGTACACCTTCGACGAAACCTCTGCCTCGGCCGAGAAGGTCACACTAATTAAGGACTACGAGGGTGTCACTTCCTGCTAACAACCCCGGGGTGAAATCCATGGCGGTCATCGGCGTGAGCCTGAAGATGTATTTCGGCTACCAGCGCTCCGTGGACTATTGCCGCGATGTCGCCACCATCGCTTTCAAGCACCCGGCCGTGGTGAGCGGCGACATCGAAGTATTCGTGCTGCCCACCCTGCCGGTCCTGCCCGAAGCGGCCCGGATCCTGGGGCAAGCCGGCGTTGGAACGGGAGCGCAGGACATCTTCTGGGAAGACGAAGGCGCGTACACCGGGGAGGTCGGCGGCAAGACCGTTGCAGAGCTCGGTGGCAGGTACGTCGAGGTTGGACACGCGGAACGCCGCAGGATCTTCGGCGAGGACGATCGTGTGATCGGCCTGAAGACTGCAGCTGCCTACCGCAATGGCCTCACGCCCGTGCTCTGCGTGGGCGAACTGAACGCCGGCTCCCCCGAGGAAGCCGTTGCCCACTGCACGGCAGAGATCGACGCCGCGCTCAACCGTGCCGCAACCCTTGGCCCCACAAACAGGACCATCGTGGCCTACGAACCGCAGTGGGCCATCGGAGCACCGGAACCTGCAACACCGGACTACATCAGCGCCGTGGTTCGTGGCCTGGACGAGCACCTCCGCTCGCTGCCGGGCCAGGAAAACAGCCGGGTCATCTACGGCGGCAGCGCCGGACCGGGCCTGATCACGGAACTGGACACCGCCGTCGCGGGCTTGTTCCTGGGCCGCTTCGCGCACGATCCGCAAGCGCTGAAGACCATCCTGGACGAGACAGCCGCACGGCTCGCCGCGGATAGGGCGGTGGCGGCATGAGCAGGATTGGACTCAGCAGCTACGCGTTCTTTTGGCAGCTCTCGGACCAGGTCAGTGAACCGCTGAGCATCCATGACGCCCTGCGGAAGGCCGCGGACCTGGGCGTGGACCTGTTCCAGATCTGCGATTACGCGCCGCTGGAAGACATGGACGACGCCGACCTCGCCGCCGTCCGCCGTACGGCAGACCAACTGGGAATCACCCTGGAAGTGGGGACGAAGGGCATCCGCCCGGAGCACCTGCGCAGGTTCCTGCATATCGCCCGGGTGCTGGGCTCGGACCTTTTGCGGACCATGTTCAACGTTCCCGGCCACACCCCGGACAACGAGGAAGCCGTGGCGATCTTTACCGAGGTGCTGCCCGAGTTTGAGGCAGCCGGGGTGAGGATCGCCGTCGAGACCTATGAACAGGTCCCCACGGAACGGATCCTGGACGTCGTCCGCCGCGTCAACAGCCCGTATCTCGGCATTTGCAGCGACCCCGCCAATACCGTGGCGGCGCTGGAGATGCCGCGGCAGGTGATTGACGCCGTCGGGCCTTACGTCCTGAATATGCACATCAAAGACTTTGCGTTCAGCCGCAAACAGGGATGGGTCGGGTTCACGTACTCGGGCGCACCCCTGGGCGAGGGCCTTCTCGACTACGACTACATGGTCGAAAAGATCCAGCCCAAAGAAAGAAACATCAACCAGATCGTCGAACACTGGCTGCCATGGCAGGACACCGAAGCGGAGACCATCCGCCTCGAAAACCAGTGGACCCAACAAAGCCTCGATTTCCTAAGGAGCAAGTGAAATGTCAGCAGAACAATTGACCGTCGCGGTTATCGGAGCCGGTGGCAAAATGGGGATGCGCGTTTCCCGCAACCTCCAGAAGTCCAGCCACACCGTCTTCTACAGCGAGAACTCCCCCGCCGGCCAGGAGCGCGTCCGCGCCGAAGGCCGCGAGATCACGGCGACCGACGACGCCGTCAAGTCCGCCGACGTCGTCATCCTCGCCGTCCCGGACACCGTCCTGGGCATCGTCTCCGAGGGCGTCGTCCCGCAGATGAAGGCCGGCGCGATCCTCCTGACCCTTGACCCGGCCGCCGCGTACGCAGGACTGCTGGCCAAGCGAGACGACGTTGTCCAGGCTGTTGCCCACCCGTGCCACCCGTCGGTGTTCCTGGAGCGCACCACCAAGGAAGAATGGGCCGATACCTTCGGCGGCCAGGGGGCCCCGCAGAACGTCGTAGCGGCCATCGACGACGACGCACCCAGCACCACCCGCGACGTAGCCGAAGCGGTCATCCGCACCATTTACGCACCCGTGATCGACGTTCACTGGGTCACCGTCAAGCAGCTCGCCATCCTGGAACCCACCCTGGTGGAAACCGTGGCCTGCATGATCGGCACCCTGCTCAACGAAGCACTGCACGAGACCGTCCACACAGCCGGGGTTCCCGAGGAAGCCGCCAAGGCCATGCTGTTCGGCCACGTCCAGATCGCACTCACCAACGCCCTGCGCGGGTCCAACCCCTTCTCCGAAGCCTGCGAAATCGCGATCCAATACGGCAAGGACACCATCATCAAGGACGACTGGAAGAAGATCTTCGACGACTCCGAACTGGACGGCGTCATCGCCAAGATGCTCAAGCTGGACGCCGTCAAGCGCTGAAACCTTCCCGGAGGTGCGGTGGTCACCATGCCACCGCACCTCGGGCCGTTAATGTCTGTAATTCAAACGCAGGCCGCATTTCCATTGCCTTCTGGAGAATGGCTCGATAACCTGACGTATAACGTTGCACGCGAGTGCAGCGTTTCACTTTGAAGTCCGGCGCCCTGTCGTCCGGCACGGCGGGGAGACCCCCGCTGTCCGGTTGGGCACGCGAATTTCCCTCAACCGGTTGAACGACTGCTGGATTGAGGACTTCCATGAGCGCACACGTCATAAAACCCTGGCTGGACACCGCGAAAGCCCCTGAAGACCGCGCAAACCTGCTTCTTCAGGAACTGAACCTTGACCAAAAGCTGGCCCAGGTTTCCTGCTACTTCCCCACGGACATCACCAGCACTGCCGACTTTGCCGAGCGTTTTCCCTTCGGAATTGGCCAAGTGTCCTGCCTTGAGGCCCGTTCGGCGCGATCGCTGGATGAAGTGACCGCGTTCCAACGGCGGATACAAACCGAAGCGATGGAGCGTTCACGGCACGGTATCCCCGCGATCTTCCACATGGAAGGGCTCTGTGGCGCATACCTGCCCGGAACCACCAGCTTTCCCTCCGGTCTGGCGCGGGCGGCAGGGTGGAACGTGGATGTAGAACGCAGGATCGGCCAGATCGTAGGCAAACAGGAACGTGCTGTCGGCATCACCCACACGCTGGCACCTGTTCTGGACATCTCACGCGACCCACGAATGGGCCGACAAGGCGAAACCTACGGTGAAGATCCGGCTCTGGCCTCCGCACTAGGCGTCGCTTACACGCAGGGGTTGCAGGGCCAGGACCTGGCCGGTCGGCGAACAGAGGCGGTAGCAAAGCACTTCGTCGGTTCACATCACACAGAGGGCGGGATCCACGGCGCCCACTGCAACGTGCCGGAACGCACCCTCATGGAGATTTACGCCAAGCCCTTCCAGGCTGCTATTTCAGAAGCCGGATTGAGGGGAGTGATGCCTTCGTACAACTCCGTAGGCGGGGAACCAGTCACAGCGTCCGTCAGACTCCTTAGAACAGTCTTGAGGGAACAAATGGGTTTCGACGGCCTGGTCGTCTCCGACTATGGCGCCGTGGGCAATCTGCACTCCGTACAGCGTGTCGCACAGTCCCCCGCGGAGGCCGGGCTGGCCGCTTTGCGCGCAGGCCTGGATGCTGAGCTCCACGTACCCCAAGGCTTGGGCCCGGAACTCAGGACGTGGTTTGCAGAGGGACGCGCCGACATTGCTTTGCTGGACCGGGCAGTGCAGCAAGTGCTTCAAGCAAAATTCCGCATGGGTCTTTTCGAGCATCCATTCGCCCCCGACCCTGACGAGCGGGACGCCTCATTTAACGTGGCCTCTGACACGGCAGTTTCCCTCCAATCAGCACGGGAGTCGCTTGTCCTGCTCAGCAATGA
Organism: Arthrobacter sp. 1088; assembly: GCF_031455315.1. Taxonomy (NCBI): domain Bacteria; kingdom Bacillati; phylum Actinomycetota; class Actinomycetes; order Micrococcales; family Micrococcaceae; genus Arthrobacter; species Arthrobacter sp. 1088. The sequence continues at coordinate 273,849 of NZ_JAVDSM010000002.1, forward strand.
TGGCGCCCTCCCCTTGCGGCCACCAAACGTGAGGAAACTGGCTGTCATCGGCTGCCACGCCACCACCGCAAGGTTTTTCTTTGGCGGCTACACCCATTATTCAATGGCAGAAGGAAAGCTTGCCGCCAACGCTTCAATGGCCGGACTGGCCACCAGCGGCGATGCCCTCAGGACTATCCGCGATACCGTTCCCGGGACGACGATCGAGGCTTCTGACGGCGCTGTATTCGAGGAATTGCTGCAGTATCAGAAGCCACACATCCGCAGCCTCATGGATGAGCTCGTTGAGCGGATGCCCGGGACAGAGGTGGAGTGGGCCTACGGGTACCCCATCGCAGGTGCTGACGAATCCGGGCACGAGGAAGCCTTAGCGCTGGCGGCTGAAGCCGACGTCGTACTTTTGACGCTCGGAGGCAAGCACGGCACGGCATCCATTGCTTCGATGGGTGAAGGAATAGACGCAACGAACATCAACCTTCCGGCCTGCCAGGAACAGCTCATTGTGAAACTGGCGCAACTGGAAAAGCCCATGATCGGAATCCATTTGGATGGCCGCCCGGTTTCCAGTGACGCAGCAGACAAGTACTTGTCAGCACTCCTGGAAGCATGGAGCCCTGCCGAAGGGGGCGCGGAAGCGATCGTTGACGTCTTGATTGGCGAACAATCTCCCAGCGGCCGACTTCCAGTCAGCATTGCCCGGAACGCCGGCCAGGTCCCGGTCTACTACAACCATCCCCACGGATCCTCCTGGCACCAAGGAGAAAGCATAGGATTTCCGGACTACGTCGACTCACCTCACACTCCGCGGTATGTCTTCGGACACGGGCTGTCCTACACCACCTTCGACTACTCGGAACTCTCAGTGTCCAAGGATCACATTCTGGCCAGCGACGGGTTCGATGTTTCCTTCTCCCTCACCAACACAGGCGATCGGGCAGGGACTGAAGTCGTGCAGATTTACGTGAGTGACAGATTTGCTTCCATGTCCCGCCCCGTTTTGGAACTCGCCGGCTTCCGCAGGGTGACTTTGGAAGCGGGACAGAAAACCCGCGTGGACTTTCACCTTAAGACGTCTCAACTGGCCTTCCTCGATGCTGCGATGCAATGGAAGGTCGAAGCGGGCGATGTGGACATCCTGGTCGGTGCTTCGTCCGCTGACATCCGGTTGAAGAGCACGATACACATAGATTCAGACGCACTGATAGACGGTAGGAACAGGTCCTTCTACGCCGGCTAATGCCAACCGCACACATGCATCCTTACCAACATCTCACAGACAAGGCGTGACTCCCATGACACCCAGCATCCGCCCCGGCGAAATCATGCACGACGCCGAAGGCAAGCGGATCCACATCCATGGTGGCTCCATCCTCGCAGTTGATAGGCAGTACTACTGGTACGGCGAGGATAAATCCCAGTCAACGCCAGCCACGGGACGATGGCACAGCGGGGTCAGGGCGTACCGCTCCTCCGACCTACTGACCTGGCACGATCTCGGAACCATCATTCCGGCGGAGCCGGATGTTCCTGACTCTCCGCTGCATCCGGAATCCATGATGGACCGACCCCACATCGTTCGTCACCCCACTACTGGAAACTTCGTTTGCTGGATGAAAGTGATGCATGCAGACGGCAAGCAGCGCTCCTGGGTCTACCAGGCTGAGCGCTTCGAGGGACCCTACAGACTCGTGCAACAAGGATTCGAACCTTTAGGGATGAGTGCCGGCGACTTTGACTTGGTCATCGACCCTGAAACCGGACGAGGCTATTACTTCTTTGAACGGGTTCATTCCGAACTCATCTGCGCAGACCTGACCGACGACTTGACGAATGTGACGGGGACTTACAGCTCCCATTTCCCGCACCCGCATCCTCCGTTCGTCAGGGAAGCGCCTGCCTATTTTCGCCATGAGGGCCGCCATTACCTCATCACGTCAGGTACCAGTTGGTACTTCCCCAACCGCTCCGAAATCGCAGTCGCCGACGATTACCACGGACCTTGGACAGTTCTGGGGGACCCGCACAGAAACGATTCGACGGGCACATCTTTCCACTCGCAAATATCCTCTGTCTTCACCCTCGACAATGGACGTCACATCGCGCTTGCCGATCGGTGGCTCCCCGACATGCCTGACGACATGATCCGGCGCTCGTGGGATGCAACAGAAGCCCAGTTCACGGGCGGAACACCCGACCCGGAGATTGACGCGTTCGTTAAGGCAGGAGCTCCCGACACCTCATCTGCCCGTCACGTGTGGCTCGAGGTCCGGTTCGAAGGCCAGCAGCCCGTCATCGACTGGCAGGACGCGTGGAGTCCCCAGGACCACACACCTTAGGACGACCTCGGCGGCTTATGGAAGCCTAACTCCTCAATCTTGTCAACCGGTTGACCGATTTAGGTGTCAGCGATAAGCTCCTGAAACGTTCCATTGTGAGCGTTTCCCCACTCCCCCGGCGCACACAAAGATCGTCTGCGCACCCCCTGGGGCCCCCAATGAAGGAGGACCATGACCATCAATCCCACTCTGGCTCGTCACGGCGGGATCGGTATCCTGACAGCATCGCTGCTGCTCGGGACCGGCCTCGGAAGCCCTGTACCGGCGACAGCAGCCGCACCTGAGTGCGGCGCAATCGCCGGCGCCATGCAGATCACTGCCGACTGCATCGACCCGCAGTACACCAAGCCCGTCATCGACAGCGAAACGGACGAAACAGCTCCGGTCGCCCACCACAGGATTCGCGGGCATTTCGAGGGCACCAACATCCAATTCACCGTCTACTTCCACACCAAACAGGACCTCAGCAAATGGGAGGGGCGCTTCTTCCAGTACACCTACCCCACGGCCTTCACCCCCGAGGAGGACACCTCCCAAGCCGACGAGCGCGCCATAGGGTTCGCGCTTTCCAGCGGAGGCTACGCAGTTCAGGCGGGTAACAAGTCCTTGGCGTTGGGGTACCGGCACACAGCCGCAGCTGCGAAGTTCGCCGAAACACTGGCCGCGAAATACTACGGAAGCAACCGGAAGATTTCGGGTTATCTTTATGGCCCAAGTGGCGGCTCCTACCAGACGATCGGCGCAACCGAGAACAGCACCGGCGTCTGGCAGGGGTTTGTACCGATGGTCCAAGGCGTCCCTCAACCCACCAGTTACAACTTCCTGGGCCGCTCAGCCGCTGAGCTGATTCTCGGCGACAAGTCCGAGCAGATCCGCAACGCACTTCTCCCAGGCGGCAGTGGAAACCCCTACGCGGGCCTCGATGCGGCCGAGCAGGCAATGCTGAGAGAAGTTCACGCACTCGGAATCCCCTGGAAGGGCTGGGAGTTCCCTGACTACCTCCTTGGACGTTCGGATCAGTATCCTAATGGTCTCGACTCCAGCGCTCCGCTGTCGTTCGACCCAACGTATGCCGATGACTTCTGGAACGCTGCAGGGTATCTGGGCACTGAGGACTCCCCGTTGGGAGTCAGGGTCCGGGCTGAACTGGCGAAGATGGGCGACACGGTCGATAACCGCTGGAACATAGCCAACCGCTTCTACTACCGCTACCAGACCCCTCCAGCGGGCGACGGCTGGGTAGGCCTGCAACAATTCCTCAAGGCTGACGGCACGGCCCTATATCCACAGCGGCCCGTGAAGGATCCGGGCTTCTACGGATTCGTGTCCGGAAACACAGCCTTCGACGGCTCCATCAACGGAAAAGTCATTGTGGTGGACAACCTTTACGACACCGACGCCTTGCCCCTGCACGCCGATTGGTACAGGAAGCGTGTCGAGGCCAGCCTGGGCAATGCAGCGTCTGACAGCTACCGGATCTATTACAACGACCACGCTGACCACCAGAACGCACCCGTCTCGGGGGAACGAGCCAAGCACCTGGTCAACTGGTACGGCATGGCAGAACAAGCCCTCCGCGATGTCGCCGCGTGGGCCGAAAACGGCGTAAAGCCGCCAGCATCCACTAACTATGAGATTTCGGATGCCCAGGTCGTCGTGCCTGATAACGCAGTGGCCCGGCGAGGTATTCAGCCTACGGTTGACCTGACAGTCCAAGGTAAGGAATCCGCCACCGTAAAGGCCGGTCAATCAGTGAAGCTCACAGCCAAGGCTCAGGTGCCTCCAGGCACTGGCGAGGTAGTCAAGGCCGAATGGGACCTGGACGGCGACGGCGTATATGAGAACGCGCCGCTGACCCGCATCGGGAACGTAGTTACCGTGCAGACCGACGCCTCCTTCGACGCGCCTGGTACTTATCTGACAGCACTCCGGATTTCATCGGAACGCAATGGCGATGCAACGGCCACGTTTGCCTTGGCTCAGAATCTCGACCGCGCCCAGATCGTCGTGACTCCGGGCGGCTAAAGACCACCTCCTGACACGAACGGATGCCGCTACATGTCCGGGGCCCAGCTGATGGCTGGACCCCGGTCATAGTCGTGCATGGGTCATAGTCGTGCACAAGCCAGCGCCGTTTTCCTCAGGAGCAACGGCTGGAATGCCTGGACAAAACTGAAGGCCCCCGCCAGAGATTGGCGAGGACCGTCTCAGAATTCTGCAGGGAACGATCAGAGAGCCGTCAGGCCACCATCGACCGTGAAAATGCCCCCGGTTGCATACGCTGAATCGTCGCTGGCCAAGTAAACCATGATGCCTTCGACGTCGGCAGCCCGGCCCGCCCTTCCGAGCATTGTGGCGTTCACCAACCCGGCCCGGCTCTCGGGGTCATCAGCGATCGTCTGGACGAGGGGCGTTTCGGTGTACCCAGGGACCACGATGTTGACCCGGATACCGGAGGCTGCGTAGTCCGCGGCGACCACGCGGGCAAGACCATGAACTCCCGCTTTGGAGCTGGTGTAAGCCGAGAAGGTCTGTCCGCAGGCCACAACTGCCGTGGGGCTCCCCGTGACGATGATCGATCCTCCACGGCTTTGCATGGCACGGACAGCGTGCTTAAGGGTCAAGAAGGCGCCGCGCTGGTTGATGGCCACGGTGCGTTCCCAAACTTCAAGGTCCAGGTCTCCGACCTTTGCGTCTTGTCCGAACAGTTGAACTCCAGCGTTGGCGACAACAATATCCAGGGGCTCACTTGCCAGGCTGAACGCCTCCCGGACGCTGGCCTCGTCGGAGACATCCATGTGCACTGGCAGTGCACGGTCGGTGCCGGTCTCAGCGGCTGCCTTCGCGGCCGCTTCAATGTTGACGTCCGCGAAAAACACCTTCGCACCCTCAGCCGCGAATCGTTGGGCTACCGCCAGTCCTATGCCGGAACCCGCTCCAGTGACAAGGGCGCTCTTGCCCGAGAGTCGATTGCTCGTCATGTTGTCCTTCTTTCTACTGGTATGTGTTGGAAAATAGCTGTCCATGGTTCAAGCACCAGATCCGTGCTGGTGCCGTCGGGCAGTTGGACGCTCTCGGTCTTCCGATTGGCTGTCAGGTTGGCCGCGTAAAGGGCAATGCCGTCCTCTGCCTGCACTGGGTACAGAACAAGACCGCGCCGGCTCCCTTGTGTACCAAGGATGTTGCGGCCACGTTGGGCGGCGATGGAACTCAAGATGTTCCCGGCCGGTGTCAGACCCGTGGATGAGCTGATGCCGCAAGGCCCTGTCGCTTCGAAGTAACTGATGCTCCGAATGCCGGGGATGCTGAGGGCCGCGATACTGCCCAGCATCCACGCCGCCGCAAAGGGCTCTGCTTGGAGCGGATCGCAGGAAGCCTCGGCGGTTCCGTCCAGACCTCCTGATGTGGATACAGCATTGAACCGCGGTTTGAGCGTGACCGGGCCAACGTGAAGCGGACGGCCCCCGGAGATCCGCAGTGCGTTGCGTGCCGTGAGCCGCTGCATCGGCAGGCTCTCGACCAGATGGGGGACCTCGGTGGCATGCATCTGGGGCGTGATGCTGTAAACCAACGCCTCGGCATCGGAGGGCAGTAGGTGGGCGTTGCGGTTGAGCTCGGTGAAATGCGATCGGGCGCCCGCGATGAGCGAGGTGGTCAAACCTGCCTCGTCCGCCGCGGACTTCAAAGCCTTCCACAGGTCCGGTTCCGTAACGTGGCTGGTGGAATGGAAAACGCCGAGCCGTGCAACATTCCGGGTGGGAACCAGTTGCAGCAATCCCGGTACTTGACCGGGTGTTTCGGCGCTGATCCGGACATCCAATGGCACCTGAAGGGCCTTGGCCTGTTCGGCGGCCTGCTTGGCCAATTCGGCAACTTTTGGCGCTCCGGCCACAAGCTCAACCAGTACGGACTCCACCCCCTGAAGGACCCCGGATTCTGCCTGCGGCTCAAGGGTTGAGGCTACGGGCATGGACAGAGCCGGTACCACAGACACAACGTCGGAGGTGATGGCCAGGTCCCCGACGCGGCTGGTCTCGGGTTGGGGTTCCTGACCAGTCGATGCCGTCAGCGTCACGCTTTGACTGACCCGGCTTCCCGCCGGCACGTCCATTGGGAATGGCAGAGCCAACGGCCGGCTGTACGTTTTAAAGGAGGCGTCAGTCCAGTTGCGCTGGTCTTCCGTTTCGAAAACATCGCCGGTAAATGCCAGATTGAAGTCCACCCCGTCACGCTGCCACTGCATACTGGCGACATTCTGGAAAGGCTGATGCGGGCTGATCTCTACCGGGAACCTCGACGGCGTGAGGTCGCCGGAGCGTCCCCCGATAAGAACGTCCCGTCCTGCGTCATCAGGCCTGTGAAGCACAACCAGCCCGATGCGGTTGCTTTGGAAATCGGCAGGCGACTCCCCCTCGAACACCACCACAAGGGAATCGGCGGAAAAAACGATGCTCAATGCCGCGTTGTACTGGCAGCCGAACCCGTCGAATTCGATGTCAAGGACCAAGCGCGTGCCCTCCCCCGCTGGAAGGCGTTCAACGGCCCGAACGACCGGGACCAGCGTTTGCCAGTCCCGGTCCCGGACAACCGCGCGGATTCCCCGCAGCACCGGAATGCCTCCGTAGCTGATGTCGGCGATTTCGTCGTTGCGTAGTTCAGCCCGCCAACCACCTGCCTCAACGACGTCAGATGCTGCGAAGAGCCGTTCACGGTTGTTCGTCATTACGATGCCTGGTTTACGCGTACGCGCACAGCCATGTAGGGACGGACGGGAAGCTCAACCCTCGTCCGGCCTGAGTAGTTTCCAGGCAGCGTCTCAATGGTCATGGCCCAGGTGTCAATGACGTCGATGAAAGCATCGCGTCCTTCAGGGATTCCCAAGGTGACGTACCGGTACTGGCTGTAGCCGTTGTAGTGGATTTCGTACTCCCCTGCGACGCCCCCGGCAGGAGTGGGAGCCGTAAGCGGCAGAGGCTCAAGCCGTCCCGTCGGGGACTCGGCGACAAGCTTGTCGAGGAAGGCGATCCTGTCTGCGCTCTGACCGACCAGTTCCCCGCCCTTGGCCCACCAGAGTTCGTCGTCGGGGCGATAATAGGTCTCGCCGTGCGTATAGTAGCCGCCGCGCAGATTCGTTTCCCAGACGCGTCGGACAACCTCTTGGGCCGAAAGGCTGCCCCATTCATATTCGAGGTCGCCTTCATAGCCGATTTCATCCATAATGACCGGTTTGCCCCACTTCTCGCGCAGATCCTCAACCAGCTCAGCCGACTTGTAGTAGTCCACTTTCTGCAAACTGCAATGGGTGGCCCACCGCGCAGTGAAGTCGTAGATCCGCGTGCCGTTGTGGATGGACAGAAGGTGGTTGGCGTGATCTTCTTCCGTGACGATCTTCGCGAAGCGCTCCCAGTCTTCAGGCGTTTTTGTAGTTACGAAGTCATATTCGTTGGCCAAGGACCACCACACGTTGGGGATGGCCGCCAGGCGGCGCACGATGTAGCGAAGGTACCGGTCATCAGCTGCGGCTCCCAAATCCTGGAAGCCCCAACGGTCGTAGGGGTGGAAGAGGATGACGTCGGCTTCGATGCCCAGCTTGCCGAGGTCGCGGATGCGGTTTTCGAAGTGCTGGAAGAAGGTCGGGTCAAAGCGGGTCGTGTCCCAGGTTTCGCCGTCGCGTTCGAAGGGGTAAAGGTCGGGATCGTTGTCGTTGAAAATGAACGCCTTGGGAAAGACGCACATCCGGACTTTGGTGAACGGGCTGGTGGACAGCGTCTCGAGGGTCTTCCTTTCCAGCTCGGGACTCTGGTGTGTCCAGGCGTACAGGGTGGTCCCCACTGGCCGGTACACCTCGCCGTCGGCGTAGGAGAAGTGGAAGGTCCCGGCAACACGGACGGCTCCGCGGGCCGTGCCGGCCTCAACACGTATGGTGCCGGTGTGCCCGTTAAGGGACCTGGCGGTTGACTCGGTCCGGAACTGCCATTGCCCTGCCGTCTCGGGAAGGAAGCGGACGACATACCGGCCGTTGCCGTCGTAGAAGCCACCCGCACGGATTTCTTCGCCGTTCAGGGAGAAGTACGCATGCAGCTCAACGTCGGTGAACGGGTTGCCGTGGGACGGCCCTTCGAAGGCGATTTCCACAGTTTCATGGACCTGTCCTGTTTCCGGCGCGGTTAGCGGCGCGGATGCGTGGGGAACGTCCGACCCTTCATAGGCAGGGTCGGGTTCGATCGCGGGTTCCTGGACGCGATCCGGGACCTCGACGACGGATAGTTGCGACCACAATTTCTGCTGGGCTGCTTCTTTCACACGCAAAACAGTCACCAGAGCTCCGATGGGCAGATCCAGTGCACCCCCAAATTGTTCCGGGTTGGTGACAACTTCAGGCAACGCTTCGGACAAGGCGGCCCGTCCGGCTTCATAGTCGAGTATCAATCGGGCTTTCGTATGTTCACCCATAAACGCCATGGTCTGCTTCTTTCTCTTGAGGTGACGCGTTGTGCAGGCGCCTTCTGATGTAAATTTGCCAAATGCCCGCAGTCACCAGGGCCACGAACATTAGGGTGGCGGCCCAAAACGGCAGGACGTCCAGTGAGAGGTGGTCAATCACTACTCCGCCCATGAAAGCTCCTCCGCCGATGCCGACGTTGAAGGCAGTTGTTTGCAGGGCGGCCGCAACGTTGCGCATCCCTGGGGATGCAGACATCATCATTCGCGTTTGCAGCATGACCGGCACACCACCGAATACCGCGCCCATCAATCCCGACAACAGCCATACAGAAGGCTCGGACCCAACGACGGCCGGAAGGGTGAAAAACAGCCCCACAAGGACAGCGATGGAACCGAGGAAGAGCCGAATGGGGAACTTGTTGTACAGAATCCCGGTCAGGGCGACGCCCACGGCGCTGGCAACGCCACCGACGAACAGCATGATGGGAACTGCCGGAGGTGCCACATGGGCTAAGTCCAGCAGCCACACGACGTTGAAGGTTCCAAAACTGTTCTGGGCGGCCACCACGAGGGTGATGAGGACGCAGACGATCAGGATCGCCGGCAGCGTCGGATCCCGGCGGACCGCGGAAGTCGTGCCGGACGAAGGCTTGGCGCCCCGGATGGCGACAGATGGCAACTTCCAGGCCATCAACATTCCTGTCACGACCACGAGAGCTGCCAGTACGCCGAATGAGACGCGCCACCCGAAGGCCTGGCCGAGCGCGTTTCCAAGGGGTATTCCGAGGACTCCCGCCACGGATCCACCGGCGGCGGTGAGCGCGGTTGCTTTGCCAAGCTGGGTGGGCCGAACAAGGTGGGCGGGGTAAGCGGCCACCACGGACCAGAAAGCACCATGGGCGAGGGCCCCCAATACGCGTGCCGCCAGCAAGAATTCAAACGACGGCGCCAGGACCGTGGCAATGTTGCCGAGACCAATCAGGGCAAAAGCAACCAGAATCAATGCCTTACGCTGGACCCGGCGGGTAAGCAGGGCAACAGGCGCTGCCGTAACGATGACAGTTAGAGCGAAGACCGTAATGAGGTGTCCAACTTCGCCCGGCGACCTGTCGAAGTCTGCGGCAATCTGAGGAATCAGTCCGCCTGGCAGAAACTCGGTGGCCATTGAAATGAAGATTGCTGCTGAGAGCGCGAGAAGTCCGTACAGGGGAAAGCTGTCGGTGGATACTCTCACGGCTTGTTGCCCTGAAGGGTCCGGTTTCACGGAAGAAGTCATCCTGTTTCCTCACAAGATTGATGTTTCCTGCCGCGAAGACTGCGGATCAGAGGCCGTCTCGGCCCGGAGCTTAGCTTGAATTGGTGGCGCGTCGGACCCGGATTGCGATGTATTCGCGACCGGGCAGCTGAACGATGACCCGGCCTTCGACCGGTTCCGGCAATGTAGTTATCGTCATGTTCCACGTATCGATGATGTCTACATGCCAGGCTGAGCCGGGCGGAACCAGTACCGAGCGGAAACGTGGCCGCCCTATACCCAGGTATATGACCCGGTGGTCTTGGTCTCCTCCGGTGCGTGAATCCCAGTCTCCAGGGAGCGGATCCCATCGAGCACTGGGCGCCTCGGCCAGCAGGCGCCGAAGAAACCCGATTCGTTCGGGTGATTGACCCTTCAGCCCGCCTCCTTTGGCCCACCAAATGATGTCGCCGTCGTCAAGGTATGTCTCCCCGTGGGTGACGTAGCCGCCCCGGACTGCACCCTCCCAGCAGCGGCGAACCAATTCCTGGGGGCTAAGGTTGCCCCAGCCTTCGGCGACATCTCCTTCATAGCCGACTTCATCGATGACTGCGGGCTTCCCCCATCGTTGGCGCCATATGTCGGTGTTCTCGGCGGACAGGTAATTGTCCGTGCGTTGGATGCTGCAGTGGGTCACCCATGGCCGGGAGTAGTCGTAGAAGGAAGCTCCGTTATGTATGGAGAGCAGGTGCCCGGCATGGTCTTCCTGGCATACGATTGCGGCAAACCGCTCCCAGTCCTGCTCGTTCTTGGTTTGCATGAAGTCGTATTCGTTGGCCAGGGACCACCAGACATTGCGGGTGGCGCCAAGCCTGCGGACGATGTAGCGCAGGTAGAGGTCATCCGCCCAGGCCGGCATGGCGGAGAACCCCCATCTGTCATAGGGGTGGAAGAGGATCAGGTCCGCTTCTATCCCCAGTGCTTGGAGACCGTCAATCCGCTGTTCAAGGTTGCGGAAAAAGGCGGGGTTGAACCTGCTGAAGTCCCAGCTGCCGTCAGGATTCTTCTCAAAGGCGAAGCTTTCGGGCTCATTCGCGTTGTAGGAGTACGACTTCGGGAACACGCACATGCGGATCTTCGTAAAGGGGCTTTCGGCCAGGGTGCGCAGTGTCCGTTCCTGCAATTCGGTGCTTTGGTTGGTCCAGGCATAGGCGGTGGTCCCGAAAGGCAGGTAGGGTGTCCCGTCGGCGTATGCGAAGTGGAAGGTGTCACGAATACCTACAGGACCACGGTTGCCTTCCTCTGGCGCCGCGGCCTCAACTGCGCCTCTGGCTCCGTGGAGTTCGTCGGCATTTGAAGTCACCGTGAATTGCCAAGTGCCGGCCCGTGGTGGCATAAACCGAATACGGTACGTGCCTTCGCCGTCGTAAAAACCGCCTACGCGTACTGCTTCGCTGCCGGAGCGGAAAGTCGCTTCGAGTTCAACGTCCGTGAAGGGATTCCCGGTTGATGGGCCTGCCAGCACAACTTCGGCCACGCCCCACTGTTGGGAAGGGATCGCCGGGCACTTGGCCGAAGTGTGCACATGCTCGCTGGCTTTCCTGTCTCCCGAGGTGGCAGGCTTCGGGGCATCGGCAGTTGCAATCGTGGGGGACGATTCGACGGCGGCCATATCCTTCCAAAGTGCCGCAAGGTCCGGTGACTGCTCCCCTACCCCGCGTGCCCAGTGCGATACCTCGTCCAGGGTGGCCAAAGGCGTTAGGGACCAGTCATTCCACGTCGCGAATCCGGGAAAGTGCAGCTCCAGAACCTGGGAAGCGGCAGGGTCTGCCAGGATGTCCCTGAGCAAAGCATTCTTCGTGAAAGGCATGTAAGTTTTCCTAGGTTTGTGGGGTGTAGCTGACCGACAGGACGGTCCCGGGCCCTTGCGCGCCTTGGAGGGCCAACATGCGCCCGGTAAATCCGGAGGCGACTTCCGTGGACAGATGGCGCCCGTCCAGGCGGCCGAGCTGGACGGTTCCCGTGTGCCGAACGACAGAGAGTACAACGTCATCCGGCCCGCCGTGGCCCAACGGGACTGTCGGAGATTCAGCAGGGACGCTTTCAATGTGCACGATAGTGCTTGAATCAGCAGGGCATGATCCGAGGTCGAACGTTAGTCCGCCGATACGGGCCCACGCCCGTACGACGTCGGATCGGACGGTGATCCCGTAACAGTACCTGTCGTCGATTCGCAGCATGAAGGTGCCCTGCCCCTCGATCGTCGCTTCGGCCCTCCAACTCAAATCCTTCACACGGGTGCAGAGCATTCCCGGAGATCCGTCCCGCATGGGTAGAAGCGTTATGCCACCCCCAGGGTTGCGCTGGGTGACGCTGTCCGGCTCCCCCGCCGGTACTACCCACCGGGGGTTCAGATCCGGGCCGGAAAAGTCGTCCGAAAATGCTGTATCTACCGAGGGGATGTGAAACCGGTCCTCATCGAACACCGGCCACCCGTCGACCCAGTCGATGCCCGCAATAAAGGTTTCACGGCCCAGAACATGGAATCCAGGCGTGGACCCCTTGGGACGGACACCAAGGTAAACGGCCGCCCATTCGCCGTCGGGTGTTTGTACCAGGTCGGCGTGACCGACGTTCTGAACGGGGTGGATGGAGCTGCGGTGGGTGAAGACCGGGTTGCTGGGACAGGGTTCGAACGGACCCGCTGGATGTGTGCTGCGGGCAGCGGTCACGCAGTGACCGCGTTCGGTGCCGCCCTCCGCCAGCAGGAGGTACCAATACTCGCCGATACGGTACAGATGGGGCGCCTCCACGGCGCCCATTCCACTGCCCTGCCAGATCGGATATGGAGCATCGCGAAGCATGCCGGTGCTGGTATCAAGGCGGGCTTGCAGGATACCGATTTCACCTTCGGTGAAGTTCATGGCCTTCCAGCTCAGGTAGCAATCGCCGCTGTCGTCCCAGCACAGATCCGGGTCGATGCCGATGGCGTCCCCGATGAACACCGGCTCGCTCCATGGACCGGCCGGGTCGGTGGCCCGGACCAGCACCTGGCCGGCCCCGTAATCACTGACATTGGTGGTAATGAACCAAAAGGTCCCATCATGCTCCCGAAGCGTGGAACCATAAATCCCGGTCGACGGGAGGGGGTTCCCCAGCCTGAATTGGGTCCGCCGGTCCAAGACATGGCCGATCTGTGTCCACGTCACCAGATCAGTGCTGTGGAAGATGGGTGCACCCGGGAAGTACTCGAAGCTGGACGTCGACAGGTAGTAGTCCGGGCCTGCACTGCAGATTGTAGGGTCAGGGTAAAAGCCGGAAAGGATCGGCTGAATGGCAGAATTCGCCGTCTGCTCCCCGCCTGCGGGCACGTGCGTTGAGGTCGCTGTCATGCCTGGGAGCCTTTCAGGATTTGGGCTACTTTTTCCCGCAGAGAAACGTTCCGGTTGATCCAGGGTTCGGGAACCAAGGCGTATCCCAGATTGCCGACAGGCTCGTCCAGATACCTGGCGAGTTTGTCAGCGGTCTGGGCTTCACCCTCGGGGGCAATGCCGGTTTCGACGGCGGCGTCCACCACGGCTGACCAGGTGAGGGGTTGACGATCCAACAGTTCGCGGATGGTCAGGGCGTTGCCTTCCCCGGTGTCCGGAGTGGGATCGGCAACGGTCCATGTGTGGGTGCCATGCGAAACCACTTCGGGTTCGCTGGTGCCGGGAACATGAACGACGGCGGTAGTGCCGACCGGTACGGTGACGTCGAGGGTCAGCTTCCCCCCTTCGCGCTCCCACTGAACCGAAGCTTCACCATACGGGGTCAGGTGCCGTGCAGATGCCTGGGTGAGGGCCGCCGTCGGGCATGGTTGGACAGTGATCTTTCGGTACCCGGGCGCCGCAGGTGCCAGGCCGGCGACGGTCCGGTGCAACCAGTCCGCCACAGCCCCCAGGGCGTAATGGTTGAATGAGGTCATACCGCCAGGGTTGACGCTGCCATCCGGTCGCAGGCTGTCCCATCGCTCCCAGACAGTGGTGGCACCCATCGTGACAGGGTAAAGCCAGGAGGGGCACCCCGTTTGGAGGAGCAGACGGTAGGCGACGTCCACTTCACCGGCGTCGGTCAGCGCATCACAAACGAGCGGTGTGCCAACGAAACCGGTACTGATGCGGAAACCGCTGACGCGAACCAGGTCCGCGAGCCGGCGCCCCGCCTCCTGACGCTGGTCCTCGCTGGGCAGAAGCGCCCACTCGAGAGCCATTGCATACGCCGTTTGGGTGTCGGAAAGAATCCGGCCGGACGGGGTCACATAGGAGCGGGCAAACGCGGCGCGCACCTCTTCAGAGAGCTTGTGATAGGTTGCGGCGTCCTCATCGTGGCCGAGTACGGCGGCGGTATACGCCAGAACCTCCGCAGAACGCGCCAGATGCGCGGTAGCGACGACGTCGGGGTCCGTTTTGGCCCTGGCAGCGTCTTCGGGCGGAGCGCTGGGGTCGAGCCAGTCACCGTATTGGAAACCACCTGTCCACAACATGTCGTCACCGGCCAGTGAGGCCACCTTGGCGACATATTTGCATGCGCTTGGATATTGCTGTTCCAGGATCTGGCGGTTGCCGGTCCTTTGGTACAAAGTCCACGGGATGAGTACAGCTGCATCTCCCCAGGCAGCTGCGGGGGTGTTCGTGAAGTCCGAGTGGATGACGTCCGGGACCACGTGGGGTACCGAACCGTCGGGAAGCTGCTCGGCGGCCAGGTCGCGGAGCCAGGAACCAAGGAACCCGCCGATGTCGTAAAGGAATGAGGCTGTAGGAGCGAAAATCTGGATGTCTCCGGTCCAGCCGAGCCTCTCGTCGCGCTGGGGGCAGTCCGTTGGCACATCGACAAAGTTCCCGCGGATGCTCCAGTTAACATTCTCGTGGAACCGGTTCAGCAGTTCGTCCGAGGATGAGAACCAGCCGATACGCTTTAGGTCCGAACCGATGACGACCGCTTCAATGTCTTCAGCCTTCAGGTCCGGAACGCCAGTGACCTCGGCATAGCGGAAGCCGTGAAGCGTCAAGGACGGTTCCAGGGTTTCTTCCGGGGCCCCGGCCACTATGAAGGTGTCAGTAGCCTTCGCCGACCGCAACGGCTCCGTGCAGAGCTCATTGTTTTCAAGAACTTCGGCGTGCTGGATGACCACTTCGCTGCCCCCCGGAAGACCGTGGGTCCGAAGCCTGACCCAGCCGACGAGGTTCTGCCCAAAGTCGACCAGTGTCTTCCCGGCAGGCGAAGTGAAGACAGACACCGCCGGGAGCACCTCGATCGGGCGTATAGCCGGGCCTTCCGGGGCGACGAGCCGTGAATGATCCGCGGGAATGACTTCTACCGCGCTGGAGGCAGACGCGGTGACGCCGGCCATCTCGCGCAGGTCGGTGCTCTGGCCGTCGTAAAGGTCGTCGGCAACAATGTGGCTGTTGCGGGCGGTCCAGGAATCGTCGGACAGGAGAACATGGACGGCGCCGTCCGCCGTCGTGACTTCAAGTTGTGCCAAGACGGCCAGGCGGTCTCCGTAGATGGCGCGCTTGTTTTCGAAGCCCAGTCGACCACGGTACCAGCCGTTGCCCAGCAGCATGTCCAGGTGGTTCGGGCCCTGCCGCAGCAGCGACGTGACGTCATACGTTTGGTAGCGAAGACGGTTCTCGTAGGAAGTCCAGCCCGGAGCCAGCACCGTGTCGTCGACGCGCTGGCCGTTAACAGTCGGGACGTAGATGCCGTGGGCTGTGGCGTAGAGACGGGCTTTGACGATGTCCGCAGGCAGGTCCAAAATGCCGGAAAGGATGGGGGCCGGCATGGCGGGTGCACCTATATCCGCGGGGCTGACGAAATCGGCTGCCCAGTCTGATGCGTTGAGAAGACCGGCTTCGACCGTCGAGGCTTCGCTCCAGTCACTCCAATTCCCACCATCGGTGACACGGACCCGCACGGCGGCGGACTCCCTGGACTTCAGCTCCGGCGCAGGCCACGGGACCAGCACCTGCTCGTTGCTTTCGACACGGTAGACCTCAGTTGCTTCACCGCGGGTCACCTCGACTTCGTAGGCGATCTGCGTGTATCCGGCATCGGCGACTGGCACGAACCATGAGAGTCGCGGTGTTCCGGTACCCAGCCCAATAACGGGTGAAGTTTCGGTACGTTGATCAAAGCGAAGGCCTTGGGGAGCGGCAACGTGTGCCATGAGTGTCTCCAGACGGTGTTGTATCGGGTGCCGGCCTTGTCAGGAAGGGGCGGCTGGTTAAGCGTGAGGGTCAGAGCTGGGCGGGGGCGCCCCGGGGAGTTTCCGCGGCCTTCTCGGCGGCGAGGAACTGCAAGCGGGCGGCTCGGCGTTCTCGTTGCTTTTTCGGGTCTGCCACAGGCGCTGCCATCTGAAGTCGGCGGGTGTAGTCGTGGCGTGGAGCACGGGCTACCTGATCGGCTTCCCCGATTTCAACCACCGAGCCTTGATACAGCACGGCGATACGGTCGCTGATGGAATTCACAACGCCCAGGTCGTGGCTGATGAACAAGTACGCGACCCCGGTTTGTTCCTGGAGTTCCTTGAAAAGTGTCAGAACACGGGCCTGAGTGGTAACGTCCAGTGCGCTGGTCGGCTCGTCGCAGATGATGACCGACGGATCCAAAGCCAGCGCACGCGCGATGGCGATGCGCTGACGCTGTCCACCGGAGAACTCCTTCGGGTAACGGCTGCCCGAATCGCTGGGCAAGCCAACAGAGTCGAGCAGCTCCCTCACGCGCTGGCGGCCTCCGGACGCACCAGCGGCGGCCATCGGCTCCACCAGGATGTCTTCGACCGTCATTGACGGATTCAACGATGAGTAGGGGTCTTGGAAGACCACCTGGATGCCTCGCGCCACCTTCCGACGCTGAGAACGGGAAATGTTGCTGATGGTGTCACCACGGAACCTAATGGAACCTTCCGTAACGGGTGCGAGTCCAAGGATGGCCCGGCCGATGGTTGTCTTGCCTGACCCGGATTCACCTACCAGGCTCAGGGTCTCGCCCGCCTTCAGTTCCAGGCTGACATTGTCGATAACCTTCTTGGAAAGCCCGTGGCGCCCGGTATAGGTCACGACGAGGTTTTCGACTTGGAGTATGGGAGTAGTCACCTTTACGCCTCCATCAGTTCGACGCTGCGGGACGATTCCAGCAGCGCCTTCGTGTAATCCTGCTCCGGGTCGCTGAACAGGGATTCGACGTCGTTTCGTTCCACAATCCGGCCGTTCTTCATGACACTGACCGTGTCGCAGAGGTCTGCGACGACGCCCAGATTGTGGGTGACAAGGATCATGGCCAAACCGCGTTCGGTGCTGAGCTCGCGCAGGAGTTCAAGTACCTCAGCCTGCACCGTGACGTCCAGTGCGGTGGTTGGTTCATCGGCAACGATCAGGTCCGGGTCCCCGGCAACGGCACCACAGATCAGGACGCGCTGGGCCATACCTCCGGATATTTCGTGCGGGTATAAGCGCATTACGTTTTCAGGGTTGCGGATGCCGACCCGTGTCAGCAGTGCGATCAGTTGTTCTTTGGCTTCTTTGTCGCTGATCTTTTTGACGGCCCGGAGACCGTAGACGAGCTGTGCGCCGATGGTGAAGGAGGGGTCCAGGTTGGACATGGGCTCCTGGGGAATGTAGCCAATGCGCCGGCCTCGCGCATTCTTGAGTGCTTTGTCATCCGCCAACAGGTCTTCGCCATCGAGATAGATGCTGCCGCCGAGAATGAGGGCTTCCTTGGGCAGGATGCCCAGCGTTGAGAAGGCCATCTGGGATTTTCCGGATCCGGATTCCCCAACGAGACCGTGGATTTCGCCACGGCGGACGTCCAGGTCGACGCCGTGCACGACTGTGCGGACACGGTCGGGACCGTCCGGATAGCCGATCTTCAAGCCGCGGATGGACAGGAGTGCCTTATCGGATGCTGACGAATCGGACGTTGTCCGCGCGTTTTGGGCATCGGTGAGCAAAGCGCGTCGGCGCGACTTTTTCAATGTCTTGTTATGAGCCGAGGATTGCAGGACGTCGCGGAGCACGTTCCCCAGCAGGATGAGGGCAAGAATAGTGAGGCTGATCAACAGCGCCGGCCAGAGCACTCCGAACCGGTTGTTGTAAATGTTGCTGTTCGCGTTCTGCAGGATGCCGCCCCACGACGGCTGTTCCGGATCGCCGAGTCCAAGAAACTCGACACCGGCCTGGATGGCAATACCGGCCGCGGCGACGAAGGAGCTCTGAATAACGACTGGGGCCCGTACGGCCCAGAGGACGTGCCGGCCAATGATGCGCTGGTCCGAAAGGCCGACCACTTTTGCTGCATCAATGTACAACTCCGTCCTGACGCCAAGAACCACCGAGCGGACCAAACGGTAGTAGGTCGGGGCGACCAGGACACCGAAGACTGCCATGGCGACCATCACGTTGGGCCCTGTTAGCGCGAAAAGCGCAATCAGCAGGACGATGCTTGGCAGGGACATGATGAGGTCCGTGACGAAACCGGCAACGGCTTCGAACTTGCCTCGGTAGAACCCTGCGAGGAGACCGGTGGTGACACCGAACAGGACCGCGATCACGAGCACCAACAATGACCCAAGAAGGGTGCCATTGGTACCCCACATGAGCTGTGACAGGATGTCGCGACCGGCGCGGTCGGCACCGAACAGATGCCCTTCCGAGAATGGTTGGGCGTTCACTGAGTTGAGGTTCGCCTCGTTGGGCTGGAAGGGAGCCAGCCAGGGGCTGAGGACCCCGAAAAGTATCACCAGCACGAGGAACACGATGCAGATCATGCCCTGTGGGTTTGTCAACAGGCGCCGCAGTACGGATCGGCCTGCTGCGGGGACCTCGGCTTCAGTCTCAATCATGCTTGCTTCGGCGCTCATCGGGTCCTCGCTTTCGGGTTCAAGACGGAGTTGGCAAGATCGCCAAGGAAATTCACGCTCAACACGATGATGATCGTCACCACGACGGTTCCCATCACCATGGGAACGTCACCTTGCTGGGCCGACTGGTTGGCCATTTGCCCCATTCCGGGAAGTGCCATGACCTGTTCAACGAAGATTGCACCGCCGAGCAGCCCCAAGGTCTGGAGACTGAGGACCGTCAAGCCTGGACCGCCGGCATTCCGGAGCACATGTCTGAAAATCACGTGCGACTCCTTAAGCCCACGGGCCCGCAGGGTACGGACAAAATCCTTGGAGAGCGCGTCCAGGACAGCTCCGCGGAACTGGCTGGCAGCGCTGGCCACTGAGCCGATGAGCAGGGCTACGACTGGCAAGGTGACCGAGAGAATCCATCCGCTGAAGCTGCGGTCAGGGGAAACGTACCCTGTGGCCGGGAAAAGCCGGATGGATATGGCAAACATGAAAACCAGGGCGATAGCGATGATGAACGGCGGAACGGCGGCACCCAGAACAGCGACGAACTGGAGAACCTTATCCAGCCAGCCGCCGTAGACGGCCGCTGCCACGCCCAGGAGGACGCTAAGAATTAGGGTAAGGATCAAGGTAAGGATGACCAGGGTCAGGGTCACCGGCACCCTCGTCGAAAGAGCCGAGGTCACGGTTTGTCCCGTGAAGAACGACTCGCCGAGGTTGCCGGTGACCGCATTGACCAGCCAATCGCCGAACTGCACAAACAACGGACGATCGAGGCCCAGGTTGACCACTTTGCGTTGAACATCAGCCTCTGTGGCCTGGTAGCCCAGGATTGCCCTGGCAATTCCCGTTCCGTTGCCGAACATGAGACAGAACGTTGCAAAGCTGACAAGGAGAAGTATGGCCGCGGAGCGGAGAAGGCTTTTGAGTAGGGATAACATCATTGTGGTCGCTGGGTCTCTTGTGTTCGGTTACTTGAAGTCGCGCAGGAGCGGGTGCAGACCGGAGAAGTCGCTTGATTCCTGGACGTCAACCTTGGGGTTGGATGCGTAGAAACGGTCCATGTAGGCCATCGGAACGAACCAGGCCTGCTCGGTTACGTACTTGTTCAGGTCCTGCTGGGCCTGCTTGCGTTCGGTATCGGATCCGGACAGGACCGTGGCCCAGAGCGCGTCAACGTTGGCGTCCGGCTGGTGGGAGACGTTCCAGATGCCGTCCTTGAGGACGTAGTCACTGATGTCCTGCAGGGATTCACCGTAGTTGCCCAGCTGCCACAGCGGCACGGGGAACTTTCCGCTGAGAAGTTCGGCAATGGCGTTCGGTCCGGACAGGGCAACCTGCTCCACCTTGATGTTGATCTGGGCCAGCTGCTGGGTGATGTACGGCATCAGCGTTTCGTGATTCTGCCCGGTCATGGTCGGAATCTGCAAGGTGAATCCGTCAGCGTATCCGGCCTTTTCCATCAGCTTCTTGGCTTCGTCGACATTGAAGGGGTACGGGTCCTTCATGTCCGGGATATAGGCATCGCTCCCTTCACGGAAGATCTGAAACGCCGGCGACGCATGCCCCTGGTACAGCTTCTCGGACATGGCATTACGGTCAAAGACCATGTTCATGGCCTTACGGACGTCGAGGTTGCCCAGGGCCGGGATCTTCTCGCCGAGGTGGTCGGTGATCAGCAGGCGCGTGGTGCTGCTGCCCTTCAGCGTCTGGATGTTCTCACCTGCACCCTTTGCTTCCTCAAGGGTGGCCGAGGACACCATCGTGCCGTCGATCTGCTCCGTCTTCAGGGCGTTGACCGCTGCTGTCTCGTCTTCCAGAACCTTCAGGACAAGCTTCTTGTACGGGAAGCGGCTGCTGTCCCAGAACGAGTCGTTCTTGGTGAATGTGTAGACGGAGCCTCGGGTGGTGTTGGCAACATCCAGGACATAGGGACCGGAACCGACCGGTACATCAAACTTCTTGCCTTGGATGGATGCGGGGGTGGCAATCTTGGACTCGCACATGCGCAGGGCAAGCAGCGGATTCGGAGCCGGCCAGGAAATGGCTACAGTCTGGGTGTCGGGGGTCGTGACGGTGATTCCGGCCCAACGGCTGGAAGCTCCACCAGCGGTGGCGTAGTACTCAGCGTTGGTCTTCACCGCAGCAGCATCGACAGGCGTGCCGTCCGAGAACTTCACGCCCTCGCGCAGGTGGAGGGTAGCCGTCTTCTGATCGGCGCTGAACTCCCACTTGTCGGCCAGCGATGCCTCCGGTTTACCCGTCTTGTCGCACCGCAGCAGGGAATCCCATACCGCGTCGGCGCTCCACCCCTGGTAGCTGGGCTGAACACCCGGGTCCCAGCCCTGAATGTCAGCCGTCATACCGAGAGTCAGCATTTCTTTGCTGCTTGAACTTCCGCTCGTATCGCCTGTCTGGCCACCGCTCGTGCAGCCTGTCAAGGCTACGAGCCCAACGGCCAAGGGGGCCGCAAGGGCGACTAGGGCACGTCGTCGTGTGCGTCGCATGAAATAACTCCTTTGTTGTTGAGGGCAGGAACGCTGCCAGCAACGGCCGCCAAATTCTCCAGTCGATGACGTGGACCGCAAGGGCGTGCAACGTTGTCCATAAGAACACTAAGCCAAGAGTCTCAACACCGTCAAGGGACTTTTGTTGCTCAGCTCACAGGAGGCCCTGCAAAGTGCGGAATTGCTGGGATTCTGCGTTCTTTTGTTTATCGTCCTCGCTTCGTCCAACCCGGAAGTTTTGGCGCGTCTAGTGCAACGTTGTCCAGCGCGATACACTGAGCTAGCCATGAACTCAGACAGAAGGGGTCGACGGTGACACCCAAACGAACCACATCTACGGAAAAACCGCGCCGGGCAACTCTTCAGGACGTTGCCAGTGAAGCAGGCGTGTCGTTCTCTGCGGTGTCCAAGGTCATCCGGGGTGCCTCCGGAGTAAGCCCGCAAATGCGGGAGCGTGTCACAGCGGCAATCGAAAAGCTCGGTTACCGTCCGCACGCCGGCGCCAGGGCAATGCGCGGAAAATCGTACACGATCGGGGTGATGATCGTGGAGATGAGTTCGCCATTCCAGCCCGAAGTGGTTCAGGGAATTACCGACGCACTTGAAGGTACGCCATACCAAGAGGTACTCATCGCTGGTGGCTTATCACCCTCACGTCAGAAGCGAAGCATAGAAGCCTTGATGGACCGGCAGGTCGACGGTCTTATTCTTGTCGCTCCCTGGATGGAAGCTGCGTGGCTGGAGGAGCTTGGCGCCAAGATCCCGACCGTAGTTGTGGCAAGGCATGGCACGGCCAGTAATTTTGACACCGTCGTAGACGACGAGTATCAGGGCGCCCGCCTGATGGTTGACCACTTGGTCGCCCTCGGCCATGAGCGGATCGTCCATACCAGCATGCCCTCTGGCGGGCTTGAGCCCTTCGTTTTGTCGCATACCGCCCGTAGATACGGCTACGAGCAAGCCATGACACGCCATGGACTTGTCCCGGAGATCGTTGAAACTGCCTATTCGGAAATCGGCGGATACGACGCTGCAATACAGGTTTTGTCCGGGGATGAACGGCCGACGGCAATTTTCGCGGGAGCGGACATCGCTGCCCTCGGCGTCCTCCGTGCTGCCGAGGAGCTAGGACTCCGCGTTCCTGAAGACCTAACCGTTGCCGGCTACGACAATATTTACGTCTCTGCCATCGGCCGGATCTCATTGACCACAGTGGACCAGTCAGGCCAGCTCACGGGAGCCAACAGCACACGCTTATTGCTTGAACGTATTGGCGGCCGAACCCAACCGGCGCACTATGTCATTGCACCCCAGTTGGTGCCCCGCCATACCAGCGCCGCGCCCGGGCACGTTGGACAACCCGCGTCGGTTTCGATCAACCAGTAAGCAGCCACGGGATAAGGCTTGACGGACATGATGCTGAGCTCTCGCCGCACACCCACGCTGGTTCTGCGCAAATTCAATTCCCAATCAGGGTGAATCACCGCTCGTACAAGGACAAAATGGCGATGACCGCAGAAACGATTCCGCCAACAGCCGGATCCTCAGCCGCCCCCAAATCGCGGCAGCCGACCCTATATGACGTGGCAATGTTGGCCGGTGTGTCACATCAAACCGTCTCTCGATACCTCAAAGGCGGGAGCTCACTTCGACCTGCCACGGCTGAGCGCGTCGCAAAAGCTCTCTCCCAGCTCAACTACAGCCCAAACCTCGCCGCCCGCGCTCTCCGTTCCCGCGAACCCTACACGATCTATTTCATCGTTCCGGAACCCTCCATCCAGGTCCCACCCAGAATGCTCAACAGCGCCAAAGCCGCTGCCCAGGCCAATGGGTATCGCGTGGAGATCGTTATATTGGATCCATATAAAGAGAACAGGGAATCACAGTTCCACCGATTGTTTTCACTCGACGATGTCGCCGGAGTCCTCTCCTTCGCACCTCTGCCGCGGTCCATCTCCGACCGGTCCTTTGCCCAGCCGCCGTTGGTGGTTGCCGGCGACTGTGACGACAATTTGCGGCTACCGGGAACGCTCGTCGACGGCGCACCTGTTGCCGCCATCGTGCGTCACCTTGCCTCTCTGGGTCACTCGAACTTCGTCCACGTTGCTGGCCCAACTGACTGGACGGCGGCCCGTAGTCGCGCGGCCGTCTTCTCCCAGACCATCATTGAACTGGGCTTGACCTCGCACGGCATCGAGGCCGGCGACTGGTCCGTGGCCTCCGGTTACACGGCCGGCCAACGAATCGCAGTTCATAAACACGTCACAGCCGTTGTGGCCGCCAACGATCAGATGGCAATTGGCGTGATCAGGGCCCTCCACGATAGCCGTCTCAAAGTCCCCGATGACGTCAGCGTCATCGGCTGGGGCGACGTAGAGGAATCTTCCTTCCTTGTCCCCTCACTTTCGACGGTTCGTATGGACCTGGAAGCCTTGGGCGCCAGGAGCATGATGAAGCTCATCGGACGAACCCGCAACGCGCCCGGGCCGGAATTACCCGCACTCGCTGACTCCCGGATCTTACTGCGCGAATCCGTTGGACCTGCACGGAAGCGGGCACCGCAGGTGGCCTAGCACTCTCACGGGCGCAGTCCGCCCGGCCGGTGACTGCGGTACACGCGCTAAGCCAAAAGACGGCTCCTGGCCATACCCGAGAATGTCATCACTCCCCTGCCCGACGAGACCCTGGCATCGCCGAAAGGCAGCCGAATGCTGCGAATCGACGGACTCGACACCAACTTCTTCTGCAGGACCGGCTCAGCGATCCGGAATCGCCCATTACCTGGCGTCCGCGGAAGGAAGCGCCGGCTCCGGTGCGCTGAGAGACATCGCCTCCCCCGCCGTCGACCAGGTCTGCCTCACGGCACCGGGGGCGCGTCTCCCGGCTCCACGAAGCGATGCGTCCGCTCGATCTCGGCAATCTTCGGATCGGTTTCATCGGCGCCATAATCCGATGGCCGGGTCTTGTCCGGCCCTGCCGGCACCTTCAGCGCGCGCAGCACCAAGGTGAGGACAGCGGCGACGATCAGGTTGAGGACGAAGGCCGTAACGGCGATATACACGGTGAAGTCGGTTCCCGGGACGGGGGCGACGGATCCACCAAAATGCGCGTGGGTCACCGGGTTGACGACGTTGTAGGCCGAGACGGTACCGAAGGCTATGCCTACCGCCCATCCGACAAGCAGCGCCCAGCGGTCAAACCATCGCGTGTATAGGCCGGCTACAACGGCCGGGAACGTCTGGAGGATCCAGATACCGCCCAGCAGCTGCAAGTTGATCGCCGTGGTCTGGTCCATGGCGACGACGAAGATGAGCGCGCCAACCTTGACCACCAGCGAGACGATCTTGGAGACGCGCGCCTCTGTCTTGGGGTCGACGTCGGGCCGGATGAAGTCCCGGTAGACGTTGCGCGTGAACAGGTTCGCCGCGGCAATGGACATGATGGCCGCCGGCACCAGGGCACCGATGGCAATGGCCGCGAGGGCAACTCCGGCGAACCACGCCGGGAAGTGGTCCAGGAACAACTGCGGGACCACGAGTTGGGGATTGACCGATCCATCGAGGTCAGTCGGCTTGGTACCGGCTTTGATGGCCACGTAACCCAGCAGGGCGAGGAACCCGAGCATGAGCGAGTAAAGCGGCAGGATGGCTGCGTTGCGTCGGATCGTGTTGCGGCCTTTTGACGCGAGGACGCCAGTCACCGAGTGCGGGTACATGAAGAGGGCCAAGGCTGAGCCGAGCGCCAGGGTCCAATACGCGGAGTAGTTGGCGCCGCCCGGGATGAACACCCCGGCGGGCTTGCCCGTTGCCTGGTTCACTGTGCCCAGCTTGGTTTCCGCCGCACCGAAAATCGTGTCCCAACCGCCGAACTTGATCGGAAGGTAGATGACCGCCACGATGACGGAGAGGTAGATGAGCAGGTCCTTGACGACGGCGATCATGGCCGGCGCCCGCAAACCTGAGGTGTAGGTGTAGGCGGCGAGCACGACGAATGCGAGGATGAGCGGCAGGTCCGTCAGCAGCACGTTCTCGGAGCTGCCGAGGCCGAGCACCGTGAGGACGGCCTTGATGCCCACGAGCTGGAGGGCGATGTAAGGCATCGTCGCCACAATGCCGGTGATGGCGACGGCGAGCGACAGCCACCGGCTCCCGTACCGGCCACCAACGAAATCCGCCGAAGTGACGTAGCCGTGCCTGTGGGACACGGACCACAGCCGGCTCATGATGATGAAGATGATCGGGTAGAGGACGACCGTATACGGCACGGCGAAGAAGCCGGTCACCGCGCCCGTGGCCCACATCGCTGCAGGCACGGCCACGAAGGTGTAGGCCGTGTATAGATCGCCGCCCAGCAGGAACCAAGTGATCCACGTGCCGAAGCCGCGGCCGCCCAGCCCCCATTCATCGAGGCTGTGGAGCCCCTCGTCCGACTTGCGCCACCGAGCGGCAAGGAAGCCCATAACAGCAACAATGACGAACAGCACGATGACGATGATGAGGGCGATCCAGTTGATCTCGCGTCCGTTCATGGCCTGTCCCCTCCGTTTCGGTTCCCGGCGCGGGCCGCTGTCCGCCGTCGTCGATCCTCCGTACTGACCAGCCAGTAGGCGATCCCGCTGAGCCCTGCGGAGATGGGCACCCAGAGCAGCTGGTACCAGTAGAAGAAGGGCATACCGCCCAGGCGTGGCGCGTCGAACGAGTACAGCTGCGGCATGAGTGGGAGCACGATCGCGGTGACCAACAGTACGCCTGCCACAACGTAGGGTAGCGGCCTCGCCGGCCCTCGGGTTGGCGTCTCGCGGGTTGGCTGTCCGCCCGGCGGAACTGCGGGGAAGGGGCCCTGATCCGGACCCGCACCATTTTGATTGGACACCACGACCTCCTTGTCGACCATGGTTGGAGGGCGAATATGCCCTCCTCAACTCTTTTGTACCGCTGTGTGTCCCGCTCGGGAAGGCCTCTTCGGCCTATCCGAAGCCTGTTTGTTCACCGCAGGATTCTCTTCCTTATCGAGCCCGGAATGATGCGACCCGGCATGGTCCACACCACCAGCGGAGGGTGGCTAGGCTGGGTGGATGGCAACACTAATTCTCGTGCGGCATGGCCGCACCACAGCCAACGCCAGTGGACTGTTGGCGGGTAGGGCCGACGGCATCAGCCTGGACCAACTGGGGTGCGATCAAGCAGCCCTGGCCGGTGACCGGCTCGCTGCTGTGCCCGTCGCCGGAGTGGTATCGAGCCCTCTTGAGCGTTGCCGGCAGACCGCCCGGCTCATCATCGATCGCCAGGCCGGCTCGCCGCAGGCAGTAGTCGATCCCGATCTCACCGAATGCGATTACGGTCAGTGGCAGGGCCGGAAGCTCGATGATCTCGCCACCGAGGATTTGTGGCCCATGGTGCAGTCGCAACCGTCCGCCGTAGTCTTTCCCGGCGGTGAATCCATGGCCGCGATGCAGGCCAGGTCCGTGGCAGCGATTCGACGCCACGATGCTGCCTTCGAAGCCCGGAACGGGCCAGGGGCCGTGTGGGTGGCCGTCAGCCACGGTGACGTCATCAAGTCAATCCTTGCCGACGCACTCGGCATGCACCTTGACCTGTTCCAGCGAATAAACGTCAGCCCCGGTTCCGTATCAATCATCCACTACAGCGCGAGTCGCCCCAGCGTCCATGCGACCAATACCGAAGCTGGTGACCTGTCATGGCTGTCCAACGGCATCCGTTCGGGCGATGCACCGGTGGGCGGCGGTGCAGGACAGAAGACGACGTGAACGTCATGTGCCTAAACTACTGGCATGCCTACACGCGTTCACGAGTTTGCCTGGCCTGATCGGGTTGTCATTGGCACCATTGGCCTTCCCGGAGCGCGCACGTTCTACCTGCAAGTGCGGACCGGGGCGCAGATCGTGAGTATTGCCCTTGAGAAGCAGCAGTCCGCCCTGCTCGCGGAGAAGATCGACGAACTGCTCGATCAGCTCCTCACCGTCGACGGCAACCCCTTCAGCGTCCCTACGGGTACACCCATTGAACTCGTCGATAATGACCCGATCGAACCTCCTGTGGAGCAGTTCCGCACCGGCGCCATGACCTTGGATTGGGACCCAACCACAGCCCAGATCGTCGTCGAGGCATACCCCCTCATCGACGTTGATGCTGACGACGAGGACGAACCGCTTGTTGAGGACGGCTCTAACGAAACCGAAATGATGCTGGTGCGAATGCCGGTTGGCACCGCCCGCGCGTTCGCGAAGCGCACCCGTGAGATTGTGGACGCCGGGCGGCCGATATGCCCCCGCTGCGGTTACCCCATGGATGCGGACGGGCACGACTGCACCTTGCCCGAGGTCTAATGCCGGCGCTGGACCTGATGACCGCCGAGCTGACGCTTTCAGGGCGCATCACGACGGCCTCAAACGCCACATTCCTCGGCAGCATCGGCGACGTGCCGGTCGTCTATAAGCCAATAGCGGGCGAGAGCCCCCTATGGGACTTTCCCGACGGCACCCTCGCCCACCGGGAGGTGGCCGCGTACCTGGTCTCGCAGGTTCTCGGCTGGAACGTCGTGCCGCGCACCTGGCTGCGTGACGGTCCTCTGGGCGAAGGGATGGTGCAACTCTGGCAGGAGCAACAGCCCGCCCAAAGCGCGGTGGACCTGATTGCAGCGGACCACCTGCCAGAGTCAGGTTGGAAACACGTTCTCGAGGGACAAGATGAAAACGGTCGGATGGTGGCCCTCGTGCACGAGGACTCGCCGGCGCTGAGACGTATGGCGGTGTTCGACGTCGTGGTCAACAACGCGGACCGCAAAGGAAACCACATACTTGCCATGACGGACGGGCACCGGCACGGTGTGGACCACGGACTCACCTTTCACAGCGAACCTAAACTGCGTACGGTGCTATGGGGATGGCTGGGAGAGGCCCTGACAGCGGAGGAACTCGACGGGATCGATCGCGTCATCGAAGGACTGAAGAGCGAGCTGGGCCGGAATCTGGCGGACCTGCTGACTTCCGAAGAAATCGCATCGCTCACCGCGCGCTGCGCTCGGCTCCGGCTGACGGGACGATTTCCGGCCCCGGTCGGCGGAATGCCGGCCGTCCCCTGGCCGCTGTTCTAGAGTCGGCTACCGGCTACCGGCTTCGCGGGCTGAGTCGTCCGGTACTCCCCTGTGCCAAGTCTTACCGTCAGGGGTTCTCGGCCTTACGACTGATTTGTGGGCTCCCAGCCCTTTCCTTCCGCCCGGTCAGAACAGAGCCTGAAGGCGATGTCTGCCGCCTTGTTAGTTGCCACGGCAGGTAAAACGTCCGATCCCCGGCTTCCTTTCCCGGCTTCAAGCCCGGCAGCGTAACCGACCATGAAAGCCGTCACCGGCGCTGCTGCATGGATCACGGAGTCTGCAGATTTCCTGGCCAGATCAAGGACAAGTTCCTGGTCAACCTCAAGATCCAGGATGTGCAGCGCCCGGGCCAGTTCCTGGCTCCACTGGGACAGAACCTGTGCTTCGTCGTCGCTGGGCATGATTTCTCCTTGCCGAAAGTCTCAAGTGGTTCGGGGGGTGGTGCCGTGGTTCGGTGTGGTGCCATGAGAATACAAGGCATTCCTCCACAAGTCAGGGGGTTGCCGGCAAATTGGCCGGGGACCGGGCATTCGCCCGCGCCGCTTCTGGACAGGGATTAATCGCTGTTCATGGACGGCCGCCGTGACAGACTGGTGCCATGCTGCTCGATGAGCTCGTGAGGACCTCGGAAGCCGTCGCGGCCACCCGCTCCCGGGTCGCCAAGATCAACGAACTGGCAGGTCTGCTGCTCCGCCTCGACCCCGCGGACATCCCGACGGCGGTCGGCTTGCTTACGGCCAAGCCTCGCCAAGGCCGGGTCGGGATCGGCTGGAGCGGCATGAGGGCGGCCAAGGGCAAGCCCGCTGCTGAGCCGACTCTCACCATCGCCCACCTCGACGCTGCCTTGGACCGGCTGCTGGCGGCCGCAGGCGCTGGGTCGACCGTAGAACGCGCCGCCATCCTTCGGACCCTGATGGCGGAAGCCACAGAACGAGAGCAGAACTTCATCGCCGGCGTGCTGCTCGGGGAACTTCGTACCGGTGCGCTTGAGGGCGTATTAACGGATGCCGTTGCCCGTGCCGCCGATCGCCCGGTCGAGGCCGTACGCCGCGCAGCGATGCTCTCCGGCGATCTCGGCGCGACTGCCCTGCTGGCGATCACGGGCACCGCGGCACAGCTTGACGCAGTCGGCCTCATCGTCGGGCGTCCGGTCCAACCCATGCTCGCCGCAACCGCGGCCAGTGCCAGCGAGGCGTTGGAGACGACGGGGGAAGCGTCCGTGGAATACAAACTCGACGGCGCACGCATCCAGGTGCACCGTGCCGGCGACGACGTGCATATCTTCACCCGCACCCTGGCCGAAGTGACCCATCGGTTGCCCGAGGTGGTGGAGGTGGTGCGCGGACTGCCGGTGCGCGATGTGATCCTCGACGGCGAGACACTGGCACTAGACGAGGACGGCGGGCCCAGACCGTTCCAGGAGACCATGTCCCGGTTCGGGGCGAACGCGGCCCGCACCATACTGCTGCATCCGTGGTTTTTCGACGTGCTGCACGTAGACGGGCGCGACCTTCTCGACGAGCCGCTGGCCACACGAATCGGCGTGCTTGAGCGGATCGTCCCCGATCACCGCATCCCAGGGAAAATAACTGCGGATGCAGCTGTTGCCGAGAGCGTTTCGCGCGATGCCCTGGACGCCGGCCATGAGGGTGTGGTCGTGAAGGCGCTGGGCTCGTCCTACGCCGCCGGGCGGCGGGGTTCGAACTGGATCAAGGTAAAGCCGGTGCTCACCTACGACCTGGTGGTGCTCGCCTGCGAATGGGGGTCAGGACGACGCGCCGGGCTGCTGTCGAACCTGCACCTCGGAGCCTTGGACCCTGTTGGGGAGTTCGGCGAACCCGGCGATTACGTGATGGTGGGCAAGACTTTCAAGGGCATCACCGACGCGCTGCTGAAGTGGCAGACTGAAAAGTTCCAGGAGTTGGGGGTGCGGCGTACTGCGGGCACCGTATGGATCGAGCCGGTCACCGTGGTCGAGATCGCCATCGACGGCGTCCAACACTCTCCCCGCTATCCGGGCGGAATCGCCCTTCGGTTTGCACGCGTCAAGCGCTACCGTGACGACAAGACCGCCGCCGAAGCCGACACGATCCAGGCCTTGCGCGCTCTGCTCCGTACAACAGGGGGTAGAAAGGTATCGCCCGCACCGGCGGAGCCGGATCCCCGGGCCCTGGCTGAGGAGCCTTAATCTGGATGTTGGTTGAGTTCGACCATTGCGGGAGCGGCCGCACGGGCCGCCGATCGAGAGCCAGGCACTTCCAAAATCCGCATCAAAGGTTCCCTTGACAGAGCCCTCCATCGGCCCTAAGTTTATTGCAACCGATCTCAGCAACCGATCTCACTGCTAATTTCGTAAAAATGCAACCGATCTCAAAGGAGAGACTCGATGATCAACTGGCTCCTCCCGATCGTCGGTGGCCCACGTTTGGTAGGCATCGATTGAGCACGGCATGCTCCCGCATAGGCAACCCAGTTCACAGGAGAAATTCATGATCAAAAAGCGATGGGGCTTGGCGCTCGTCACAGCTGTCGTGGCCGGCCTCGCCCTCAGTGGCTGCTCCCCCTCGGCTTCGGAACCCAAAGGTCCCGTGACGCTCAATTACTGGGACTTCCTCGATCCCAGCCAAGCGAATCCGCGCTCGAAGGCACTCAAGGAAAACATTGCCAAGTTTGAGGCGGCAAACCCCGATATCAAGATCAACCTCTCTGTGGTTTCGCTTGGCGACATGTTGAACAGACTGCCGCAAGCCGCGGCAGCAGGTCAGGCTCCTGACGTCTTCAAGATGTTCACTCCCGTAGTGCCCCAGATGGCGTCAGCCGGCGTCTACGCACCGCTGCCTGAGGCTGCTTCCAAGGTGACTGACTGGCTGCGTCCGACCGACACTCTTGCCGGCCCTGACGGCAAGCCGGTTGCCGTGCCCTATGAATACCGAACCTGCGCCCTCTACTACAACCAAAAGATCCTTGACCAGATAGGCGCGACCGTTCCCACCACGTACGACCAGGTTGTCGACGTTGCCCGGAAAGCTGCTGCTGCAGGATTCACCGGCTTCGGGACCGGCTTCTCGGACACCGACAACTCGGCAATCATCAGCACCTTCTTCAACTGCTTCATGACACAGGTTGACCAGGAAATCTGGAACAAGGATGGGAAAGCGGATTTCGCAACAGCCAAAGGCAACGAGTTTGGTAACTTCCTTGCCAAGCTCAGGGACGCAAAGGCTTTGGGTAGCAACGTCGTATCAGACACTTACGGCACAGTAGCTGACGGCATGGCGAGCGGCACGGTCGCCATGGCAGTTCTGGGCACGGAACGAGCAGTTTCCTTCGGCTCGCAGAACAAGGACCTTAAGTGGACGGCCTTGCCTAAAGCGAGTACCGGCGATACGACAGGTACCACCATTGGCTGGACGTTGGGCATAGGCAATGGCAGTAAGAACACCGACGCCGCCTGGAAATTTATCGAGTACATGACCGGGCCGGAAGCCGGTGCCCTCATGGCAACCGGCGGTGAGGTACCCACCCGGGCAGCCACGTACCAGCAACCGTTCTTCTCCACGCCTGAGGCAAAGACCGTAAATGACATCGCAGCCTACGTCAAGACCAACAGTGAGCCACGCACCTATTCCAACACCTGGACCGCACTTGCCACTGGTCTGTCCCAAGCCGGGCAGAAACTGACCCTCAACGGTACGTCAGGCAACGACTTTATCCGTTCCGCACAGGACGCGGCCAACAAGAAGTAGCCGCCCGATATCAGGGGAGCCTGACCAAATCAGGCTCCCCTCGGAAGGAACACAGATAATGTCAACAAAAAGCCCAACCCGCACCACACGCCAGACTGTGGCTTCCCCTTCAGGCGTCGATGCTATCCGCCGGGTCCGTAGGGATCGAATGGTATGGCTCTACGTCATCCCCGTCAGCGCCGTCTTCCTCTTTGTTTTTGTGGGGCCGCTCATCTACACAGCGTGGACGGCCCTCCACGAGACGACTTACTACCAGATAGGAAAATTCTCGGGTCTGAATTCGTTTGTCCGACTGTTCTCAGACTCCGAACTGCCGAGCCGCATCTGGACAACCCTGGTATTCTCGCTCGGCGCCTTGGTTATCGCCTTGCCGGCCGGACTTCTGTCTGCGATCGTGCTCAACAATCTTCACCGATTCAAGCGTTCCGTCCGGAGCCTCTTCCTGCTGCCTTGGCTGATGTCACAGGCCACTGCAGGAACAATCTGGCTCTGGTTCCTCAATCCCAATTACGGTCCCGCTTCCGCTATCACCAAATCCCTCGGATTCGGCCCTACTGATGTGTTCTCATCACCCGGCAGTGCGCTTGTTGCAGTAACTCTGATGACAGCCTGGTGGTCCTACCCCCAGGCCATGCTCCTCTTCCTGGGCGCCCTTCAAACGATTCCTGAAGAGCTTCGCGAAAGCCTGAGGGTAGACGGCGGCGGTATCTGGCACCAGTTCGTGAATATCACTCTGCCCTACCTGCGCAACACCATCGTCTCCGTCGTCGTCGTTCTTCTCATGCTCTATGTGCAGATGGTCACCATCATTTTGGTCACCACAAGAGGAGGCCCCATCGGGTCTACAGAGACGCTGTCCATGCGTGTCTACAACCAGATGTTCGACAAGTTTGATCTCTCCGGAGCATCAGCAACGGCAATCCTTCTTTTCGCCGTCAACATCGTCCTGACTCTCGTCGCCATTCGCTTCCGACGGAAGGAAAGCCTGTGAGCATCACAACCCCGCGCCGCCAGCGACGCCTGGGCAATGTCATTCGTGCGGTCCCGTCCTGGGCGTACGTCATTCTCTCAGCCGCGGTGGTCCTTCCTCCGGTCGCATGGATCCTGTCCACTTCGCTCAAGACCGCCTCGAGCACCCTGGAATTTCCTCCAAGGTGGATACCGGCCCCATTCTCTGCCGAGGGCTATATCGGCCTGCTGACGTCGACCAACATGCGCTTTTTCGCAAACTCCCTCATCTATGCGGTCGGCTCTATCGTCCTTGCCCTGGCAATTTGCATCCCGGCAGCGTACGTGGCAACGCGGTACCGGAGCCGCCGCATGGAAACACTGATGACCGGGATTCTGGTCCTGTCCATGGTCCCGGCGATCGTGGTTTTCATCGCGCTGTACTCCATGTTCGTCAAGACCGCCTTGATCAACACCTACCCGATGCTGATCATCGTCTACACGGCAATCATCTGTGGACAAACCATCCTGTTCCTGCGAAATTTCATCGAGAACATACCCGTCGAAATCGAGGAAGCGGCGGCAATCGACGGATGCTCCCGAATGCAGATTTTGTGGCGCATCATCCTCCCGCTCATCCGGCCCGGTATCGCTGCTGTGGCAATCTTCATCTTTGTCTTCGTTTGGAACGACTTCCTTGTGGGCACCGTCCTCGCCACCACAGAAGACATGAAGACCGTCCAGAACGGCATAGTGCGATACATAACCACCGGCTTCGGTAGCTTCTGGGGACTCTTCGCCGCATTCATCGTCGTGGCTTTCA
This sequence comes from Arthrobacter sp. 1088, assembly GCF_031455315.1. NCBI lineage: Bacteria > Bacillati > Actinomycetota > Actinomycetes > Micrococcales > Micrococcaceae > Arthrobacter > Arthrobacter sp. 1088. Next base: position 307,893 of record NZ_JAVDSM010000002.1, read on the forward strand.
TCCCCGTACTCTCAATCTTCCTCGCCTTCCAGCGCTGGTTCGTTGCCGGCATGACCTCAGGTGGTGTCAAGGGGTAGCCTATTCGCCGAGGATTGGTCCTCAGGCGGGCGTGGTGCCACGGTAGATGCAACATTGGCGGGCAGGGTGCACCCTGCCCGCCAATTCGCTTATGAATTTTCGCTCGAGCGCCAGTCGGGCGGCTGAATCAGTTCTACGCGATTCCCATCCGGATCGAGTAAGTAGATCAGCAGACCTCCTGCAACCGGTCCGGACGTGGGCGCGACCGGTTCGGACAAGGCCCTGTATCCGAGCTTCGTCATTCTGGCGTAGACCTCGCGCAGGTCAATATCCGTGAAGGCAAGATGTGCCGTGCCAGGCTGCGCTTCCGAGGGATCAACGGCAGGCGGAGGATCCTCAACCTGGACCAGCTCCAGGTGAAAGGTCCCATCACCGGCTGTGAGCATCATTGCTTTGACCTTGACGTTCGGACGGCCGTACAGCTCGCCGACGTAGGGGCCCGAGGTCCACTCATTCAAACGGGTCAAGCCCAGCCCTTCCACGTAAAACCGGGCGCTGCGCTCCAAGTCTGCAACGTGCAGAGCAGTGTGATGATGACGGATTGCTGTATGCATTTTTCCTCTAATTCCTGACTGAATCGAAATATCTGCTCAAGGATGCGCGCGGGTCAGGTTCCTATTCCCAGATGTGCTCCGCCTGCCACGTCGAGGGACACTCCAGTGATGTAGCGATTGTCGGGATCAGAAAGGAACAGGATGGCACGGGCAACTTCATCGGGTTCGGCAAAGCGGCGCATCGGTAGCTGCGCTGCCCGCTTGGCCCGGTTTGCTGCTGCGTCCGGGCCGGAGTCCCTGGCGAATTGAGCCCACATGGGCGTGTTCACCGGTCCTGGCGCAATGGCGTTCACTGAGATGCCGTTGGGTCCAAGCAATTCGGCGAAAGACCACATAATATGCAGGACCGCAAGCTTGCTCGCGTTGTAGGGCAGATAGTTGAGCCGTGCTTCTTTGGCCGCAACTGAGGACAGGACTACGATGGCGCCGGATGTGCCGGTCTCAAGCATCGATTTTGCGGTCTCCCGGACCATGGTGAAGGTCGCGGTGGTATTGATCCTCAGGATGGAGTCGAACTCTTCGGTGCTTGTTTCCATGATGTCCGGTGTGGGGCCGAGCACTCCGGCTGCGTGGACGAGGACATCAAGACGGCCATATTTGGCTTGTATGTCCTGGATAACCGTTGCGCACTGTTGTTCAGAGGTGATGTCGAGGGGATGGAATGCCTCCAGGGACTGGTCCTCTTTCGGGGAACGGTCTGCGCCGATGACGATGGCACCTGAGGCTGTGAGTGCGCTGACTGCAGCATCGCCGATTCCTCCGCTTGATCCGGTTACCAGAACCACCTGGTTTTTGAGGCTCATCGGTTCCCTCCGCTCTGGGCGCGGCTCATCCGCGGCGTTCCTGTGGTCGGGGCGTGAGGTGCTTGCGTCATGTTCATTTCCTTACTCGATATTGCTCGGTCGGTCGCCATTGGTTCGCGTTTTGTCTATTTCGCGTTCTGCTGATGCTGCGTGATGAACCTCCCTGGCATCGGGGGCTGCCCCTGCACGGATTGCGTCGGCGATCTCTGTGGCACGGAGTGCCTGGGCGAATGAAACGGCCGGCGTTTCACCCGCACAGAACCTCAATGCCGCTTCCGCCTGGCGGAGGAAGAGGTCAGAGGGATCGAACGTCTGCTCTTGTTGGCCGCCGTCCCGGTCCCACACGTGCAGGGAATCGTTTGACCACAACATCCGGCCGCCATTGGCAAGGACATCGATGGTCAGGCTCCAATCGCCCTGGTTGAGACCTTCGGGTTCTTGCCAAGGGGACCAGTAAGTCTGCAGAGTGAACACCACTCCAGAGGGGAATTCGAGCGTGGAGACGACGTATTCTGGCACCGGAGATCCGTAAAGGCTGTTGCTGGCGCTGGTGGCCAGGACCTTCGGGGCACCCTTGAACCACGACGAAACCAGTTCTATGGCGTGAATGCCGTTCACTACCGCGACGCCACCCTCCTTGGGATCAGCACGCCATGAGTCAACGTTCTGCTTATGGGCAACCGAACGAACAGTAATGGCAATAACGTCGTTGTCGCTGACCCACTGCGATACGGATGGAACGCCTGGATGCTGGTGGAGTGTGTATCCCACCATGAGCCGTTCATTGACTCCCGAAGCAGAGGCCATGAGTGCAGCACCTTCTGCATCTGCCGCCACCGGCTTCTCAGTCAGCACCCGGAATCCCCTGTTCAGCAGATCCGCACAGATGGCCGGTTGCAAGGTTGTTGGCAACGCGACGACGACCAGGTCAAGGTGATCAGGCAGCTCCAGGACGCTGGGCACCAAGTGCGCACCCAGCTCCTTTGCGAGCGCAAACCCCCGCTCGTCCTGCTCCACAAGGTGGGTGACATTTGCACCGGCTTTGGCGAATGCGCGGGCATGCCGGGATCCGGCCCAGCCGGCCGCTCCCACCACAGCGACGCACGGTGCCTGTGCCGCCGTCGTCATAATGCGGGTCCTGCGAAGGTCAAGCCTCGAGTGAAAGTGTAGGTCATGAAATCTCTCCCTTGAGTTCATTCAAAATGTCGATGAGATCGGTTGTATTAATGGGCGACACCAACATTTGGTGTCGCAGTAAGGGTGTCAAGGGCCTTTATCAAGCATGCGTGGCTTGTTGACCATGATTGCCCCTGCCACAAGCACCACGAGCCAGGCACCGAGCATGCCAAATGAGGGCAGCCAGCCGTCCCCTGGACTGTGCAGGAGCGCGAAAAGAAAAGGGCCGACGCTTGCGAAGGCGTAGCCGGTCCCCTGGGCGAAGGCGGATAAACTTCCTGAGCCGGATTGCGTTCGTGTCCGCTTGTTGATCATGGTGAACGCAAAGGCATAAGCGCCTTGGCCCAGGCCCGCAATGACGACCCAGACCGCTGCAGAGGCTGGTGGGGCGAGGATTATGCCTGCATAACCGACGGCAAATGCGAGGACAAAGAGGATTGCCACCGGTAGCGGGCGTGGCATTCTTACGACAACCACAGGCGCAACCAGGGCGACCGGCAAAGCGAGGATCGAATAGAGCGCCAGCATGGATCCAGCAGCGTCCGGGCCCGTCCCTCTGTCAACGAGAACCGCCGGAAGCCAAGTCAGCGCCGCAAAGGTGTTGCTGGAGCAACCAGCAAAGATCATCGCTGTGCCCCATCCGATTGATGATCTCCATGGTTTTATCGCGTTCGCAGGGGGCAACGGCCTGTCATCGGCTGGTGAGGTCCGCGAACGGGCTAGGTTCCGTTTGGCCCCCGGAAGAATCAGCCAAGGGATCGCAGCAAGCGCACTGAGGGCAGCCCAAATACCTATGGAGAACCGCCAGCCATATAGATTGCCCAGAGGGATGGCGAATTGGGCGGCCATGGCCGTGCTGGCACCCAGGAGACTGATGTGCAGCGCTGCCAGAACTCCGATCCGATCGGGAAAATACTCCATCAGTAGAGGCGGAGCCACGACATTGACCAGGCCAATCCCAAGCATGGCGATGCAGGTGAACACCAAGAATGCCACGACGTTCCATCCAAGTGCACGGCCCACCTGACCTGATGTTGTCAACAGGATCGCGACCAAGAGCAGGTGTTCCATCTGGAATTGCCGCACGAGCGGGAGCGCAAAGAAGCCCATCATTGCGAAGCCTGCGGTCGGCAGCATCCCGAGGATCCCCGTGGTTACCGCGTCGAACGGAAGGTCCGCACTTATGTGGCCAAGGAGCGGGGACACCGCCGAGACCGCTTCTCTCGCGCTGAAGGCAACCAGCAGGACTCCAGCCAGCGCGGTGACACGCCCCCGAAGCGGCCGCTTCTCTGCTTCCTTGCCTTTCAGTGCACCCATGTTTCGTAGGCGAAGTAGAGCTATGTTCGCACCTCCCTATATCCGACAGGCGGCTCTGGCCACTGCGTCTAAAGCGCCCGCGCCAGACACCTGTGCAACTTTGGCAGAGGTGAACGGTTCAGCTTGCGTTTACCGCGTGGCTTGCCCATTCGCGGCCGGTCTGCTCCTCTGTCGGCAGGCCGGCGGCTGCAAGGATCTGATCGAGCAGACGTTGGGTGTGAACGGCTTCCCGGCCTGAGGTAAGCGGCTGGCCCCTGTCGGCGACCCGGTCCAGGAAGTGGTGAACGGCGGCCGAGAATCCGAGGGTGTCTGTCGCCGTAGCCCAGCCGTATGCTTCCGCGCTCAGTTCCCGTGACGTCGTGACGCCGTTGATGGTGGTGGAAACCGTTTCCGGTGCCCTGACTTCGACCGTCTTCCCGTCACCATAGGCGTCCAGTTTTTCGTTCCATGCCCCCGCTGTACGGGCCGCCATCAGGACGCCGGTATTCCCGGTGCTGAAGCGGATGGTCGCTGCAAGTCCGTCTTCTTCCCAAGGATCCTCACCCGCGGCATGGGCGGCCACGTGTTCCGGTTCGCCTCCGCAGTACCAGCGTAGGAGATCGACCATGTGGATGGCGTTCTCGAAAGTCGCGCGGTATTCGGACCCTGGGCGGTTCTTCTGGGCGACGCAGAAAGTAGCACCTTTGTCGCCAAAAACTTCGCGGCCGGCCGTGTATACGGGTGCATACCGGCGGTTGAAGTCAACCATCAATATCCGTCCCCGCTCGTCGGCCAGATCAGCCAGACGTTCCGCTTCATCAGTTGCCGGAGCCAAAGGCTTCTCGCAAAACACATCCACGTCGTGATTGAGGCAAAGCTGGACGGCATGGGCATGCTCGGAACGTGGGGTCAACACGAAAACTGCATCCAGCGCCTGCGCGGCCAGCATGTCCTCCACCGTTTTGTAGGCATCGTTGAAGCCCCACCGCCGGACCAGGCTGCTGGGATCCTCACGCCGGGAAACCAAGGCAGCCAGCTCAATGTCATCGCGTTGCACGAGGGTGGGCAGCTGGGCAATGGTGGCGATGTTGCCGGCGCCGATAACTCCGACGCGGAGGCGGTTGGTATTCATCAGGCGTTCCTTACTTTGGCCGAATCAGCGAGCATTGAGCGCAGGACAGCGACGGATTCCCGGAATCCATCCTCCGGCGCAGGGAGGTCTTGCGGGTGCCAACGGTATTCAAGCTCGATGCTCAGCACGTCGTCATAGCCGTGCTGAAGCAGCGCGACGAGGATCCGGGCCCACGGAACAACACCGCTTCCTACAACGCGGGAGCGGACTGCCCGCTCTGAGGCGTTGACCCTGGCCGTTTCAGTGGCGCGGAAGGCCGCATTGGGATCCGTGAAGACAAGGTCCTTCACGTGGACGTGACCGATCAGGTCACCTTGAACAGCGAAGGCTTCTTCGTAGTTTTCGTCGTGCGTGAAGGTGAGGTTCGCCTGATCGTAGAGCACGCGGACGGACGGCTGGGCAATTTCCCGGACCAGGGCCGCTGTGTCCGCTGCCGTCTGGGTCATGGTGCCGAAATGGTTCTCCACGCAGAGGCGGACGCCAGCCTGCTGGGCCACGGGGGCAAGGGTCTCCAGCGCCTTCCGCAGCTGTCCCCAGCGGGCCGCGTGATCGGTGTCTCCGGGGTGCCAGGAACCAGCGTAGACACGGACGCGGTCAGCGCCGAGCAATTGTGCGGTGTCAATGGCACCACGGAATTCGTCGACGGCATTGCGCCATTCGGCATCGTCGAGTGAGTTGATAGCGGTGGTGTAAGGCGTCAAACCGACGATTGGTACGCCTTCGCCTTCGGCTGCTTTCAGCGCCTCCATTGCTGAGCGCCGGTCGCCCAGGGGCAAACCGGACTTGTAGTCATCCTGGTAGATGACCTCGGCGGCATCGAGCCCTGCGGCCCGAAAGAGACCAAGTGCTTGGGGAACGGTGTGGTTCGGAGTACCTAGAGTGTGACCCGCTAGCCGCATTGTTTATGTCCTTTCTGAAGTGTTTGGAGCTGCCGTCCAGTCCGTAGGACCGACCAGCCGGGGCGGGGCTGCGACGCGGGATCTGTCCACGATTTCCATCAGCAGCCCCCAAGGGGTGACGAAGTAGGTCCAGCGGTTGCCAGCTACGCGTGGGCTGTCGCCAGCGACTTCCTTGCGCTCACCGAGCACCCTGACGCCAGGTGTTTCCTGCAGTACGGCGATGGCTTCGTCGACGTCATCCACGACGAAGCACAAGTGGTGCCCACCGGCGTCGCAATGACGCGGTGGCGTCTCACGCCGCTCAGCGCTGCTCCACTCGAAAAGCTCGATGTTCAGGTTCGGCGGCAAGCGCAGCATGGCAAGCGTGAGCTTGGCATCTGCCGGCACTTCGAAGTTGGTGGGCATGAATTCTTCATCGGGGCCGCGCTCGGAGCGGTACAGCTCCTCGGCGCCGAGGACTTCGACAAAGAAGCGAATGCCTTCATCAAGGTTCGGAACCGTCAGACCGACGTGGTCTGTGTGCCGTATTCCCGGCAGGCGCCGGAGCGTCTGTTCCTGCGCCCCGCTCATTTGCGCGGTCCAGCGGTGGAGCGACGGACCAGAAGCTCAGGCTCGAGGACTATATGCTCAACCGCCCCATCCACGTTTTGCTTCTCGGCCAGCTCGATGGCAATGTGCCCCATGTCGGCAATGGGCTGCCGGATGGTTGTCAGGGCAGGGTTAAACCGGGCACCAAGAGCAAGGCCATCGAATCCGATAACCGAGACGTCTTCCGGAACCTTCACACCGCTGCCGCCCAGTGCTGAGATCACGGCGAAGGCCACCATGTCGTTGGCTGCGATGATGGCCGTTGGCGGATTGTCCATCTCCAGGAAGTGCTCTGCACCGCGAGTGCCCGCATCAAGGTCTGAACCGCTGTCCAGCACGATGGGCGTGCTCCCGCTTTGGGCGGTGAGTTCAAGGTAGGCGTCCATCCGGTCTTGGGCAGTGTGTGTGCCGGCGATGCCGGATACGTATCCGATCGATGTATGCCCGAGGCCGTGCAGGTGGTCAAGTGCGAGCATGATCCCTTGACGGCTGTCGACGGTGACGGTTGGTACGGAGGAATCCCCTTCCACACGGTCGATTACCACCACTTTGTGGCCGAAGTCGAAGCGTTTCAGGGCCTCGGTATCGACCTTGGTCGAAGGTGCCACAATCCCGAAGGGGGCGTACATCGCCTGCATGGCGGTGAAGTATCCGTCGGTCTTGGCCGGGTCGCCGTTGGTGACGCAGAGCATGAGCTGGTAGCCGCGCTCGTCGGCTGCCTGTGTCATCGTCTTGGCAAGTTCCGCGAAGAACGGGTTGGTGATGTCGGGGACGATCAGCGGAATGATGTTGCTTGTCTTCCGTCGAAGTGCCTGGGCGAGTGGGCTCATCGTGTAGCCGAGTCCTTCGGCGACCCGGAGGATATGCTCGCGTGTTTCGCTCTTCACCGCCTCTGGGCGAGAGAACGCCCGGGAGACGGTTGACCGATGGACACCGGCGGCTTTCGCGACGACGTCGATACTCAAGTCAGGCATGTTCTCTTCCTCCGTGCTGGTTGCCATAGGCCTGCCAAATGGGGCGCATGACATTTTCGAGCTGGGCCAGCGTCGGCAGGCCCCGGAATCCATCTTCCAGCGTCCGGGCGACGTTCCGCACAAACGGGTCGTAGAGCGGGTCGCTGTCGACGTTGATTTCGTCGATTTCCGTAGTTCCGTCCAGTGCCGTGAAAGTAGCTGTGCCATCGGAATTAAGGGAGGCGAATCCGGCCTCGCCCACTGAGGTAAAGCTGCAATACCGCTTCAATGGCGAGCCAGGGAATGCGTAGCCAACTTCCACGATGGCTTCACGTCCCTCCGGCGTCGTGATGATGAGGCTGGCATGATCCTCAACAGCCTGGCCGTGGAGAACCGAAGAGAGCCGGGAATCCACGTCCGCTGCCGGCTCATCGCAACCTCGGAGGAACAGGTCGACAAAATGTGGACCCAGGTTCGCGAGGCAGCCTCCCCCGGCCTTGACCGGATCGAGCATCCAAGGATTGGAGTTCTCCAGATACCGGGATGGCGGCCCGGCAATGAATGAAGCTCGCTGATAACTGGGCTTACCCGCCTTGGCAAGCCATTTCTCCGTGGGGCCGCCGCGCTGAACCAAGGGCACAGTAGCTGGCACACCTGCTGCTTCGGCGGCCTGGCGCACGGTGCCAAGCTCCCCGAGGGAAGTGCCCACCGGCTTTTCCACGACGAACGGAATACCCCGCTCAATCAGGGCCATGCACTTTTCCGCCATCCCCTCGTGGGGACCAAAGACGTACGCGAGTCCTAGGTCGGGAAGATCAACCAACTTTTGCCAATCGGCTTCAGCGTCTGTCTCCCAGCGAGCGGCCAGTTCCTTTACCTGCACACGGGAGACATCTTCGTCGCTTACTCCAACCACGTCGTGTTCTTCGGCGATAGCCTGCGCGCAGAGTGGAACGTGCCAATGGGAGGCGCCAAGAATAATTGTTCGTACATGAGTCAACCGCAATACCCCCTTGTATGAGATCGGTTGCTGAGATCGGTTGCAATAACAGTATGGATGGTGGGAGAGTTTGTCAACGAAACATCAATACGGTCGGGCCGCTCGTGAAGATGACGCCGCCCGGCCAGAGAGAGGCCAGCTATGAATAAGAAACTTCGCACCCTGCAAACCATCCATGAATCAGGAGCCGTCCTCATCGTGCGGCTGGAGAGCGCCGAACTTGCCGAGCAGGTCGCTGAAGCTGCCATCGAAGGAGGCTTCCGGGCCCTGGAAATTACTCTTTCCATTCCGGGGGCCGTTGAAGTGATCCGCCACCTGGCCGCAAAACACGGACCCAGCGGCGTGGCGGTCGGGGCGGGGACAGTGCTTGATGAGCACTCCGCATACGAGTGCATCCGGGCGGGCGCCGAGTTCCTGGTCAGCCCCCAACTGAACCCTGCCATGATCAGGACAGCAAACCGGTACCAAGTGCCAACAATCAGCGGAGCCTACACGCCAACCGAGCTCGTCGAGTCCGCCGAGGCAGGTGCCGACATCCTCAAGCTCTTCCCCACCGAGGCCGGCGGAGTCGCCTACGCGAAAGCAGTGCTGGCACCGCTGGCGCACCTGCCGATCATGCCGGCTGGGGGTGTAACCCTGGACAATGTGGGCGAATGGTTTGCCGCGGGTGTGGCAGGCGTCGGCGTGGGGAGCTATGTGACCAAGGCATGGCAGCCGGACGGCGACTTTACCCGCGTCAGCGAGGCAGCCCGGGCTTTCCTCGCAGCTGTAGCAGAGGCCCGCCGTTAATGTCTCCCCAGGTCTTCATTGTCATAGGACCGGCTGGCTCGGGGAAAACGACCATTGCCCAGCAAACGGCAAAGGATCATGAGGCCGCGTATCTGGACAAGGACCGGGTCAGCGGGCGATTTGTCGAATTTGCCCTGGCCGCGACCGGACACGATCCCACCGACCGGGAGTCCAACGACTACTACCGCGACAATTTGCTGCCCCTTGAATACGAAACACTCATGGATGTGGCGGGAGTGAACCTGCGCCTAGGCAGGTCCGTAGTCCTCGACGCCCCTTTTGGGGCCTATTTCGGGGACCCTGACTATTTGACCCGCACGGCAGAAAGCTTCCACTGGCCAGCGTCCACGATCACCGTAGTCCGGGTACGGGTGCCTAAAGACGTTCTGCGTACTCGGCTTATCCGCCGCGGACTGGAACGAGACCAGTGGAAACTTGCCCACTGGGATGAATATTGGTCCTTATATGGCCGCTTGGAGTGCGCCTGGTCCGGCGTGGAATACCTGGACTTCAATAATGAGGCGCCCCTTCCCGTCGATTGAGCCCTGCTCCTAAACGACCGCATGTTGGATCCGAGCAAAGCTATGGCAAAACACATTGACAATGATCACATTGCATCCGTATCGTTGACTGCAACCGATCTCAGCAACCGATCTCATTGGAGATTCCGGATGTTGCATATGCTTCTTTCCGCTTCAAAACCCAGCAGCGCCCACCGCGCTGCCCGGCTGCCCGGCGTTGGAATTCCATCGAACGGGCCAACAAAATCTACAGCCGGCTGAAACCCGCACACCGACGTGTCCGGGAACCCGCAATATACCCACAGCACTAAACGTGAAAACATGGAGAGTTCAATGAAGACCTCAAAGGAAGCCGTTGACAGTCCCGGCACTTCGGAGCGACCCGAAGCGTCTGAACATCCTCGTCGCACACTGAACATGGTGGCCGGTACGATCGGCCATTTCGTTGAGTGGTACGACTGGTACATTTATGGACTGCTGGCGGCCGTGTTCTCGTCACAGATTTTCCCCAGCGATTCCCCCTTCGCCTCCCTCATCGCAGCACTGCTCACCTACGCGGTCGGGTTCGTGGTACGCCCGCTCAGCGGAATCATCGTCTCGCCACTGGCCGATCGTTTCGGCCGGCGGGTCATTCTTACACTGTCTATCTCCGGAATGGCCCTCGGCTCGCTCATCATTGGCCTCACTCCTTCTTTTGCAACCATCGGTTACGCAGCGCCTGTACTCTTCCTGGTTGCACGCATCCTCCAGGGAATCTCGGCCGGCAGCGAGGGACAGAGCGCCATCGCATTCATGGTTGAACACGCTCCCGCGCGCCGGAGGGGCCTGTTCGGTTCGTTCACCAACATGGCAAGCGGTCTGGCGACCCTCGCGGCAACAGGGGCCGCTGCAATGGTCACATCATCCTTTACACCGGCAGACCTTGCCGCGTGGGGCTGGCGCATCCCCTTCGTCATTGGAGGCATCCTCGGCATCGTAGGCCTCATCCTGCGGTCCCGCGCGGAAGAAACCCCTGAATTTGAAGCAGGGAGCCTTGTCGATCAAAAGTCCTCAGCTGCGCGCCTGATGGACCTGCTTCGCGAACACCCCAAGGCGCTGCTGCAGGCAGCAGCGCTCTCTGCTCCGGCCGTGGCCTACTACACCTGGGCCACGTTCCTCCCCACCTACGCCAAGCTGACCTCCGGCCGGGACCTCGCTTCCACACTGGCCGGCAGTGTTATCGGGCTGGCCTTGCTGGTTATCATCGTGCCGGCATGCGGCGCGCTTTCCGACCGTCTCGGCCGACGCAAGATCTTTCCGATCATCGGCGCCATCGGCATGATCGTCCTCTTCTACCCCTTGCTCCTTCTCCTGAACCAGCCGGGCTTCGGCGTTTACGTCCTCGTATCGGCATCCGGATGGGTTGTTCTCGGCATCTGGCAGTCGGTCTATCCGACCATTCAGGCCGAGCTGTTCCCCGCCTCCGTCCGCGTATCGGGCATCGGCTTCGCACACCAGATCGTGATTGCCGTCTTCGGGGGTACCGCTCCGCTGATTGCGGCCGCATTCGTCGGCGCCGGGCAGCCAATGCTTGTCGCGGTCTACATGATCGTCGTCGTCGCTATCTGCCTCGCGGTCTACTTCACGCTGCCGGAGACCGGAAACCGCGGTGACCGCGCCACCGTGGCGCTTGCCGACCCTGAGGTACTCGAAGGCGAACACCTGGTCTCAAGCACGTCCTCGCGTACCAGCTAGGGCAGGCCTGGCCGTTAGGCGCGCCTGTCCTTTGAAGGCCGGCACAGCCCGACGAGGCATCAGCGGGTGACCCCGATTTACCGGGCCGCCGGCTCGCGCAGCAAATTGCCGGGTGGGATCGAAATTTACAGTACGTGCTATCTAAAAAGCTCGTTCCACGTTGGCTCAGAACTGAGAGGAACTCTCCAAGTGAACCAAATGATTATCAATACGTTTTCCTACCTGTGGTCATCCACGGCAATTGATGCGATTGCCGAGTTGGTTGAAAACGGGCACAAAACCTTTGAAGTCCCAATTAGCTCTCCACATTGCTGGCCGGAGGAAATCTCCGGCCCCGAGCGGTCCGCGATCTACAGCCGGCTCAATGGCTACGGCGCCGAAATCAGGTCGCTGAATGCCGGTGGATACGACATCAATCTGGCCAGTCCCGGGGCAAATATGCGCCGGAAGAGTATCGAGCATATCAAGTCAGTGATTGAGCTGGCCGAAGCTTGGAAGGTCCCGGAGGTGGTGATCTCCCCCGGCACGCGACGCCCTATGATTTCGCCCTCTCTTGAAAAGACTTACGGGTGGATGTACGAGAGCCTGGAAAGCCTGATTCCGCTGGCCAAACAGGCGGGCACGCGACTCCTCTTCGAAAACACTCCGTATTGCTTCACCCCCACGATCCAGGACCTGGCAGGCGTCGTTAAGACAATCAACGACGACGCCGTCAAGATCGTCTATGACGTCGCCAACGCCGCCTACATAGGTGAAGACCCCGTACAAAGCTTGCTCTCCCATCACGAGCTAATTGGGTTGGTACATATTTCCGATACGGGTACTGACACATGGGGTCATGATCCGATCGGCACGGGAGTGATTGACTGGTACGGACTGGGCAAGGCGGTCAGCGAAACGTGCGGCGTCAACAACGTAGTTCTCGAGATTATTCGCGAAGAAAACCCCGAACAAGAATTCAAGAAGGCGATGCAGGACCTCAAAGATCGGGGCTGGGAACTGGCCAATTAACCCGGATTTGGCGATCGCGACGCCTGCGGGCCCGTAGATCGAATTTAGAAATTCGAAATAGTTCACATTGCGAATCAGGTGGCCGGTAAAATTGGGCAGATCTTGATTCTCAGGCAATAGAAGTATTTCTCAAGTGAACCGATGATAAGGACTACGTTTAATGAGAGCTTTGGTCAGTGGTGGAAGCAGCGGCATAGGAGCATCTGCCTGCCTAAGAATCGCAGAGGCGGCTCTTGCCCGCGGCGTACACCCCATGATCGCAGTCGCAGGACACGAATCGAACGGCAACCAAGACCAGGTGGTGCGTTCGATCCAGTCAATGGGCGGTACCGCGATAGCACTGGCGGGCAACCTCGGCGATCCGGATGTACCAAGTCAATTGGTGGAAGCTGCGGTAGCGGAGTTTGGTGGGTTGGACGCCCTGGTAGCGAATGCCGGGATCGCAAATCCTGGTGCTATCTGTGACGTGACAATCGAGGACTGGGACGAAATGTTCTCCGTCAACCTTCGCGGACCGTGGCTTCTTGCCAAAGCAAGCCACCCGCATTTGAAGCAGAGCCGCGGATCCGCCTGCTTTACCTCTTCAATGTCTGGCCAGATACCACACGCAGGATCAGGTGCTTATAGCCCCAGTAAGGCCGCGTTGACGATGCTGGCCCAAACTCTCGCGTTGGAATGGGCGCCTGAAGGAATTCGCGTCAATGTGGTCTCGCCCGGAATGACTCACACACGGATGACCGAAAAAATGTACGCCGATCCCCAAATCAAGAAGGCCAGGGAAAACATCATCCCCTTGGCACGAATTGGAGATCCCATGGACATTGCCAACGTGATCGAGTTTCTCGTAAGCCCTCTGGCGGGCTACGTCACCGGGCAAGACATTTGTGTCGACGGTGGCTTCACCAAATCTATTCTTAGCCATATCCCTGGACGACCAAGCTCCAAATCCTGAAGCCTGCACTGCACCTGCAACCCGGAGCAAAGGGCCAGCCCCGCCACCGTCACGTGCTTTGAAAGCACCGTTACGTTGGCGGGGCCCGACTCACCTGGGCCGCAGCACATCGCTCAACTGTCCATGACAACTACACGAGGAGGCGCCGTGTACATGGCAAAGAACATTTTGGATGGCACGGAATGGACCGCCCCGGAGTTCGCGGTTCTTCTCCCTGAACAACAAAAAGCAGCCCGACAGGAACTGGCATGTCTGTCTTGTGGCGGCCCCGCCGTATTTCGAGCGGGAGCGAAGCGGCGGCCATCGTTCGCCGCCCATCATCAGTATGGCTGCCAGTTGGTTTCGCCAACGTGGAGTGCTTTCAAATACTTGGCAGGCCAGGGATACGCGCTGGACCAAAAGGCCGGAATCTCAATCGGGTGACCCGTCGAAATATGAAGCATGAGGGGCTCGTTCGTGATGAACGGAGTACGGATCATCGTCATGGCTGACAAGTCATGACGCCTACTCCCCCACCCCTGCGGCAGGGCCCCTCTATAGTGCGCCACGCTCCTACGCAATAACGGGACTGTCCCTCGGTACTTGGGTTCCTTCAAGCCAGGCACTCCTGTCTGGGACCCATCGTGCGGCTGGCTCTCACTCCGAACTGAATTTCGGGCCTTCGGGTAGGATAACTATCAACTCAGGAGTTACATCGGTAGATCAGTTATTGAGTCAACCCCAGAAAGGCGGTGTGACAATGCGCAGCCGAAGCAGCTTTGACGGCATGAAATGCAACGTCGCCCATGCTCTCGAAGCCATCGGTGACGAATGGAGCGTGCTGATCATCCGGGACGCCGTTGTCTGGGGCAAGAGCCGCTACGACGAATTCCTGGAGAGTCTCTCCATCTCGCCCACGGTTTTGTCCAAGAGGCTGGCCACTCTGGTGGACGCGGGCATTTTCGAGCGCTCTCTGTACAACGAAAGGCCTCCCCGGTTCGAGTACAAGCTGACGTCCGCTGGCAAGGAACTCGAGGTGCTGATAAAGGTTTTGGATAACTGGGGATACGAACACGCCCGCACGCCCGATGCCGCTGACCCCATTATGGTCTCAGGCTATGCCCAGAACGTCATATCCCGCTGGTTCAGCGAGCCCGTAACCGTCGGGTCAGGCGCCTCCAGCCGTTAGCCGGCGCATCGGCGAAGTTCACGGCGGTCTGGTCTGCACCATGCCGGAGCCGGGGCGTCGGCACCAACTCAGGCAGCCGTCGGCGCCAGCCGTTTGCTGGCCGGCGCCAGCAGAACGGTCCAACACGCGACCAACTCAACGACCCGCGCCACAAAACGGTGCGAGAGCGGGCCGGGCCCGCACGCGTCGCACCTCCATTGCCAAGGATGTCCACGAACAGCCCCAACCGGGCCTTTTCAACGAGGCAACCTATGCCCCGCCGAGGACCTTTTCCGTGAGTCAACGTGAGGGGTTGACAGGCGCACTGTGACGGAATAACGTAGCTGCCATCACCACTTACTACTGAAAACGTAGCAACCCTCCGAGTAACTATCGAAAATGGAGTAAGTGAGATCCGGAGGCCATCGCGTTTGCTACATTCCCCTTCGCGACTCGGCCGCGATTGGCCTTCAGGCCATGTTCCCGGCGATTGTTGATTCGATTCGCTGGAAGTTCCACTTCGAACGCTGTTCAAGCCCAGCAACTACAAAGGAAAGTTTTATGCCCATATTTCACGCGTATATTCCAGCTCAAAAATTCTCAAGCGAGGAGAAGCGTGCTCTTGCCGATGCCTTGAATCTTGCGCTTCATGAAGCGATGGAAACGCCCATGGATGATCGTTTTGTCGTCATCAGCGAGCATGGCGTGGATGAGCTCTTCATCCACCCAACATTCCCGGCCCAAAAAAGGTCCGACCGGCGCCTGATCGTGACCGTAACCTTCGGTGACAGCAGGACTATCGAGCAGAAGCGCAGGCTCGCCGAGTTGGTCACCCGCTACGCAGTGGAACGCGTGGGCGTCGACCAGGACGATGTAACTCTGCTTATGCATGCCATTCCGCTGGAGAACATGAGCTTCGGCGGCGGCAATCTGGTTTCCGACATCGACCTTTCGATGCCCTGGGTGGAAAGGTAAGAAAGTTCGCGGATGGGATGCTGAATCCAATCGTTGACAGCCACGCTGCCACGGAATAATGTTGCACGCGTCACCATCGACTACTGAAAACGTAGTGACTTCCGAAGTAACTACCGAGAATGTAGTCATTGCGGCTGTCGGGCATTGCCCCTGCATTCCCAATCTGAAAGGAAAGGCATGTCCTCTCTGTACCTTGCTACCCCTGTGCGCTCTGTCGACGTTGACGGCACTGGGCTGGCATACCGCGAATTCGGAGACCAATCCGGCGTTCCGCTGGTTTTGTTCAGCCGGTTCCGCGGAAGCATCGACGACTGGGATCCCACTGTCATCGAACTGCTCTCCCAGGATCGCCGCGTGGTCACCTTCGACAACGCCGGCGTGGGCTTCAGCGACGGTGAGGTTGGGGCCAACATTACCGAGATGGCCAAGACTGCCATCGAGTTCATCAAGTCCCTTGGTGTTGAGAAGGCGGACCTGCTTGGCTTCTCGATGGGCGGGTACATCGCCCAGCGCATCGCCCTGACCGAGCCGGAGCTGGTCCGGAACATCATCCTCGTAGGTACGGGTCCTGGTGGCGGCGAAGGAGCCACCTACCCCGGGCCGGAGGTTGAACACTGGGTGAATGCAGTACGAGACCCGGAACTCACCTTCCAGGCATTGTGGTTCAACGGTAAAGGGACCGGCAGAGCCGCAACCCGCGCCTACATGGACCGCATTTACACTCCCGAGCGTCCCGAGCGCGCCAATGTAACTGCGGAGGCCGGCGCAAAACAGCGCGCCGCCATCGTTGACTGGTGGGAAGGCAACGGCTCCACCTTGCCGGAGCTGGCGAACATCCAGCACCCGGTCCTGGTCGTCAATGGTTCCAATGACGTCATGGTGCCCACCCCGAACTCCTTCCTAATGGCCCAGCGCATTCCCAACGCCCAGTTGATCATCTACCCCGACTCCGGACACGCCTCACTCTTCCAGTACCCGGAAACCTTCAGCGAACATGTCCTGAAGTTTCTCAGGGACCAGGACAACGGCGGCATGAAGTGATCCATTCCCCCTTCGAACGTCGGGGAAGAGTTTTGGTCACCGGACACGACGCCGGGTAAGGGACTGGCCATTGCCAAGGGCTTTGATGCCTGGGCCGGCCCAGCAGAAAGGTCCCCGTCGGACGCATTGGCGAATGCAACGAGGTCATCGGGGCCGCCCTGGCACGTCATCCGAAACCCCTTTCTATCATTTCTCCTCTAATTAGACAGGACTGGAATTCAATGGAGACTTCCACAACACCTACGACATCCAGTGGCAATGGATACTCAGCCATCGCGAGCGGCCATCACGCCGCTCTATTCCCTCAACGACAACAGGAACTCTCCGAGCCCATGCCCTCAATGCACCAGGTGGCCACTGCGCCCGGAAGCCCCTTTGAACTCCGCGGCAAGCGCGCCGTGATCACGGGGGCAACTTCCGGCATGGGACTTGCTGTCGCTCGAGCCTTTGCACTGCACGGGGCAGACACCATCATCTCAAGCTTCGACGCGGACGATGTTAGTAGCACAGTCGAGATGCTGGCCAGCGACGGTATCGAGGTTTCGGGCACAACATGCGACCTCTCGAGTTCGGATAACGTGCGCTCGTTCCCAGCGGCCGTCACCGACGAATTCGGGCCCATCGACATCCTGATTGCGCATGCCACGCCATTTGCGCCAATGGGCCCGATCGAACAGACTACCCGCGAGGAACTCGACCGCCTCTTCAGCGGGGTTCTCAACAACTTCGAGCTGATGCGTGGCTTCCTGCCGATGATGTCGAACAACGGTGGCGGGTCCATAGTCGCAACTTCAAGCATTGCCTCAGTTCGCGCCAGCATTTCGCTCGGCGCGTACGGCGCAGGCAAGGCAGCCACGGACGCCTTCGTTCGAAGCATCGCGGCGGAATGGGGCAGCCGCGGCATCCGAATCAACAGCATTGCTCCCTCGATCGTGCGCACACCATTCGCCGCTCCCGTCTGGGACGACGACCAACGCGGCGACGCAGCCGCGCGCAAGACGGCCCTCGGGCGCATCGCAGAACCGGAAGAGGTGGTGGGTGCTGTCCTGCTGTTCGCCTCGCCGGCCGGCTCCTACATCACCGGTCAAACACTCGTGATCGACGGCGGTCGTTCGATTCTCTAAGAGATCCGCAGTGCATGTCACCTACGAACTAGACGTTCCCTCACACTCATCTACCGGGTCAATGCTGATCCCAAGAAAGGCCGATCGTGGCTACTTCTGACAAAACCTCGCCGATCGTGGCGACCACTGATACGACCTCCGCGAAAACGAACATCCAGGGTTTCCTCGACTCGCAACCCGTAGGAAGAAGACGCTGGTCCATCGTGGTCCTTGCGTTCCTGGTGATCACCCTCGACGGCATCGATGTCCAGGCGTGGAGTTTCGTCTTTCCGCAGATCGTGGCCAAATGGGGGACGCCCCTTGCCGCGATTACCGCAGTGGTTACTCTCGGTGTAGTGGGTATGGCCGTTGGCGCCATACTCGGTGGCCCCCTCGCCGACCGCTTCGGACGACGGACAATCATCTTGGTGGGGACCGCGTGGTTCACAGTCTTCACGCTTCTCGGTGCCGCCTCGCAAACTGTTGAGATGGTTGGCGCCACCCGCTTGTTGGCGTGTCTTGGCCTCGGCGCCGTCCTGCCTACAATCGTCACTCTCGTAGCCGAGTTTATGCCGGCGGCGCGACGTTCCACTCTCATTACCATCGCCTTCTCCGGATTCACTTTCGGTGTGATCTTGTGCGGCTACTTGGCAGCAGCAATCGTTCCGACCCTCGGATGGCAGGCGCTCCTGGTCACTGCAGGCATACTCTCGCTCGCGATCATCCCCTTGCTCGCGTGGAAAATCCCGGAGTCGGTTACCTTCCTGGCGCTCAAGGAACGCTCCCCCGAGATGGTCAAGCACACTCTCCAGGCAATTTCGCCATCGGCTGACGTTGAGAAAATCAACCTCGGCATCGATCGCGCCGAGCCTGTACGGGAGGGCGGCGTCCGAGTCGTGCTGTCCAAGCAGTTCCTGGCCTCAAGCATCCTGCTATGGGTCTGCTACTTTATTGGGCTTTCGGTCACGTACCTCCTCGTCAACTACTTGCCCCTCATCATCAATGCCTACGGGCTGACCGCTGCAGATGCCGGCGTGATCGTCGCAATGTACGGCTGGGGCGGCACGGTGGGCTCGCTGCTCGTCGGTTTCGCCATGGGCAAGCTCGGCAGTTTCCGGGTGCTCGGTGTCATGTTTAGCCTCGGTTCCCTCTCAATCTGGGCTGTCGCGGCGTTCACACTCGGATTCTCCGGCCTCTTTGTGGCCGCCTTCGCCTGGGGACTGTTTCTCCCCGCAACGAACACGGGCGTCAACGCGCTTGCCGCGCTTGTCTACCCAACAAGGGCCCGTGGTACGGGAGTCTCGTGGATGCACGGATTCGGTCGCGTCGGCACCATTGTCAGCGGCATTGTCGGCGGCGTCATGCTCTCCCTCGGCTGGAGCACCGGGCAGATCTTCTTTGCAATCGGCTTCCCGCTCCTCATAGGAACGATCGCAATGATCCTGCTCGGGGTCGCGTCACGTCGCCGGGAGGCGCGCGCGCTGGCCGACAACACCCTCAACTAAATCCCGCCGACAAGGAAGCTACACCATGAACGAGACAACCGATCGCTTCCGCCTTGACGGCGACGTCGTCGTCGTCACAGGCGGCGGGAGCGGCATTGGAAAAACCTTGGCCGCGGCATACGCCGATGTGGGCGCGACCGTCATCATCACCGATGCCAACGAGGAGGCCGCCGAATTGGCCGCCGCGGAAGTTGGTCATGGCGCAACTGCGGTCGCTATCGATGTCACTAACGAGGCATCCGTAACCGACGGTTTCGCGCGGATCGCCGACGAGCACGGCAAACTCGACGTGCTCTTCAACAACGCCGGCGTCAACCGGCGTGTGAAGACCACTGAGCTCAGCATGGCGGACTGGCAGTTGGTGATCGCGGTGAACATGACTGGATCGATGCTTGCCGCCCGGGCCGCGGCCGCAATTATGTTCACTGGCGGAGGTGGCAGGATCGTCAATACTGCCTCGGCACTGGGGCTGTCCGGGGGGTGGTACCCGAACCTGGCTTACCAGGCCACCAAGGGTGCTGTCGTCAACATGACGCGATCGCTGGCAGTTGAATGGGGGCCGCAGAACATCCGCGTCAATGCTGTTGCACCGTCCCTGGTACGCACACCGTTCATCAAAGCAATAACGGATCAACCGGATCAGGTGAAGTTCTTCGAGGGGCTCTCTCCGCTCGGGCGCATCGGTGACGTGGAGGACCTGATCGGGCCGGTGATTTTCCTGTCATCGCGTTCCTCCGATTTTGTAACCGGACACATCCTGCTCGTCGACGGCGGCCTAATGGCCTCCTAGTGCTGATGGTCTTGCGCGAGGAGACCTATTCCCTGACCATCGGCGGTCGAACGATACATGTAGAGCACCGGCACGATGGGTTCCCCCCCGATTTAGTAACTGCACTGACAATGACAAAGGAGTCAGCCATGTCCAATGATCAGCACCAAACGCCGCGATCGCAAACCCAGGGCAAATTCACGATCGAACGGGTCGGCTTCCGTGCCGACGGCGACGTTGAGCTTCGGGGCAATCTCTACATCCCCACGACAGGTGATGGCCCACACCCGGCACTGACGCTTTCCATGGGATACGGAGGAGTCAAGGAACAGGGCGCACTCCCCTATGCCGAAGCCTTCGCCAGCGCCGGCTTCGTCGTGCTCTTCCACGACCACCGCGGCTTCGGAGAAAGCGGTGGAACACCGCGCCAGGACATCAACCCCTGGCAGCAAATCGAAGACTGGCGCAGGGCCATCACCTACCTTGAGTCCCGCCCGGAAGTGGATCCGGATCGGATCGGCCTATGGGGCTCGAGCTACTCGGGAGGCCACGCACTCGTCCTGGGCGCTACCGAACCCCGGTTGAAGGCGATCGTCTCGCAAGTGCCCACCATCAGCGGCTATCAGCAAGGACTCCGGCGGGTCAGCCCGGAAAAACTGGCAGCATTGCAGGCCTCGTTCGCGGCCGATGACCGTGCACAACTCGCCGGTGAGGAACCGCACCGTATCGCCCTGGTCTCTGACGGGTCCGTCCCTGCCAGCTACACCGATCCGGAAGCCGTATCGTTCTACCTGCAACCCATCCCCGACGGGCTCTGGGAGAACAACGTCACCATACGCTCAACACGGGCGGCGCGGGCCTACGAACCCGGGATCTTCATCGGACGCATCTCACCGACGCCTCTGCTGATGATCGTCGGGGACAGCGACACGGTGACACCAACGGATCTGGCACTGGAGGCCTACCAGCGCGCCCTCGAACCCAAAGAGCTGCTGCTCTTCCCCGGGGGACACTTTGACGCCTACCTCGGCGAATTCGAAGCGACCTCCGGTGCAGCCCTGCAATGGTTCACCAAGCACCTCATGCCGGACAAGTAACCTAGGGAGAAACATCTGACAATGACTGAGGGATCACGACCCCTGGTGCCGTTTGGTATGGACTAAGGACCTGAGAGGCCGGATATCAGCATGCGGAGCCCCGTAAAATTCCTCGCAATCATTCTCATCACCATCCTCGCTTGGATGTCGAGTGGCTGTGACATCCACGGGCTCCCTCTGGCACACAAGTCAATGAAGCTTTTTTCGGTTATATGTAACCTTTTGGACCTCAGCGGACATTGGTAAGTATGGGGAATGTTGAAGCGGACGAAGAAGCGCTATGGGCGCGGAGCCTGGAAGGCGACGGCCAAGCCTTCGGGGCTTTGTATGACAAGCACAGCGATCGCGTCCTGCAACATGCATACCGGTTGATTGGCGACCATCACGACGCGGAGGATGTTATGGCCGCAGCCTTTCTAGAGCTCTGGAGGCTAAAGTCCAAAGTCAGAATCGTCGAGGGAACAATCGCGCCCTGGCTTCTTGTCACGACCACGAACCTGGCTCGCAACAGCACCCGCGCGACGCGCCGATACCGACGGCTGCTGGAATCCTTGCCGAGGACGCCGTCAACGGCTCTCGCGCCGGATCCTCACACTGTGCTGGATCCCTTGGCTACGTTAGACCCGAAGCTGGAAGGAGCCTTGCGAGTGCTGAGCTTAGGGGATCTCAGACTTGTATCTCTGGTCGTCTTTGAGGGGTACACCATAGCTGCGGCCGCGAACTTGCTGGACCTTAAGCCTGGCGCGGCCAAGACGAGACTCCATCGTGCGCGTGAACGGATGAAGGCAGTGCTTATGGATTCCACAGCACTTCAAACCAAGGCAGAACAGACCAACGGACCGGTTCTCCTGGAAGGAAAACGATCGTGAGCCCTGTGAAGGTAGATGACCGCTTTAGCGATGCTCTACGTGCGGAGCTGGTTCGACTGGCCGATGGCACCTCCCCGGCGCGACGCAGAAAGGGACGTGTCTGGGTGGGGACCGCTGCACTTGCAGGGATCGGAGCGCTCAGCGGAATCAGCGCCAGTGCCGCTGGACTGTTTGAGGTCCCTGGAACCGAGAAAGTAACGACACTCGCCCCTGAGATAAGCGAGACATACACAGGGACCGCGACGCTGGATCTCGGAACCCCGCCTCAAGGAACTACCGCCATAGAAATCGAACTTAGCTGCCTCACGGCCGGGCGTTTTGAGTTCCAGGACGGTGCCAGCAGCATGTGTTCGGATGCTGATGCGTCGTCCACGCCGGGCAATTGGTCACGATACACACTGAAGATCGCGCCTGGGCAGCATGAAGTGACCATCAAGACCGAACCCGACAGTCGGTGGAAGGTAACGGCTAGGTATGTCAACCAGATCCGAACGGAGCTGGGCGTCAATGACAGGGGGGACACTTTCGGTGTGGAGAGCCAAGAGAACGGAACCCCGGATTTGATCGCGGTGCTGGCCACCAACGGCAGTCACGGGTATGTGTACTCCAGAGACCTCTACAACGGAAAGATGCCCGGCAGCCCGGAAGAGGCAGCAAAGAATGAGCCGATGCCGCCAAGAGAAATTCCTGTCTACCTCAGTGACGGAATGACCATAGTTGGAACTTTTGATGCCCCGTGGTTTGGCGGTGGGATCCCGTCCTATCCGACTCCAGCACCGCAATAGACCTCTTTCGGGCAGTGCGCGAAACTGACCCAACGTTGCGTCCCTCCCGGCAAACAATGCGACTGATGCAGCAGGCGGTCCTGCTGGTCAGGGCCACTCGATGAATCCAAATACCCTAGGGCTCGCTCGGCAATAGACAGGGAACCCCCGAGTTGGCAGTTTCACGGCAGAGGCCACAGCAGCGGTCAGCGCCGCAGAAGCCTGCCATGGCCACCGCTGGCGGTTCAGACGTTCACCACTGCCGCCGGCCTTAGGCGTGGGGAATCCGGAGCAGCTCTTCGAGTGCATCGGCTCCAGCCGCCGCACCCCCGGCGGCGGCATAGCCAGCAGCGACCCGCCGGGCTCCTTCCTTCTTTGTGAGGGCTTCGTGAACTGCGGCGCGAAGCTTCTCCGCAGTGAGCTTCTTCCTGCTGAGCCGCACACCCGCGTCGGCGGCCACCACCCGGGCCGCAACCTCATGCTGATCGCGGCCGAACGGAACCACCACCACCGGAACACCCTTGGACAGTGCCTTTTGGGTGGCTCCCATACCGCCATGGGTGATGGCAACCGCAGCGCGCTCCAACACCTCCGAATGGGGCACGAACCGTTCCAGCCGGGCATTGGCAGGAAGGGGTCCAAAATCCACCGGTCCGGCGGACCGCTGGTCTCCTGCCAATCCGTTCCCCTCCGCAGGCAGCGTGGCAACGACAGTGAAGGGCTCGTTGGCCATGCCCTGCAATGCTGCGCGGACCAAATCCTCGTCGGCCTGGTACTCGGACGAGGTGGTCACCAGGATGACCGGGTCCACGGCGTTCTCAAGCCAAGCTGGCGGAGAGAAGGGCGGGTCCCATGACAGCGCCCCGATCATCCGGACGCGCTGTCCCCAGTCCGGGTGCGGGTATTCAAACGGCTCGGCACTGGTAACGAGGAGGAGCGGCGCGGTCAGGAAGAAGTCATCCACGTTCCGCGACGGCGGCAGTTTACCGCCGGAGATTTCAGCCCGGGCCCTGTTGATCCCGGGCATCATCAGCTTTTCGACGGCGCCAGTCACCAGGGGTCGGATGAGCGCGTCCCGGAGCCTTCCCACTGGACCTGGCATCGGATCCAGCCCGGGTCCGAACGGCGGGGTTCCGCGGGACGTCAGTGGCGGTGTGTAGGGGCAGAAGCTGGCCCACGGGAGCCCGAGATCCTCAGCCACGATACGTGCGCCCCACGCATTGATGTCCACGAGCATCAGATCCGGACTGGTATCGCCGATGGCGCGGCGAAGGTCAGGGGCGTCGAAGCGGGCACGCGCCGTGAAGGTCTCAGTGCTCGCGGTCAGCCCATCCTTGATCGATTTCGCCAGATAGTCCCGGTGCCTGATCTCAAGGAGGCGCGGGTCGACGGATTCGGCCTGGAAGCCGGCGCCGCGAAGGGCCGTTAGCTGTTGGGGAATAGTCCGCACGTGGACCTCATGTCCCCGGGCCTTCAGTTCCAGTAACAGTGGGACCATGGGAAAAAGATGGCCAATGGCGGGCGAGGTGTAGGCGAGAACGGTGGACATTATGGCCTCCGGGTGAAGGGCTCAAGCATTTCGATTAAGGAAAGGGCCACCTGGTCACGGGTCAGGCCAGCGTCCAGCCGGAGCAGCTTCCAGGTGTAGACGTCACAAAGAGCGACGAACTGGGCAAGACGGCGGCCCCGTTCCGCCCCGTCCGGGAGAAAATCATCCTCAAGGAACGGGGCGAAAACCCGCTCGCACCACAGGCGGTGCAGTCGTCTGCCCGTTTCAGTCATGTCCGCCACGGCCGCTGAGGTTCCCTCCTCGGACAGCATCTTCAAGGCGAGAGCGCCCGTGGTCTCATAGTGTTCGAGCAGGTTCTCGATGGCGCCGGGGACGTTGCCGGCAGGCGCAGCATCGCGCTGGGCCATCACCTGCGCAGCGGTGTGTTCGACCGCTGCATCGATGAGCCCACTGCGGTCGCCGAAGCGACGGATGACGGTCTGCACGGTGACTCCGGCACGATCAGCCACCGCGATCAAGGTGATCTCCGAGAGCGGTCTTTCCATGAAGAGCTCCCGTGTCGCCTCAAGGATCCGGCGCCCCGTGTCAGCGGCGTTTGACGCCCGTTTCCGGTTGTCGTAGCGCCGGGCTGTACCCCCGCCAACATTCATGTTAATTATGTTAACTCCAATATTGACGACAGGTCCAGAGGTGCCGAGCGCACGAATATCTCCGGGCCTGGTGTACTGACGCCAGCCTCTTTGAGTCTGCCGTAAACCCGGGCGCTTCCTTGCAACGGGTCGTTCCGGGGCTCTCAGGGCCTGGTGTTCCCGTCGTCCAGGTCCCGTTCCCGTGGGCGGACCAGCGCAAGGAATCTGCGGGCCCGCTCCCGCCGGCCGTATGCGAGGATGACGGCGGCCCAGCGCAGGGCACTCAGCACAGTGACGGCGGGCGTGTCTGCGGGAGCGGCAGCGGGCCGCTTGCTCATGGTCATGGGTGTTCCTAACGTTGACGCGTGATCCGGGCCATTACGACAACCAGAGGTGCGGTGCGACAACCAGAGGTGCCGCGCGACAAGCGGAGCTGCAACGGGTACGGGGCTGCCCGGCTTGTGCTGGACAGTCCGCCACCTATCGCGTCCTAGCTGGATGCCCGAAGAGCCTGGACATATGTTTCGACTCGTTCCAGGGTGTCTGCATCGTGCGGTCCCCATTCCGGGTGAGGTGTGCCCGGACCCGCGTAGGGTTCGTCCCGGTAATGATGCTGGTACCCGGCTAGTTTCTGTTCGAGCTCGGCTCTGACGGAGCGGTAGCTGGGGTCATCGGCTACATTACGGACTTCGGTGGGGTCGCTTCTGAGGTCGTACAGTTCCCATTCAGCCTCAAAGACACGATCAGAGGCCCCGGGGACGTCCAGCCCGGCGTTGTAGTAGTGGATCAGCTTGTAATCGGAGGTCCGGATGCCGTAGTGGCCTGGTGCTGAGTGAATAGGATCGTCGTGCTCCCAGTACCGGTAATACGCCGCGTCTGGCCAATCGTCGATCTCCTCACCCCGCAGGAGAGGCCGGAAGCTCCTGCCCTGCGATGTGGGAAGTGCCTCGTCTGCCTTGATTCCGGCGATGTCCAAAAAGGTGGCGGCGAAATCGACGTTTGTGATGATTGCCTCGCAACGGCTGCCGGCAGAGATTTCGGCGGGCCATTTCATCAGCATCGGCATCTGCAGGGACTGGTCAAACATCAGCCGCTTGTCGAACCAGCCGTGGTCACCGAGGAAGAAGCCCTGATCGGATGTGTAGACGACGAGGGTGTTCTCGGACAGTCCGCGCTCATCGAGGTAATCGAGAAGCCGACCGACGTTGTCGTCGATGGATTGGATGCACTGCAGGTAGTCGCGCATGTAGATCTGGTACTTCCACCGCATGCGCGCTTCCCTGTTCTCAGGTCCGCGGAGTTCCTCCGGGACCTCAGACTTGAGGTCCTCGGCACCCATGTCGTCGGCAATGGTCATGTGGACGTTCCGTACAGCTTGGCTGCGGGTGGCGTAGTCATCAAAGAATGTTTCGGGCTCCGGGATCTTCCCGTCAGCGTAGAGGTGCTTGTGTTTCTCGTCGGGGATCCAGGGGCGGTGCGGTGCTTTGTGGTGGACGAGCATGCAGAAAGGCTCCTCCCCCGTGAGTCCATCCAGCCAATTGATGGAGAGGTCGGTGACGATGTTCGTCGCATAGCCGGGAACGGTCGCGCTGCCCGTCTCGTCGATCATCTCCGGATTGAGGTAGTCACCCTGTCCAGGAAAGATCTTCCAGGCATCGAATCCGCGCGGCAAGGACTTCCCGTGCTCACCCAAGTGCCATTTCCCGAAAAGGGCAGTCTTGTAGCCCTGTTCGTGGAGTACGTCCACGAATGTGGGTACCCGGTAGTCCATCTCGGTCCAGATGGAGGATACGCCGTTGATATGGCTGTAGGTCCCTGTGAGGATAGACGCCCGGGAGGGACTGCAGATCGAGTTGGTGCAGAAGACGGCATCCATGCGCATGCCTCCTTGGGCGATGCGGTCAAGGTGCGGCGTTTGGTTCACCCGGCTGCCGTATGCCGAAATGGCGTGGGCGGCGTGGTCATCGGACATGATGAAGATGATGTTCGTCCTCGACATCGTTCTTCCTTTCGTACGTTTGGTGCTGATCCTGGGGGCTGTCGCTTATCAGTGCTCTGGCTGGGTGAGCCGAACAACCCTGGTGATTGGAAGCTCTGAGACGGAGGTGCCGATCCTGAGGGTGTATTCGCCAGGTTCGTAAGTCCATCCGTTGTCCCAGTACGCCAGCAGACGGGTGGGGACCTCCAGAGTCGCGGTTACAGTTTCGCCGGGTTGGGCCCAGACGGGTGTGGAGGCAATGAGCCAGCGGACCGGGCGCTCGACGGCGGAGTCCTTCTTTTCGGCGTAAATCTGGACCACCTGCTTGCCGCTCCGTTCGCCTTTGTTGGTGAGGGTGACGCTGACCGGGATGGCCTCGCCCGGGGTGAGGGGGCCGTCGGGTCCGTCGACGGTGTCCAGGGTCCAAGTGGTGTAGCCGAGGCCGTAGCCGAATTCGTAGGCTGGAGTAGCCCCGGTCTTGAGCCATGCGCGGTAGCCGATGTGGATGCCTTCGTCGTACCGGAGCTTCCCGTCGGCGTCGGGTGTGGTGTTAAGGACCGGGACGCTGCCTTGGGTGGCAGGCCAGGTGGTGGGCAAGCGCCCGCCTGGTTCGACGGTGCCGGTGAGGATGTCGGTGAGGGCGTTGCCGAATTCCTGGCCGCCGAAGTAGCCGATCAGGATCGCGGCGACCTCGTGCCGCCACGGCATAATGACCGGGGACCCGGCGTTGACGATGACAATCGTGCGGGGGTTCGCGGCGGCGACGGCGTGGACCAGCCGGTCCTGCAGGCCGGGCAGGTCCAAGGTGGTGCGGTCGTAACCTTCGGATTCCACCCGGGCATTGGTCCCGACGACGACGACGGCGACGTCGGCTTTCCGGGCGGCCTTGGCTGCTTCAGTGATCAGCATTTCAGGGTCCGCGTCGGCGGGCTCGGTGCCTAGGGTGACGCTGAGGGCATTGTCTAGAGGCCCGGAGCGTTCCGCGGTGTCCAGGTCGACGCGGACGTCCAGGGGAACACCGGCTTCCACTGCGATTTCGGTGGTTGAGGAGGGTGGGGCGAGGAAGGATTCGGCAATGTCCTTGCCCTCCACCTCAATGTCCCCTTCGTGGACAAGAACGTCGTTGACGTAGAGCCGCGTCTTACCCACGGTCGCGGCGCCCAGTCGGACGGTGCCGGTTTCATCCGGGGTATAGATCGTGTGCAGCCGCACCGCGGAGGACTCCTTCACCGGGGCGTCGCCGCCGAACCAGACCAGGGCCGTGGAGCGGCGGTCCTCGGTGAACAGCTCAGCCCCGGAACTGTCGAGGAAGCTCACCCGCAGCCCCGGCTCGCCGGTGGCCGGGTTGGTCAGCTGGTCCAGAGGCAGTTCGGCGACCCCTTCCTGCACGATGGCACCGATGCTGTAAGTGACGTTATCGGCTCCAAAGGCGGCCCGGATGCCGTCCAGCGGTGAGACGACCTTCTCGGGCAGGACCGTGGCCGAGCCGCCGCCCTGGGTCCTGGCGTGCCTGGCGTTGTGCCCGATCACCGCCACCGTGCCCGTCGCGGCACGGTCCAGCGGCAGCACGCCGTCGTTCTTCACCATCACCGTGCCGGCGGCCGAGGCTTCCCGGGTGAAGGCGACAAGGTCTTCCTGGTCCACGGGTTCTGCCTGAACGGGTTCGAACCCTTCCAGCGCGCCGACCCTCGCGGCGAGCTGCAGGATCCGCAGCACCTTCCGGTCAATGCTTGCTTCCGGGATCTCCCCTGCCTGGACTGCGGCCACGAGCGCCCCACCCCACGGCCCATCCGGTCCCGGCATGACCAGGTCCTGGGAAGCCTTCGCGGCATCAACGCTGCGGACCGCGGTCCAGTCACTGATCACCACCCCGTCGAAGCCCCATTCGCTGTTCAGCGGGGTCTCCAGCAGGTTGTTTTCGGTGGCGGTTGTGCCGTTGATGGAGTTGTACGCGCTCATCACCAGCCACGCACGGGATTCAACAATGGCTTTCTCGAACGCCAGCAGGTACAGCTCGCGCAGCGGCCGCTCGTCCACCTGCACGTCAACGGTGAACCGGTCGGTTTCGGAATCGTTGGCTACGTAGTGCTTCGGTGTGGCGCCCACGCCGTTGCGCTGTACCCCGTTCACATACGCCGCGGCAAGCTCACCCGTCAGGACGGGGTCCTCACTGAAAGCCTCGAAGTGCCGGCCGCCCAGCGGGGAACGGTGCAGATTGATCGTCGGGCCAAGAACGACGTCGACGCCCTTGCGCCGCGCCTCCACCGCCGAGGCGGCACCTAGACGGTCAGCCATGGCAGGGTCCCAGGTGGAGCTGATGGCCGTCGCGGACGGGAAATTCACCGACGGCTGCCGCTCATCCCACGCCTCACCCCGCACACCCGTCGGACCATCCGAAACCAGGATCCGGCGCAGGCCGATTTTCTCCATCGGCCATGTCGTCCAAAAATCCCGGCCCGTCAGGAGCTGGATCTTTTCCTCCAAGCTCAGTTCGTTGAGCAGTGCTTCCATGCGTTGGTCTACGGTGAGGGTTTCCATGATTCCTTCTTTCGCTGCACGTTGTTGTTTGCCGCCTCAAAGGGGCAGTTCTTTGCTTTCTTGGAGGTGGCCCTCGTAGGAATGCGGGGCACGTCCGGGCAGTGGGGCTTCCAGCCGTGCTTCTTGGCTTGGCGTGAAGCCGAGACGCCAGGCTTTGAAGCGCAATGAAGTGGCCCCACTGACGCGTACGGGGCCTGTGTAGAGGTTCCAGATACGTCCGTCTTCCCCGGGACTGCCAGTTACCCGGTCCATGAGTTTCCTCGGCTCTTGCGGTTGCCACGGGAGGGCTGTCCATCCAATTGACGCGCCTGGTGTCTCGCAGTCAGCTGTGGCCCCTTCGGCGGTCAGCGAGACGGTTGGAGTAGCGGTCACCGGCGCCTGGCCGTTAGGGCGCCATGTCTCCATCAACTGTCGTTCCGGCAGCATGCCCATGTCTTGGATGCGGTCCTGCCATGTTTGAAGGACGCGACGCAACGTCGCCAGAGCTTCGGCACTTTCAGGGTCTTGCACGAGGTTGCACGTTTCGTGGGGGTCCTGCTCAAGGTCGTAGAGTTCCTCTTCGGGCTTTGAAGCTGCGACGAGGCGCCGTTGAAGCTCGCTCAGAAGGCTGGGCAGTTCACCGCATGCCAGTTGCCTGGCTTCCTCCCCCCTTAACCGCCTGAGCTCTGCCCAAGTGGCTGTGTGGTCGGGGTAGTCGATGTGCGGCATGGGCGAGCGGTCCGGATGGAAGTTCCTGACATAGCGGTACCGCTCGTCGCGGACGGTCCGGGTCGTGTCCTCCGACTCGTCCATGCGGTCCCGGCCGCCATAGATGTAGGCGTTGGGGCGGCTGATGAAAGTGCCGTCCCGTTCCATGAGCGGTTTTCCGTGCATGTGGGCAGGAATGCCCAGCCCGCTGACGGCAAGCATTGTAGGAGCAAGATCCATGGTGTGGACAAGGTCAGTCCTGACTGTCCCGGGGTCAATGACACCTGGCCAGCGCAGGAGAAGGGGTACACGCAGGCCGGCTTCCGTCGCCCAACGCTTGGCGCGGGGCATTCCCCTGCCGTGGTCGCTCCAGAAAACCACGATGGTGTTGTCGGCAAGCCCGTCTTCCTCCAGTTGGTTGAGGATATCGCCGACCCAGTGGTCCATTTCGGTAATGAGGTCCGCGTACCGTGCCCACGCTTTGCGGAAGATTTCGGTATCCGGGTAGTAGGGCGGCAGCGGCGCGGCTGCCATGTCGTGCCGATCCTGCGGCGCTACATGCGTGGTGGCGCGTTGGAAGGACTCCTCATCGAGATATATCTGTGACTCATGGGTGGTCATTCCATGAAAAGCTGCGAAAAACGGCGCGTCCTTGTCCGGTCTGTTGCGCCAATGAGCCGTTGGGCTGCAGTCGTCGAAAACGACCGGCGGTACGTCCACCTGGAAGTCGGTGAAGTAGTTGTTGGTGCAGTAGTAGCCCGCTTCGCGAAAATATTGCGGCAACAGCCTCACTTCGGCCGGGGGGACGGCCTTCGTTCGCATGTGCATCGTGCCAATTGCATTGGGAAAACAGCCGGTCATGATTGCCGATCGGGCAGGCGAGCAAACCGGTGCAGAGGCGAACGCCCGGTCGAAACGGGCGCCCTCTGCGGCCAAGCGGTCAAGATTAGGCGTCAGCGCATATTCGGCACCTGGCCAGATGCCCCGGTAGCTGCCGAGATCAGGGTTGATGTCATGCGTGGAAATCCAAACTATGTTGGGCTTGTTCATGCGGTGGGCGCCCCAGTGAAATCAGTTGCCTGCCCGATTCCTGAACGAAATTGGCTGGTCATCGGATCGCCGGTGCCGGTCATCCAGCGGGACAGGCTGTTCCCTTTTCGGGTGCGGACCGGTGCCATGTCAGGGTTTCCCGCGAGGTTAGTGGTGCTGCCGTCCATGTCGTCGGCCGTGATCAGGAAGATGCTTGTCACGCTGTTGCCTTTGTTAGCTTCTGGGCTCATGGCGTTGGTTGTCTGCACCGCTTCCTATGCGTTCTGGGCGGCGAGCAGCTGTCGGCGTTCTTCGCGGCGACGTGCCTGGGCCTTGGGGTTTGCCACCGGAGCGGCGAAGAACAAGCGCTGGGTATAGGGGTGCCGGGGTCGGCTCGTGACCTGGTCTCCGTCGCCGAATTCGACGATTTCCCCCCGGTACATCACTGCAACGCGGTGACTGATGTGCCGCACGACCTCAAGATCATGGGAGACAAAGAGGTAGGCGACCTGGGTTTGCTCCTGAATGTCTTTGAATAGTTCCAGGACCCGGGCCTGGGTTGAAAGGTCAAGGGCTGATACCGGCTCGTCGCAGACGATCAGGGCTGGTTTGAGTGCAAGGGCGCGTGCAATGGCGATGCGTTGCCGCTGACCGCCGGAGAACTCCCTGGGAAGACGGCTTCCCGCGTCGGCCGGGAGGCGGACCATATCGAAGAGGTCCTTGATTCGCTTGGAAGATTCGGCCTTGGGGACCTTACGTACGTCGAGGGGTTCGGACAGGATCTGCTCGACTGTCAGCGACGGGTTCAAGGAAGTGTAGGGGTCCTGGAAGACCACCTGGATGTCGCTGGCCAGCCGCCGGCGGTCGGCACGGTCGGCATGCGCGATGTCTTCTCCGCGGAACAGCACTTTTCCTTCGGTGACGGGCGCCAGGCCGAGAACAGCTCTGCCCAGCGTGGTTTTGCCTGACCCGGATTCACCTACCAGGCCTACGCACTCGCCTTTTTGAACATCAACGGAGACACTGTGCAGGGCCCGGAATGGTTTGCCACGGAAACCATGGCCGGGGTACTCGACGGTGACATTCTGGATATCAAGCAACAACTCGCTCATCGAACTGCTCCCTTCGGGGACGGGCTGGCGCTGCCGCCAGCACCAACGAGCGGGCCACGCGGTTCAGCCTCGCTAAGGATGGCGCCGAGCAGCTCCTGGGTGTAGGGGTGACGCGGGGAGTCAAAAATCGGCTCAGTCGGGCCGGTTTCCACGATCCGGCCGAGCCGCATGACGGAAACCCGGTCGCAAAGGTCCGCGACGACACCAAAGTTATGCGTGACGAGGACCACTGCCATCTGGAACTCGGACTGGAGGTCCCGGAGGAGGTCCAGGACCTCGGCCTGGACCGTGACGTCGAGGGCGGTAGTGGGTTCGTCGGCGATCAGAAGGTCCGGGTTACAGGAGATGGCGCCGGCGATGAGGACGCGTTGGGCCATACCGCCGGAGACCTGATGAGGGTAGGAGTTATACGTTCGCTCGGGGTTGGGGATGCCTACTCGTGCCAGGAGGCTCAGCGCACGTTCTTTGGCCTCTTTGGCCGATATGCCAAGCTGAATGCGCATGGGCTCAACGAGTTGGCTTCCGATGGTGAAGGACGGGTCCAGGTTGGACATGGGTTCCTGTGGAATGTAGGCGATCTTCCGCCCGCGCATTTTTTCGATGTCCCGTGACGACAGCTTCGCCAGGTCTTTGCCCTGGAAGTGGATGGAGCCGCCGACGATCTTGCCGCCTTCGGGGAGTAGTCGGAGGATGGACCAGGCAGTCTGGGTCTTGCCCGAACCTGATTCGCCGACGAGCCCATGGACCTCACCCCTGCGGACAGTGAGGGAGACGTCGTGGACGACCCTCTTGGTGCCACCGTCTGGGCCTGGGTAGCCAACAGAGAGGTTGGCGACTTCGAGGACAACGTCTGCTTCGGAAGCTTCAGGCTCCGGGTGCCGGATGATGTCGTCCACGGTCTTCGGGTCGGTCGTGGTAACTGCGGCCTTCTTCTTGCGCACCTGCTTACGGGGTGCGTTGGCGCGTTCAAGCTCGTCCCTGAGGCTGTTGGCGAGCAGCGTCAGGGCGATCAGGGTCAGACCGATGGCCAGGGCCGGCCAAAGGATCAGCATCGGAGCGGTGTAGAGGTTGGTGAAGCCATCGCTGAGCATGGAACCCCATGTAGGGACGTTGATGTCCCCCAGGCCGAGGAATTCGAGCCCGGACTGGACGGCCAGGGCGATGCCGCCCACGATGGCGGACTGGATCACAATGGGGGCCCGGACGACGGACAGGATATGGATGGTGATGATGCGGGCATCACTGAGTCCCGATACACGGGCGGCGTCGACATAGAGTTCGTTGCGTACCGCGGTGACGGAAGCGTAGACCAGCCGGAAGAACGCCGGGGACAACATGATGCCGAAAATGAGCATGGACACCCACAGGGACGGCCCAACGACCGCGCGGGCGGCCAGGAGTACGATGATCGCGGGCAGCGCCATCAGCAGAGAGATAACCCATGTCCAGACGGTGTCGATCCACTTGCCAAAGTAGCCAGCCAGAAGGCCGCCGGTCACGCCGATCACCATCGCGGTCAGCAAGGCGACCAAGGCTCCGGCAAGGCTGAACTGCGCGCCGAAAATCAACCGGGACAGGACATCGCGGCCTGAACCGTCGGCCCCCAGCGGGTTGTCCCCGCCTGGAGGGGCGAGCACATTCTGGATAACGGCGTTGTTGGGGTCATGCGGGGCAAGGAACTGGGCGAACATTGCCGTGAGCACAGCGATGGTGAGGAACACCATCGAAGCGAGGGCGAGGGGATTGCGGAGCACTCGGCGGAACAGGGAGACCCTTGTGCCGTCGCGGGGTGCGACGACGATCTCGGGATCGGTGGTGTGTGCCGGAGTTGTCATGACAGACGCACTTTCGGGTTGAGCCAGCCCTGGGCCAGGTCGACCAGGAGGTTGAAAACGATAACGATGACACCGGTGGCGACAAGCAAACCCATGACGAGGGGAATGTCGCCCTGGGTTGTGGCCTGCACGGCTACTTGTCCCAGTCCGGGGATCGCGAATACTTGCTCCACGATGACTGCTCCACCGAGGAGTCCAACGAAGATGACGGCGAGGACTGCAAGGGCAGGGCCTGCAGCATTACGCAGAACGTGCTTGAGGATGACGGTGCGCTCGGGGATTCCGCGGCTGCGCAAGGTGCGGACGTAGTCGTTGCGGAGGGCATCGATGACGGCTCCCCGGATCTGCTGGGTGACGTTGGCGATACCACCCAGCGCCAGGGCGATTACGGGCAGGGTCACGGTCTTGAGCCATCCCGTCGGTGATTCTGTGAAGGGGACGTACCCAGTGGGGTCGAACCAGCCAAGGGCAAGTGCAAAGAACAGAACCAGGCCGACGGCGAAAAGGAACCCGGGGATTGCGTGGCCGAGGACGGCGAGCAGCTGGGCAAGTTTGTCGACCCAGCCCCGTTTCGTTGCCGCGAGCACGCCAAGAACCACCGAGACGATGGCGACCACAACGACGGTGCCGATGACAAGGGACAAGGTGACGGACAGACGGGAGATGATCGCGGCGGAAACGGTCTGGCCGCTGAACCATGAATAGCCGAAGTCTCCAGTAAGTGCGTGGACTACCCAGTCGCCGTATTGCATCAGGACGGGACGGTCCAGGCCGAGTTCCCGGGCCTTTTGGGCGACCGTTTGGGCGTCCGCGGACTCGCCGAGAATCTTCCTGGCGATGTCCCCGCCACCCAGGTACAGGAGCGTGAATCCGACTGTGGTGATAGCAGCGAGCATGACGATGCCCGTGAGCAGCCTTTTCACGATGAATGAAATCATGATGATGATCTTTCAGTGGGTAGGGCTGCCGGGGGCCGTGGGAGCGGTCCCCGGCAGTGGTCCTATGCCTTGGGGGTGATGTTCCAGAGGTTGGGCCAGGCGTTGCCTTGGTTCAGTTCAACGTTCGTCTTGGCATTGGTGACGAAGAAGTTCGTTGGCGTGTACCAAGGGGCAAACCAGGCTTGGTCAACTACGTACTTATTGAGTTCCTTCAGGGCCGCGTCACGGTCCCCGCCCTCGGCGGTACGGACCTTGGAGATCAGTGCATCAACGGTGGGATCCTGGTACTTGAAGGTGTTCCAGGTTGCTGTAGGAGCCAGAAGGAAGCTGATGAGCTGCCATTCATTCGCATCGCGCTGGAGGGTGAAGTAGGACACCCCGTATTTCTTGGCCTGAAGGTCAGCAATGATGTTCTGTCCGACGTCGGTGTAGGAGACCTTGATACCTACATCGCCGAGCTGCTGCTGCAGCAGCGGCCACATCTGCTTCGGGAATCCCGGGGAAGTGGGGATCGTCAGGTCAAAGCCCTTGGGGTAGCCCGCCTTGGCGAGCAGTTCCTTGGCCTTGGCGGGATCGAACTTGTACGTGTCGTTCAGCTTGCCGTCGAAGGCCGGGGAGTCTTCACGGAAGACCTGCCCGGTCACCTTTCCGAAGCCGAGGCCGACAACTTTGAGGAAGGCGTCACGGTCGACGGCATAGTTGATGGCCTGCCGTACTTCGACTTTGCCCAGCGCTGGGTTGCTTTGTCCTGCGCGGTCAAACAGCATCAGGCCGGCGAAATTCAAGTCGCTGCCGTTATCGGTGAAACCGGCGGCCTTGACCTGGGGGATGATGCTGACGTCGTTAATGGCGGACGCGTCCAACTGCTTGCCCCGCAACGCGTTCAGCAGTGAGGTGGCGTCGTTGTAGACGTTGATCGTCAGGGTGTCGTACTTGACCGCATCCGGATTCCAGTACTTGGGGTTCTTGTCGAATTTATACGACGTCCCGACGACACTCGAGCCGGAGTTAAGGATGTACGGTCCGGAGCCGACCGGATTGGTCTGCACATCGGGCTTGTCGAAAGCGGCAGGACTTTCCTGCATGCCGGCCGCCTGGGCCAGGTAGATCAGGAACGCCGGGTTTGCCTGCTTGAGCTTGATTTCCAGGGTGTTTTTGTCTTTGGCGGTGGCATCTGCCAAGTCCACGACCTTGCTCTTCTGGGGGGAAGTTCCATCGCGGAAGCGAAGAAGGTTTTGTGCTGCTACGTCCGCGGTGAAAGCAGTGCCGTCGGTGAAGGTGACGCCATCACGCAGTTTCATCGTGAGGACGGTCTTGTCTTCGTTGTACTTCCACTCCGTGGCCAGGTTCGCTTCGACGTCCTTGCCGTTCGGTGAAGGCTTGAGGAGGCTGTCGTACACCGCCTGGAAATACACTGACTGGTTGCCCCAGTTGATGTTCCGCGCCTCAAACGTTGCCGGAGGGGTGATGTTGCCAAGAACAAGGCTGGGCGAAGATTTCGCCGCACCACCGGTCCCACCGCCGCCGCATCCAGCCAGCGCGAGACCGGCGGCGATCGCGGCTGCAACGGCGGCCTTCTTAAAACGCATCATTACGTCCTTTCAGCTGTGGAGGTACCCAGCCGTTTTCGCCGCAGTACCTGCCGCTCAGCATTGAGCAGTAATTCGAGAATGACACACTGTGAGCCACAGCACAAGACCTTTGCTAGTCAACTTGTGAAATAGTGCTGTCCCTTGTTTATGGTGAAATACCTGTTCAAGCTTTTCCACTAGTGCTATAAAGGATGACATCAGCGGGATGTCCCCACCCACACAGCGACCTCCCGGCTTTAGCGGCAACCAGCAGACAGGAATGGATCGATGAAGATCATCTACGTGGACGTGGACTCGCTCCGCCCCGACCACACCGGCGCCTACGGCTACGCCAGAAACATCACGCCCAACTTGGACGAGATGGCCAAAAGCAGCGTGATCTTCGACCGGTACTACTGCTCCGACTCGCCGTGCCTGCCCTCCAGGACAGCGTTAACCAGCGGTCAGCATGGGATCACAAACGGGGTCATCGGACACTTCGGCGATGACGCCCGGTTCCGCCTTGACGCCGGCCACGCCCCTCACCCTCACCGGCCACTTCTCGGCCAGGCGCTGAACATGGCCGGTTACACCTGCGCCGCAGTCTCATCGTTCGCCGAACGGCACCGGGCTTACTACTTCATGGGCAACTTCCGGGAAAATATTCAAGTCACCCCCGATATGGGCGACGAACCGGCAGACATGATCACCGATGCTGCCCTGGAGTGGATCGGCAAGCACCGCGACCTAGATAACTGGTACCTCCATGTCACCTACTGGGATCCGCACACCGACTACCTGCAGGACGAATCGTGGACACGGAAAGCCGCAGAGTCCGGCCCGGCCCCCGCTTGGCCAGACCAGAAAGCCATTGATGGGCACGCCGAGGTTTATGGCGCACGAAGTGCCCTTGACCTCCACTATTCCGGGGGACCCCGTAAGTCACGTGTACCCCACAACATGCCGGACGAGATCCGTACCCGGGCCGACTTCGAACACCTCATCAACGGCTATGACGGGGCAATCCACTTCTGGGATTCCGAGTTCGGCCGGCTTCGCCGGTCCATCGAGGAGATGGGACTGGCCGAGGACGTCGCGATTATCGTCTCCTCAGACCATGGCGAATCCTTCGGCGAACTCGGCCTCTACGCCGAACATGGTCTGGCGTCCGAACCCGTGCATCGCCTCCCCATGATCATTCACTGGCCAGGCGTCACTGACCAGCCCGCCGTAGCGGCGACCCACAATGACGCACTGCTCTACAACATTGATTACGCCCCGACCATCCTTGACCTGCTGGGGCTGCAACAGCCCGAAAAGTGGCAGGGCGCGTCCTACGCTCCAGCCGTACGCGGAGAAGCCATCCAATCGCGCCCCTATCTCGTCTGGGGGCACGGTGCGCACACATACCAGCGGGCCGTCCGAACCCGCGACCACCTGTACATCCGCACGTACCACCCAGGCTGCTTTCGCGCCGAACTCGAGTCACTGTTCAACGTCACCGAAGATCCCTACCTCACCAACAACCTGATCGACGCAGACCCGGCCCTCGCCACGCAGATGCGGTCCAACCTTATGGAGTGGCTCGGTTTCTATGCGGGAACCCCAGGAGCGCTTCCGGACCCCATGCAGGGAGCCCTTCAGGTGGGCCCTACCCTCTACAATCAGCCCAAAGACTATATGCGGCATCTGCGTAACACCGGGCGGAGCCACCTCGCGAAGCATCTCGAGGAACGTTTGAACCCGGGCAACTCGGCGACACACGTCTCCTGGCACGCGCAGGTGCCGATAAGCGAGGAAGATCGAGAAGCAATGCGGAAGCGGTTTGCTGCAACGGTCATGGCGGAGGAGTAAGACAATTGGTGACTGTACCTGTCGAAAAAGTACCGACACTAAAGCGGTCCCGTGCCGAAACCGGTGCGTCACTGGGCAGGCTCGAGGTGATCCTGCTGAGCCTGCTTAGCACCAGCGCGCGTACCGGATACGACGTGCGCAAATGGCTTGACCGCCACGGTCCGTACGTTGGCTACAGTGCCCAAACCTCCCAGATCTACCGCCAACTCGGCAAACTCGTGGATCGCGAATGGGCTATCCCGGTGCCGGATCCCCGCGAATCCGGACCGGACGCCAAGCTATACGAGATCACAGACGAAGGCCGCCGGAAGCTGCAGGAATGGATTGACTCACCCTATGAGCCGCCCATCCGGCCCCTGGACCCCGATTTCCAGGTACGGCTTAGATTCGCGGGAACTCAGAGCCCGGAAAAAGCTCTGGAGCTTGTCCGCACCGAGTTGCGTTTCCGCCGCGAGCACCGTCAAAATCACCTCTTTGCCAGCGCCCTCGCAGAAGAAGACTTCGCCCCGGAGGAGGACGACGACGAGCGGTACTGGCGCGAGGAACTTGTCAGACTGCAAAGTGAGAGGGGCCTCTACATGGTCAACAGTCTGATGGCGTGGCTTGAAGCAACGGAAGTCCGGCTGGAAGCCTTGATACGGCAACGGGACCTGAGGAGAGAAAAGTGATACCTCTGTCCTTGAGTGATTCCAACACGGCCCATGGCAAGAGCTGCTGTGCGCCGACTCGGAAGCCGGGTGGAACGCGGCAGCAAGCTCAGACAGATTCGCCATCGACAGGGTTCTTGAAACCAACCCACGAGGACATCTCCATTCCCGGAGGAACGTACACCATGGGGGATGCTTTCGGGGAAGGATATCCCCGTGACGGGGAATCACCCGCCCACCAAGTGCGCCTCGACTCATTCACTATTGACGCAACCACGGTCACCAACAAGATGTTTGCCGCCTTCGTGGAAGAGACCGGCTATCGTACCGAAGCGGAGGTCTTTGGCTCATCCGCTGTCTTCCACTTGATCTCCACCGCCAAGGCAGACGACGTCCTCGGCGTCGCTGCGGGAGCACCCTGGTGGCTGAACATCCGCGGCGCCGAGTGGGCCCATCCCACTGGCCCGGACTCGCAGTGGGAGGACATTCCGGATCATCCCGTCGTCCACGTATCGCACACCGATGCCCTTGCCTACTGCGACTGGGCTGGACGGCGACTGCCAACCGAGGCGGAGTGGGAGTACGCTGCCCGGGGCGGCCTGGAAGGCATGCGTTACGCGTGGGGCAACGAACTGACACCCAACGGCGAACACCGCTGCAACATCTGGCAAGGTACGTTCCCCCAAAGGAACACTTCCGACGACGGCTATCTGGGAACGGCGCCGATAAAGTCTTTCCCACCCAACGCATACGGCCTCTACGAAGTAGCGGGAAATGTCTGGGAATGGTGCTCGGACTGGTTCCTGCCCAAGTACTACCGCAACTCACCAACCGATAACCCCCAAGGCCCCTCAATCGGGGCGGGACGCGTGATGCGTGGTGGCTCCTACCTCTGTCACGATTCCTACTGCAACCGGTACCGCGTTGCGGCACGTACGTCGAACACTCCCGAATCCTCCAGCGGCAACTGCGGGTTCCGGACCGTGGCCCTTTAGGCGTCCTGGGCGCGTGCCTGCCGGACTCGAGAATGAGGCGGGCAGCGCTGACACAGCGTTTCAGGCCCAGATGTCCCTTGGCTGGATCGTCACCACCTGGAACAGGCCGGTTTCCTTGCTGGCGTCTGCCCCGGCCATGCCAACGTCAGCGGCGGGCGTGTACGACACCAGCAACCCGCTCGGCTGCAACGCTCACGTCCAAGCCACCGAAGGGGTAAAGACCCGCCCGCTCAACTGCAGTCAGTCGAGTAGCGCTACGCCGAACTCAGCGACGACGGCCCGCAATTCCCTGAGGTAGTGCTGCGCTTGGTCGGTAAGCGGAATCGCGGCGTGGCCGACCCAGCCGATCTCGATGCGTTCGTCAACGTCGAGCGGGATGGCGACGATCTCCGGGTCGAGCTGCCCGCTGATGATGCCCGTCGAGATCGTGTAGCCGTGGAGCCCGATCATGAGGTTGAAGATCGTGGCACGGTCAGAGACCCGGATCTCCTGCTTGCTGGACATGGTGGAGAGAATCTCCTCGGCGAAGTAAAAGGAGTTGTTCGCACCTTGATCGAAGGTTAGCCGCGGCAAGCCGGCGAGATCATCGAGAGTCGCACGCCCTTTTGCGGCGAGCGGGTTGTTCCGTGAAATGAAAATGTGCGGATCGGCGAGGAAAAGCGGAGTGAACCCGAGCCCGGATTCCCGGAGCAGCTTGTCGATGACCTTCCGGTTGAAATCGTTCCGGTAGAGGATGCCTATCTCGCTGCGGAGCGTCCGGACATCCTCGATGATGTCCCAGGTACGGGACTCACGCAGCGAGAACTCGTATTCGGCCACATCAGTGGCCTTGACCATCCGGACGAAAGCGTCCACCGCGAACGAGTAGTGCTGCGTCGACACCCCGAGCAGACGTCGCCGCGGTGGCCTGCCAAGGTAGCGCTGCTCGAGGAGAGCGAACTGCTCGACGACCTGCCTCGCGTAACCGAGGAACTCTGCCCCGTCGGCGGTCAGGGTGACCCCGCGGGCGGAGCGAACCAGGAGCTCACGGCCCACCCGGGCCTCAAGATCCTTCATCGCTGCGGACATTGTCGGCTGCGCTACGTAGAGAAGATCGGCAGCCGCGGAGATCGACCCCTCAGCTGCAACTTCTATGAAATAGCGCAGCTGCTGCAGGGTCAATCCGCTCGAAATCTGGGGCATAGGAAAATTCTATATGAACGCATAGTAACCACGAGTTACTTGATACCCCACGGAAGGCTGCACCATGGATACATCACCTTCTGAAAGGCCGTCTCCGGCCCATCAACGGATTGGCAGCACATGGCAGACGACTTCACCTTCAGCATCACCACCACCCCCTTCGACGAGGACTACTCCCCGTCGGAAGGCTCACGGATCACGACGAATTTCGCCAACCTGGCACGGGGCGAGCACCGCCAGGAGAACCTCCGCAACGCCTTGACCATGATTCGGCGCCGCTTCAACGATCTCGCAAGCTGGGACAACCCGGACCGGGACCGTTACACGCTCGAGCTTGAGATCGTCTCAGTGCAGATAGAGTTCACTGCAGACGGTACGGATCAGCAGTTCCCACTGTTCGAAGTTCTCGACATCCAGATCATCGACCAGTTGAACGGGGTCCGCCACCAAGGGATCGTTGGGAACAACTTCTCCTCCTACGTCCGTGACTTCGACTTCAGCATCGTACTGCCAGCGGCAGCAGGGGACTCAGGCAAGCCCACCGTTCCCGGGGACTTTGGCGATCTTCACGGCAAACTGTTCCAGCAATTCCTTGATTCCCC
Source organism: Arthrobacter sp. 1088 (assembly GCF_031455315.1). Taxonomy (NCBI): domain Bacteria; kingdom Bacillati; phylum Actinomycetota; class Actinomycetes; order Micrococcales; family Micrococcaceae; genus Arthrobacter; species Arthrobacter sp. 1088. The sequence continues at coordinate 349,756 of NZ_JAVDSM010000002.1, forward strand.
GGCATGCCAGGAACGCTTCCCGCAGCCGCCGGTGGTGTGCATCAGCGTGTCCACGAGCAAGACGTACCGGCGAACGGAGAACCGTCACCCGGTCCTGGGCGTCGAGTACCAGCAGGACGAGTTCTCGCTGACGGACGCGTACTTCGCCAAGATGGGGCTGCAGGTCCGCTACTTCATGCCACGCGGAAGCGTCGCGCCGCTCGCCTTCTATTTCCGCGGCGACCTGCTCAACGACTACTCCAACCTGCAGCTCATCGGCACAATCAGCACCATGGAGACGTTCCAGAAGATCTACCGCCCGGAGATCTACAACGCGAACTCCGCCGCCGCCCACGTCTACCAGCCGAGCCTGGGAGAGCAGGATTACTCGCGGACCCAGATCGCTTACGACCGCGTAGAACGCAGTCAGCTCGCGGTCACGCAGGCGAAGTACACGGAGGAACACTTCATCACGCCACACAAGGACCTGTTGGACCAGTGGACCGCCAAATACCCCGCTCTCGTCAACTGACCCACGGAGAATCGTCAATCATGAACACACTTTTGCCCACCACCGTTGTCGGAAGCCTGCCCAAACCATCGTGGCTCGCACAGCCTGAGACTCTTTGGTCCCCGTGGAAACTGGAGGGAGATGCGCTGCTCGAGGGCAAGCAGGATGCTCTGCGCATCGCCATCCACGAGCAGAGCCGACGCGGCATCGACATCGTCAGCGACGGCGAGCAAACCCGCCAGCACTTCGTCACCACCTTCATCGAGCATCTCAGCGGGGTCGACTTTGAACAGCGCAAGACGGTGCGCATCCGCGATCGCTACGACGCCAGTGTGCCGACCGTCGTCGGAGCGGTGCGCCGCGAGCAGCCGGTATTCGTCGAAGACGCAAAGTTCCTCCGCGCAACCACCGACCGGCCGATCAAATGGACTCTTCCCGGCCCAATGACCATGGTGGACACGCTCTACGATGACCACTACAAGAGCCGCGAGAAGCTGGCCTGGGAGTTCGCCACGATCCTGAACCAGGAGGCGAAAGAACTAGAGGCGGCCGGCGTGGACATCATCCAGTTCGACGAGCCCGCATTCAATGTCTTCCTCGATGAGGTCAAGGACTGGGGCGTGGCTGCGCTTGAGAGAGCGGCAGAAGGACTGCGCGCGGAGACCGCCGTGCATATCTGCTACGGCTACGGCATCAAGGCGAATACTGACTGGAAGGCGACGCTCGGCTCACAATGGCGGCAGTACGAGGAAACGTTCCCGCTGCTGCAGAACTCCAGCATCGACATCATCTCGCTGGAATCCCAGAACTCCCACGTGCCCATGGACCTCATCGAGCTCCTCCGCGGCAAGAAAGTCATGCTCGGGGCAATCGACGTCGCAAGCGAGACCATCGAGACCCCGGAGGACGTCGCCAACACCCTCCGCAAGGCCCTGCAGTTCGTCGATGCGGACAAGCTCATCGCCAGCTCCAACTGCGGCATGGCACCGTTCCCCCGGGACGTCGCACTGGCCAAGCTGAGTGCTCTCAGCGCAGGGACGAACATCATTCGCGAGGAACTCGCCCGCTCCGCCCCCAGGGTGTCATAACGATGTTTCACGCCTATCCCACAGACACGTGGCTCGGGGCTCCGAAGCAAACCTTCCCGTCCTCCCTCTCTGCCGACGAATTCAAGGCACTGTTCCGTGGCCATCCGGGAGGTGTCGCCGTCATCACGGCAGATGCGGGCGAAGGACCGGTGGCACTGACGGTATCGTCGGTCGTGTCAGTGAGTGCGGAACCTCCGTTGCTGATTTTCTCGGTCTCGGCACTGTCCTCTGCGTCCGAGGTGCTTTCGCGCGCCGAAACCGTTGTCGTGCACCTGCTGGACGCGCACGACGTCGACTTGGCCAAGTTTGGAGCGACCCCGGGGGCCAACCGCTTTGACCAGACGCACCGCTGGTCGGCCCTTGCAACCGGCGAAGCCGTCTATGACGATGTCCGCGCCTGGGTGCGCTGCGCCGTCATCAATCGCATGGAGGTGGGGACCTCCACAATCATCGCCGTTCACGCCCTGGAGGCGCGCGTAATGCGTGACGTCTCAGCGGGCGAACCCGGCGACGCTCTGGTCTACCACAACCGTTCATGGCACCGCCTGGGCGAGCATTCCAAGCTTGAAGGCTGAGCGCCGCGCCAACAACGCGAGGCGCCAAGCCGAACGGCTCACGACGGCGGGAGGACAACTCCCGCCGTCGTCCTCGTTAACATCGGAGCGTCCATCGACTTCCTGAATGGCTCGGATGCAACCCTGATCTGCACACATACCACGCTTCGGTTCGCCCTCAAGAAGCACCCACCGAAGGCGTTCACCGCCCGACGCCTTGGGGAGGGCTTGCCAGCCATAACGTAGCGCCCCAGAGACATTGATATGCCAGGGGTTCCCGTGGCTGGCCCGATCCGAGACGGGCCCGTCATGTCGTTGTGAATGACGCGCTCCAATGCACCTGTGTGAGCAAGAAAACCGGAACCGGCCCATCCCACCAAAAAGCAGAGTGGAGTGTGCACAATATCCACACACGCTTTGACCGGACAAATACGATGCGCCGGACGATCAAGAAGCAGCACTGAACCGGTCATGAAGAATCTTCAGGATAGCTTCACAGGCGAGCCGCGGCGCCAGGCACCCCCGGGGCCCGTGTCAGAGGGACTGACCACAAGATATGTCAACACGTTAAAGCAAAAACCCCCTCTGACGAGGGGATTTGCCGTGCCCGAGCTGGGACTCGAAGGTGATTCCCGGCCTTGGGAACGCTGGGATTTCCGGGAATCATGCCGAATCCGGCCCGATCCGACCGATGTACGCCCCAGTCCGACAGGCAAAGTGTGGACAGTGTCCACACCCTCTTATTTGCCTTCCGGCAAGGCCCCACACTTAATGGAAGCAAAGCCGAGCGGGCCGCCGTCGCGATCCGAATCACCCGCGCCGAAACGTTCGGGAACTGGTTTCCGAACGAAAATCTTGGCACAAAGTGCATCGGCTTCCCTCCCCTCCGCTGGTCGTTCTCCCACCGTCCATTGCAGGTCCGGCAGCGCACGACATGACCAGCCCGGCCAGGCACAACGCCTCCAGCAGTCACCGGTGACATTATGGTCAGCCAACTCGCAAAACCCCAGGCGCAGCCCGCGCAGAAGTCGGTGTTGAGACTTCCCGCCAACATCCCACTTCCCGACTCCTGGCGAGGAGTCCGCCGTCGGTGCGGGAGCCGGGGCATGTGCACCGAAGGACATTGCAAGGTTTTGTCGAAGAATTGCACAACATTCGTCAATCCACCACCCAGCTGGGGCGGCTTATGGAAGCATCGTCCTCAGGGCTTTCCCGTTGGATGTTGGAGGTAGCGATGTTCGTTCCGAATTCCAGTGATCACTTCCGCGAGGAGGATCTGCCAGCCCAGATTCGTGCAATCCGAATGCCACGCTGGGCAGGCGCGGCCCTCGGTGCGGCCCTTGTGGTGATCGCGGTGGCAGCGGTCGCCGGTTCGATCCTTGTCAACGATAGTGACAGCACGATCATCCCGTTTTGGGTCGAGGCGCTCATCATGGCGGGATCAATAATCTCAGCTATCTCGGGTGCCTTCCTGCTTTGGCATGCCGGAGAGTGGGTCACGCTCACACGGTTTGAGGCGATCGTGACGAGGGCATTCATAGTCCAGATCAAGGTCGACCGCACACACCTTGAAGACTTCCACGCCTACCTTCACCAGTACGCTGCCGGCGGGGGAGTTCGCAGCCGCATGGTGCCGACCTTCACCACCAAGGACCCATACGACCGGCTGAGGGATCTGCCGCTGCCATTCCTTGCCTACTGGAACCCGGTCGGAGGCACTGAAGCTTCACTCCCGCCGCGTGCTGCGTACATTGAGGCCTGGGCCCGCGCGGGCTATAGTCCGTACTCAAGAGCTATCCCCACCGGCGCCGTGCCCTACACGCTATCGATACACCGGCAGGCCGTCCGGACTGGCCTGCAGCGCCGCGCGCGCTTGTGGGCGATCCTCCTCCCGGTGGTCTCGATTGGGCTCGGTCTAAGCCTCGGCGTCGGACTCGGACCCGCCACCAAAGCCCTAAGCCACACCCGCAGCAGCGCCGACCCCCAAACGAACCGCACGGGCATCCGCGACCTCGACGACGCGCTCACTCCCGGAGTCTCCGGCTACCAGTGGCATGCGAAGGTCTACCCGACGACCGGCACGAGGGACTTCACCTTCTTCCCAACCTTGCGGCACCTGCCGCCGGCGCCGTACACGGTTCGATACTTCATCCGTGACCCCGCGCAGCACGGCACGGATCTCAGTGTCCCGGAGCAGAAATACGGCCGAATCGTCTCGCAAGGGACAATATCCGTAAGGGACCCCACTATCGAATTCACGCTCGACCACGACGACAGCACCTTCACGTTCGAGGTCTACGTCACTGACAACCGCGGGCACACCACGCGCGACTCGGATCTCTACCGGAACCTCGCCGCGCTCCCGGCATCGACCCCTGCGCCGATGCCTACGCGCTGAGGCGTCCAATGATTTCAGGTTAGAAATTTGATGCAATGGCGATCCGCCCGGGAGATCAGATCGCCGACTGGGTCCGATGAGAGCCGGCGACGTTACCGGCACACATGATAGCCATTGGTATCACCATGCCCACGCCCTCCGAGGTCGAGCCACGAACTCGGAGGCGATCCGGCCCCTGACCGACGAACAATTCGTCGCCATTATGCATTCGTCCCAGGTGACCCAGCGGCGGGTTCTGCCCACCCGACCTAATCCGACAAGGCAGCCGCCTTCAACGCAGGGTCCGGGTATGCTTCGGCGCCCATGACGGTTGTCGCGGGCCTAGCCAAAGCCGAGGCCAGCAAACCGACATCGCGGATATGGAAGCCGTACCGGTCAACAAGCTGGAGCGCGTCCTCGATGTCCAGGTACGCGGTCACGCGTCCTCAAAACGCGTGAGCAGCTCAGCATCATGCTTCTTAATAGCGCGCTCTTGTGCTGGCAATTGGTGTTGAAGTGCGGTTTCTCTTGCTTTGACGGGGAAGCAGTTCCTAGCATGGGCGTTGTGGAGGAAGCGCGTCGGGTCGCGCTTGCCGTGCTGGACACAACCAGCACGACGGTCAACGATCTCTGGGTCTCGTTCTGGAGCATGGGCGGCAACGCCGACGTGCTGGATTTGGACGCCTATGTCCACGGGTTGGCACCTTTCAGCGCCTCCGACGAGCTGGCTTTGGAGGCCGCCGTCGAGGAAATCAGCGCCCCGAACTGAAGCAGAAATCCCGGCCCAAAAAAGGGCCCCTCATCCGTCTTGCCCCTGTAAATACCCGCTTCTACAATGCTGGATGTGGACACTGAGGAGCAGAACGAAGACTTCCAGCGACTTCACCAACTCATCGCTGGAACCGATGACGTCAAGTCCTTTCTGGACGGAATGACTCGCTGCGCGGCTACGACTTTAAGCCGCGCCACGCAGATCAGGATCGAATGCGCGGTCACCCTTTGGCGCCGGAAGCGGGCCGTGACCCTGGCCGGGAGCAGCGACGAGGCGATCCTCTGGGACGGCGTCGAACAGAGCCTGGGCGACGGCCCAGTCCTGGAAGCACTCCAAACCGGCCAGCCAGTGGTGGTGGCGGACACCAGCGCCGATAATCCGTGGCCCAAGTACACCAGCACTATCGCTGAGGCCGGTGCGCGCAGTGTCCTCGCGGCACCAATGGAGCTGGGCAACGACGCCTCAGCGGCCCTGAATTTCTTCGCCCCCGAGGCGGGAACCTTCACCAAGGAAGTCGTGAACGAGGCCATGGTCTTCGCGGACATGGCTGGCCAGGCGTTGCGGCTGGCGCTGCGGATCGCCACGGCTGATCTGCTCACCGAAGACCTCAAAGCCGCCATGCGTCGCCGCACGGTCATTGATCTATCGACCGGGATCATCATGGCCGAGAACAACTGCACCCAGAAGGAAGCTTTCGCGTTCCTTCACCAGGCATCCCAGAATCGGAACCAAAAACTCCACGACCTCGCCGGGAACATCGTCGCCGAACGCAACGGCACCACCACGGCACCGGCAAACCATTTCGACGACTAAGGCCACCACCCCCTCCAGTCATGTGCCAGCAACTGAGTGGTGGGTTTGTCGCTGAGCGTCCGGGGTACGAAGTATGCGTGCGGCCACTGCCCTCGACGGGCGTTCAGGACGGTTCTACTGAAGACCTACCCTAATCCTGGCGTGGCAGGCTAAAGGCCCTGCAGGCTTCGGGTTACCGCTATCCCGCCCCTCCCCAAGCCTTACCGAATCCCCGCTATCGGCGAACCGGTCGGCTTCGACGTGGGCGGCCCCGAGGATCGTGTGAAAACTCCCAATGCTCGGCGACCTTGGCAGAGACCGCAACCTGCGCCGTGCCACTCCCCCATTTGTTCGTAGTCACGCGTCGACGACGCCGACGAGTCCTCCCCCAAAACATCCGATCGACCGCGCCGACTGAACTCTCACGTCGCCGGGGCCCTGCAGATAGTGCGCTTGCGAATGGGCGGCATGTCGCTCGGGCCAATTACAGGCGATGACTAGATGTAGGCCGAACAACGGGCAGGCAATGGCTGTCATCAGTCTCAATAAAGAAGATTTAAGTGTGGACAATGTCCACGCCCTCTTTGGCCTGACAAAACATCGGCCACGCCGGGTACACAACGTCAGCAACGAGCCAAAACCAAGAACTTTTGACGCATTATCACGAAGTCATGTTGCGCTCAGCTCCGCTACCCATGAAAGGTTGTAGGCCAACCAGGACCTAACAGACATACAAGAAAGGATCGCATAACCCCACAACCAAACAGGCGACCCGCGGCGCCAGGCACACCCGCGGCCAATGTCAGAGGGGCCTGACCAACCAGAATGTACACACGTTAAAGCAAAAACCCCCTCTGTTGAGGGGGTATGCCGTGCCCGAGGTGGGACTCGAACGGAATTCCCGGCCTTGCGGACACTGGGAAGTGGCGGAAACATGCGGGATCCGGGCCAGTCCGGCGGCAGTACGGGCCAGGACGAAGCGAGAAGGGTGGACAGTGTCCACACGCCAATTTCGCCGATTCAAGCTCTCCAACCGCCGATCGCACCCCATATGGAAGGGGCGCGGTTTCTCATTGTGCTGGCAAACAATCCGAGGCTCCACCCGGCCTGAACCCACGGCCGAGGGCACGCCCGCAGGCAGTAGCTCCCTGCGTCCAAAACCTTACCCGCATCCAATCTCTCCACGGCGGCTGCACCTCCCTTCGGCAATCTCATGATCCGCTCGGTCGAAACTCACCTGACCGATCAATAGCGTCCACTATGCTTGGCATCCACATACGAGCCAGCTGACCGCCGGACGCCCGCCCTCAAATGCATATGTCACCATTCGGTGACATAATGGACGGGAGAAGGGACGCCATGACACTGGAAAGCCCATCGAGACCCCGGCATCAGCGGGCGCCATCATCCGCGCCCGCCGCACAGCCCGCGGGCTGTCCCAGCAAACCCTTGCCGACATGGCCGGTGTGTCACGGAAGTTCCTCATCGATCTGGAAGCCGGCCATGACCGCGCCGAACTCGGCAAAACCCTAGCCGTCATGGCCGCCGTTGGCCTGACCTTGGCCGCCACAGATCCCATCCCCCGGGGCAGCGACTTCGACCCTTCGCGGCGAGACTACGCGGCAACCTTCACCCGACTCATCTCCGAACGGGACTTTGAGTTCGCCATCAAAATGCTCGCCGACTACGCCACCGCTTCCCTCACCGCCGGCAGACCGCTGCTCCAGCGCAGCCCCCGCCTCAAAGACCCGCACTGGTCAGCGGCCCTCGCCGGAATCACCAACTACACCGCACACCGCCTCGGCCAACCCACGCCATCCTGGACACGACGGATCAAACCCCTCGACAAGGCATGGATGCCGGCAGAGTCCTACCGCACCATCCGCGCACCCATGAAGGAACTCACCCGCACCGAAACCCCGCCGGAACTCGCCGCTTTGAACGTCTTCATCCGCGAACGTAGCCTGGTCACGGCATGACCGGCGGAGAACTCACCGCAGCACAAATCCGGGCTCTCCTCCATGAACTCGGCAGGCGCCTGCAGGCCGCCGGTGCTCACGGCGACGTCCAGTTAGTGGGCGGTGCCGCCCTCATCCTTCAGGGCATCGGCAACCGGCCCACCGCAGACATCGACGCCAGCTACGCCGACCCACACACCATCCACACCGTCGTCACGGAAATGGCAGCAGACTACGACCTCGCGCCCGACTGGCTCAACACCAACGCCTCAGCCTTCGTCCCCGAGAACGCCACCTGGGTCGACATCGAACAGCTCGACGGACTCACCATCCAGGCCGCAGACACCGAAACGCTCCTGGCCATGAAAATCGCGGCCGAACGCGACAAAGACACCCTCGACATCGCCCGGCTCCTGCGCCGACTCAACATCACCAACGCCGTCGACCTCGCATACGACAAATACGGCGAACACTCCATCCCACTCGCCGCCGGACGCGACAACTACCTCATCGTGGTCGACGACGCCCTCGACGCCGCCACCGCCCTCGAATCCCGGACCGGACCCGAATCAGGCAGATATCCCACATGACCGTTGCCAAAGGCACAAATTAGCTTCTCCGGACGCCAGTCTGAATGGTATGGGACCGCACGGCGGGACCGGAGCTCACGAGACTTAACGCTCACAAGGAGCGCCTGTCTTCGGAAATCGTTCCGGCCTCCGGGATGCCTGACTCATCGCCCAATCTCGCAGGTTGCATGGTCGCCCTGGATAGCGGCCGGTATGTCGTGTTGGCGCCGGAGGGGACTGGCTTGCGGGGCTGCCCAGAACTTCGGTCGCAGGGTGAGTGCGTCGCGTGCCCCATTACCCCTCCCCTACCGAGCTGTACGAAAGGTCGGTTGTCGGCCTTATGGAAATCCCGGGAAACGCGGGGAGACTCCACCCGCCCCCTCCGTAAAAGCAAGTTGGCGCGCGCGGGCCGCCGGGAGCCCCCAGCCCTCACCTAACGGAGGGCTACGTGCCCTGGTGGGCCCGAGAAGTCCGTTCGGAACCGGCAGCGCTGACAGAACCACGCCAAATACTCCTGCGATTCACACCCGGAGAATTGCAACTAGGGCATCACGTCTCGGTCTCATTACTATGCTTCGAAGTCGCTACTACGCCGAGCGTGACCAAATCACTGTTGCGAGGCACTCAGACCACTAGCGCGCATACAGAAATGCCTCGCAGCAGTAGCTAAATGGGACCGGCACGAACCCAGCTGAGTTTCAGCAGGGTTCTTTCAGTCAATAGGGCGTACATCGTAACCGACGCTGACCGGAAAGGTTTAGAACGGATCTGACCGAAAACAAACCGCTGTTAGCACTGTGCGAACTACTTGCAGCTTGTCCGTGTCGGGGCCCGGGGCGCGCGCAAGTACACCATCCGGCTTTCTCAGGCAACCGGAACGTTTAACGGGAGGTCCGCCGCACCCCGAAGGGCACCGGTGGAGATGAGCTGCCCGTCCTTGATGACGGTCCGCGTCTTGCTTTCGTCCCAGAGGATCGATGGTTCGTGGAAGGGATTCCCGTCCAGCACCACCAAGTCCGCGCACGACCCTCGGGTGATGCGTCCAAGGTCACCGCGTCCAAGCAGGGCGGCGTTGGTTGATGTTGCCGACCGGAGGGCGCCGTAGACGCCAAGCACTTCGCACTGAAGGCGGAGTCCGGCCAGTTGCTCGTCCTCCAGTTCACCCATGAGGTCTGTTCCGAATCCGATCCGGACCCCGGCGTCGCGGGCCAGTGCCAGCGCGTTCCTCCCGGCCTCCAGCACTTCCCGGTTCTTGGCCGTTCCCGTTTTGGTGAGGCCGACTTCCTCTCCGCGTCGTTCCATGGCCTCGTAGGTCACCAAGGTGGGGACGAGATAGACGTCGTTGTCAGCCATGAGCCGGGCGGTTTCCGCATCCAGCAGATTGCCGTGTTCGATGCAGCGGACCCCGTTAAGTACTGAATGGCGAATAGCCTCGGGCGAATATGCGTGGGCGGTGGCATAGCTGCCCCGCCGGGAAGCCTCGTCCGTTACGACGCGGATCTCCTCCGCACTGTACTGCGGAACCCGAATCGGATCGACCGGTGAAACAACCCCTCCGGAGGTCATGAGCTTTATCGCGGTGGCGCCGGTTCGGAATCGGTGACGCACGGCCCGCAGCAGGTCATCGGCGCCGTCCACCACTTCGCACATGTGGCCGCCATGGAAGCATCCTCCGTCGTTCGCGGCCCGGATATCGCCGTGGCCTCCTGTTTGGCTTAGCGCCGGTCCCGTGAAGAAGTAGCGTGGACCAGGGTACAGTCCCTCCTCGATGGCGTTGGCAAGGCCAACGTCACCGCCCGCCACGTCACGCACCGCTGTGAATCCACGGAGCAATGCAGCAGCGAGGCGCCTTGCCCCGGTAAGTGCGGAATAGCTAAGTGGCCCCGTCTCGTTCGTGGCGGACGTCAGGCTGAGCGCGTAAGCATGAAAATGTGCATCGATAAGTCCTGGAATCACGGTTCGGCCGCCGGCGTCAAGGACGGCACCGGTATCTTCCACCTCCCGCCCCACGTCGGTGATCCGGCCATCCCGGATGCTGATAGAGCCCTCAATCAGGTCAGGTGATTCGCCGTCGAAGATCAGGGCGTTACGTATTGTCAGGCTTTCCGGAGTGGTCACGTGCGGTTCCTTCCTGTTGTTGTCGCCGCGGGCGGGCCCCCAATTGGTGCCCGCCCGCGGTGGAACTAGTTAGTGGTGATAAGGGCTTCTTGGAGCAGATGGACGGACCGCCGTGCGACGTCCACGGCTGCCTCCACCGAACTCTGGTCGTAGCTGCCCTCAGGTGCGAGGAAGTTCATCGATCCGATAGTCCGGCCGCTGCTCACGACCGGAACGTTCACGATGGCCCCGCAGCCCAATGACTCGATCGTTTCCGAATCAAAGAAGAATGCGCGGACCGCTTCCTTGTCCGCCCCCAGGAACGGCTGCTGTCCCTCGAGGACCTGTTCAAGCCACACCCGGTTCGTGTCCCCGGCGAGGGTCTTCTTCCCGCCTACCGGATAGACATCGGGATGGGTGGTGTAGACGCGGGCCATACTGGCGCCGTCGTCGGCGATGACTGAGATGGTAAAGAGGGTGACGCCGACTGCTTTCCGGGCGCTTTCGCAAACGTCGTCGAAGGATTGATATTGGGAACTCATGGAGTCCTCCCTTCTGGATGGGAACCCATCCACTGGTGGGGCTTAGTAGCCGTAGTGCGTCCGGGCAAAGTCGTCGGTGATGAATCCATTGACGATGTCGTAGGTGATGTCCTCGCGGGAGCGCTTGGAGACGTCTCCGAAGCCGCCGCCCCCGCCCACAGCGAGGCGGACGACGTCGCCGGCTTTGACCTTGCGGGCGTTCGCCTTCAGAGTGCGGACCTCATCAGAGCGTCCGGGGTTGATCACAACTTCCGGGCCTTGAGCGTCCGATCCGCCGAAGAGTCCCCAAGCGGGGGTCTTTGACCGTTCGAACCACAGCCCGACCACGCAGTCGGCCAGGAATTCGTATTCGCGCACTACGCCGTTGCCGCCACGGTACTGTCCGGGTCCGCCGGAGTTGGGGCGGATGGAGTACTCGTTGATCCGGAATGGGTAACGGGTCTCCAACATCTCGATCGGCAGGTCCTTGAGTGAGCCGTTGACGTTGTTGATCATGGCTGATTCACCGTCCGTGCCCTGCCAGGCACCCCAGCCGCCCAGGGTGGCTTCCATAGTGACGAAGTTCCGGCCGAAGCGGGTGTCGAAACCGGCGGCGGTGATAATCATGGAGTCACCGTGGCTGGCGCTGGCGACCCGATCGGGCATGGCCGGGGCCATTGCCTTGGAGACGAGGTCAATCAGCAGCCCAAGGTGGGAGAAGTACCACTGGCACGGGGCCGGCGTCACGGCGCCCAGAACCGAGCCGGACCGCACCTGGGTGGTCATTGGCCGGAAGGAACCACCGTTGGAGTTGGACTCCGGGCTGACGAGGAGCTTGTAGCCCACGCGCAGTGCCGAGACGGCCTGGGCGGCACCACAGTTGACCGGCCCCAGGGTCTGGTCCGCCGATCCGGTGACGTCAAAGTCAACGGTATCGTCCGCTACCGTGATCCGCAGCTTGATTGGAATGGGAGTGTCCAGATCGATGCCGTCGTTGTCCAGGAAACCCTCGGCTTCGTAGACGCCGTCCGGGATGTTGCGGACGGTCGCACGCTCGATTTCCTCCGTTTGGCGGAAGATCTCATCCCGGGCGGCATCCAACTGCTCCATCCCGTACCTGCCCACGAGCTCCTTCATGCGGGTGGTCCCCATCCGGAGGGCTGCGATCATCGCGTGCATGTCACCAATGGTCTGGTAAGGGAAGCGCACATTAGTCCGGATCAGGTCAACGACAGAAGTCTCTATACCGGCTTCGACCAGCTTGACCGGCCCCATCCTGAAGCCTTCCTGGAAGATATCTGTCGAGTCCATCGAGCCGCCCACATCCTTGGATCCCATGTCCATCCAGTGCGCCCGAGTGGCCGCGAATCCAACCACGGCGCCGTCGTCGAAGATCGGAGCAAAAATGGTCACATCGTTCAGGTGGGTCCCACCCAGGTATGAATCGTTGAGGATCCAGATGTCCCCTTCCTGCCAGACCGCGCGGCCGTACATTTCCTCCACGGCGATCGAACACGTTTCGAGGTTGCCCAGGAACAGCGGCAGGCCTGCGGACTGTCCCAGCACTCGGTGTTCGGTGTCCAACAGGGCCACGACGCAGTCCCCGCCTTCGTAGAGGATGGGTGAGTAGGCGGAACGGATCAGGGTGGCGTTCATGTCATCCGCCGCGCTGGTGAGTGCATTGCGGATGATTTCCACGGTGACCGGATCCAGGGTTGTGACTGCTGCAATTGTCATTTTTGGTACCTCAGTTTTCTTCGACGTTTTCAGTGCGGATGACCAGGGAGCCGAACTCGTCGACCTGGACGTTGAACCCGGGTGGAACCACGGTGGTGGCGGTCTGCTCCACGATGATGGCGGGTCCTTCGAATGTGTGGCCAGCGCCGAGGTCGTCACGGCGGACCACGGTGGTGCTGTGCTCGACGTGGTCAAAGACCACCTGGCGGATTTCGTGCTTGAACTCCGGCCCCTGTGCAGTGACGTAGCTCGGAGCTTCCAGCCGTCCCAGGTCACCGACAGCCTGCGTGCGTAGCGTAACGATTTCGATCGGCGCGCCAAGGTTGGAGTGGCCGTAGCGCTCGTGGTACATCGCGGAGAATCGGCGGGCGAGGTTGGTGACGAAGTCGGGAGATTCGGGCTCGTCAGCGGATGTCAGCGGAACGTTCAATGAGAACTCCTGTGACTGATAGCGGACGTCCACGGACGCCTTCGTTGCGCGGCTTTCCTCCGGGACCCCTTCCGAGACCAGTGACGACAAGCCTTCGACTTCCATGGAGCGCAGGATGCCGGCCATGTCGGCCACGTCGATGTCTTCGTCGAGGTAGAAGTAGGGTTCGGAAAAGTCCTTGCGGATGTTGGTTTGCAACATGCCCCAGGCGGAGAAAGCACCGGGAAATCGAGGAACGACTGTTTCCGGAATGCCGAGTTCCTTGGCCAGGAAGACTGCGTGCATGGGTCCAGCTCCGCCGAAGGCCACGAGGGAGAAGTCCCGGGGCTCGATGCCGCGGGAGATCGTGATGGTCCGAATCGCCTGGGCCATCTGCGAGTTGGCTACGTCGCAGATGCCTTCCGCCATGGCAATGGGGTCCAGGCCGAGCTGGTCACCGACAGTTTTCAGGGCTGTTATCGCGGCTTCGCGGTCCAAGGCGACCTGTCCGCCGGCGAACCAGTCGGGGTCGACACGGCCGAGGACCAGGTTGGCATCAGTGACGGTGGGTTCCGTCCCGCCGCGGCCGTAGCAAGCCGGTCCGGGGTTGGCTCCTGCGGAGCGCGGTCCGACCCGCAGGCCGCCGGCTTCGAGCCAGGCGACGGAGCCGCCGCCAGCGCCGACGGTGTGGATGTTGACAACGCTCATGAGCATCGGCAGACCTTCAAGGTGGGCCTCCGTGGAGACGTCCGGCTTGCCGTCAACCACCAAGGAAACGTCAAAGGATGTTCCGCCCATGTCCACACCGATGAGGTTGCGGTTTCCCGAGACACCTGCCAGTTCGACGTCGCCCATGGCGCCGCCGACCGGGCCGGAAAGCAGCGTCTGCAGCGGCCGCTTACGAGCGGATTCGGCGGTGAGTACACCGCCGGAGGACTGCATGATGTGCAGTGGGGCTTCCACTCCCCGGTCAGCGAGTTTATCTTCCAAGTCCAAAAGGTAGTTGCGTACGACCGGACCCGTATAGGCCTCGACGACGGCAGAGGACGTGCGCTCGTATTCGCGCCATTCCTTGGCTGCTTCGTGCGATAGGGAGACGGTGAAGTCTTCCCCCAGTTCCTCTATGAGGATTTCGCGGGCCCTGAGTTCGTGCGAGGGGTTCTTGTAGCTGAACAGGAACGCAACGGCGACGGCGCCATAGCCTTCCTCTTTTGCCCGGCGCGCTGCTTGGCGGACTGCCAGTTCGTCCAAGGGCACAAGTTCCCCGCCTTGGCTGTCCAGCCTGCCTTCGACGCCGATGACATCCTTGCGCTCGACCAGCGGGGCGGGCTTGCGGTACTGAGCATTGTAGAGCTCAAGACGCGGTCCGCGGGCGATGTGATAAGTGTCCTCGATGCCGGCGGTGGCCAGCAGCAGCACGGGAACACCACGGCGTTCGAGGAATGCGTTCAGGCCCTGTGTGGTGCCGTGGACCAGGAAATCGATGTCGGATAGATCATCAACTATCGATTCGAGGCCTGCGATGACGCCGGCACTGAGGTTCCCGGGCGTGGTTGACGCTTTCGTTGCCGCGTAGGTTCCGGCGTCCTGGTCGTAGGCCACAATGTCGGTAAAGGTTCCGCCGATATCCATCGACACCCTGTAGTTCGGCATGTTTATCTCCTCATGGTTCTGGGAATGGCACTTTGTGTGTGGCAACACGCTACATACGGGGCCAACCAAGGGGATGGGCATACTGCACCCTTGTGCTCAAGCTGGACGGGCAGACTGCATAAAAGCGGTGGCAGTTACGCCATGCCCGGACGGGTGCACCTTTTGGGCGGTAGTGCTTGGCGCCCAAACCTCCATGCCAGAAAAGTGCAAGCTGAACACCATCTGTGAGTTCTCGGTTTGTAGTGTGAGGGCAATCACTCGGCGGGAGGCTTGGACAGGCTGCTCCGAGTGGACGCCTGGATGAGCTGCTTCGAGGTGCACCGTGCATTCCTTGAGATCCGAACTGTTCTCCGTGCACAGAAACGCTGTTTGTCCTTCTTATCCCATTCGCAATATCGGAGGTCACGACATGTCCAATATCGACCCACTCGTTTCAGGGCCAGTGCCCGGGACTGCGAGTCCACCTCTCTCCATGGCCGTGGGGCACGCGTTCCGCGACATGCCTTTCGGGTTCATTCACGTCAAGATCTGTGCGGTCCTCTTCGTTGCTTTCGCAATCGAAGCCTGGGAAATGCTCATGCTCACCTACGTTGCCAGTGATCTGGCTACGAGCCTGCAGGTCGGAATGACGCAGGTAGGAATCGCCATTTCGGCGCTGTTCCTTGGCATGATTCCCGGGTCACTCGTTTGGGGACCCATCTCTGACCGGATCGGCAGGAAGGCCACCTGTGCGTGGAGCTTCTTCGGTTATGGCGTCTTTACGCTCCTGAGCTGCTTCGCGCCGAACTTTGAGGTCCTCTCGGTGGCTCGCTTCCTCTCCGGGCTTTTGTTCTCCGGCGTCTTCACGGTGACTTTCCCCTATTTTGAAGAACTGCTCCCTGTGAAGGTCCGCGGAAAGGCCACTGTATATCTGGCTGCAGGGTGGCCGATTGGCATCCTTGCCGCCCTCGGCACCGCTGCCCTGATCGGAGGGCACGGCTGGCGCTGGGTTATTGCTGTCAGCGCGCTTGCCAGCCTATGGGGCATCGTTCTATACAAGGTCGTACCGGAATCCCCCTACTGGCTCGCGAGGCGGGGCCGGAATGAAGAGGCACACGCTGTCCTCGAGCGTCTGGGTGCACGCGGCATCTCCCGGAGCACCATATTGACGGTCTCGGACGGCAAAAAGCTGTCCTTCTGGAACCTCTTCAAGGGGAGGATGGGCCGGATCACGGTTATTCAGGTCCTCATCAACTTCACCTTCTCCTGGGGCTACTGGGGACTTCAATCGTGGATGCCCACGTTGCTTGAAGGGCGAGGACTGAGCGCCTCATCAAGCTTTGGCTTCATCGCCCTGAGCGCGGTGCTCATGATCCCCGGCTATATGTCGGCCTCCTACCTCACTGGACGTTTCGGGCGCAAGTGGATCTTCACGATCTACGTCCTCGCCGCAGCAGCCGGGGGATTCTTCTTCGGGACAGCCTCCACAGAGACCGAGATGTATGTAGGCATGTTCTCCCTGGCTTTCTTCGCCCTGGGAGCCTGGGGTGTCTGGGACACGTGGATGGGTGAGCTCTACCCCTCAGCGCTTCGTGGCTCAGGCTACGGGTCCGGGCTTTTCGGTCAGCGCGTCGCAAATACGGTCGCGCCGAGTCTTGTCGGGCTCCTCCTGGCCTCAGCCACCGAAACTACTTCGACAATCCTCTTTATCAACATGTTCTTGTTTGCCACGGTCATCCTCGGCCTGTTCTTGCCCGAAACCGAAGGAAGTGAATTGGAATGATCAGCCCAAGCGAAAGTCTCGACGTTCTCCCGGAAAATACCCGGATCCTGTGGATCAACCCGCTGTTCACCGATCTTTACAACCGCGCAATGGCGGACTCCTTCCGCCAGATTGTCCGTCCGGGCACCGAAGTTGATGTCGTCTCACTTGATGGCGTGGGCCCCTCCCACGTTGAGTACAACGCCTTCGAGGCACTCATGCTTCCGCAACTGCTGCGCACGGTGCGCTGGGCGGAAGAAGAAGGCTACGACGCCGCCGTCATCGGTTGTTTCTACGACCCGGCGCTGCGGGCCGCACGCGAAATCACCGATCGTATGGTGGTTGTGGGCCCGGCGCATTCGGCGCTGAGCCTCGCCGGCAGCCTGGGCGAGCGATTCTCCATTCTCGTTGGACGGAAAAAGTGGATTCCCGAGATGGCCGAGAACGTCCACCGTTGCGGCGCGTCAGACCGTCTTGCCTCGTGGCGCGTGCTCGAGATGGGCGTCGACGACTTCCAGGCGGACCCGGCTCTCACGGAGAAGCGGATCATGACCGAAGCCCGCAAGGCCGTGGAGGAAGACGGAGCAGACGTCGTCATCCTCGGGTGCACGGCCGAATTCGGATTCTTCCAAACGGTTCAAGAGGAAATTGGCGTACCTGTGATCGACGCGACTGTGGCCCCGCTCAAACACGCTGAGCAGCTCGTGGACTCGGCCCGCCGTTTCGGTTGGACGCACAGCAAGCGCTTGGGCTACGACGGGCCGACCGCCCAAGAACGTGCGCAGTTTTTCCCGGCCCTCAAGCCAAAGCACATGGTGTCAATGACTTCGGCCCCTGTGTTGACTGAACTCTCGATGGTCCGGCCATGAGCAGGCCGGAATCCGCGGTTGTCTTCCGCGAACTGGGAGGCCCTGAAGTGCTGAGCGTCGAAGATGCTTCGCCACGTCCGGTCGCCGACAACGATGTCCGCATCGACGTCGCAGCATTTGCACTCAACCGGGCAGATCTGATGTTCATCCACGGGGAGCACTACACCATACCGGCGTTCCCCTCGCGCATCGGTTCCGAGGCAGTGGGAACGGTGACCGAGATCGGCAAGAACATCACGGCCTTCAACATCGGCGACCGCGTGACGAGTATTCCCTTCTACACCACGACTGACGGCGTGCAGGGAACGACAGCCGTCCTTCCGGGAGACTACCTAACCCTTGCTCCACCCGAGCTTTCGGATGCCGAGGCCTGCTCTGTTTGGATGCAATATCTGACGTCCTATTTCGCCTTCGCAGAGGTAGCCAATCTCGGATCCGATGACACCGTGCTCGTCACGGCCGCCGCCAGTTCGGCCGGGCTTGGCGCCATCGAGGTAGCGCGCGCACTGGGGGCGAGGGTGATCGCGACGACACGGACGGAGAAGAAGCGGTCGCTCCTCCTCGAAGCAGGCGCAAGCGAAGTTGCCCTTGTGGGAGTCGACGATGTCGGCGAGGTCATTGACCGCACCACCGACGGCAAAGGCGTGCGGGTCGCTTTCGATCCTATAGGAGGAGAGTCCCTCGGCACCTACGTCCATCACCTGGCACCCAACGCAGTGATTTTCGGGTACGGAACTCTGAGCGATCAGCAGCCCGTCATCCCCATGGCAGCAATGTGCAGGACTCAATCGGTGTTCCATCCCTACTCAATGTTCAACCACGTCGGACGGGCCGATGAACGGCAGAGAGGCGTCGACTTCATCCTCGAGCGGATCGGCTCCGGCGCGCTGCGGCCCAGGGTAGACAGGGTCTTTGCTTTCGACCAGGTGCTCGACGCTTACCGCTACATGGAGTCGAACGAACAGTCAGGGAAGATTGTTGTCCAGATAGGTTAGCCCTGTGGTCCCTGGATACCGTGTCCACAGAACAGTTGTCCATAGAACAGTTGTCCATGGAACAGTTCGAAAGGACACGGACCAGGGACCGTTCCCGGGCATGGACCGCGGTCACGGATTGCTGGCGGAACGGTATGCCCGCGTGCCCGCCTAGTCTTGCAAGGAGCGCTGCAGCACTTTGGCAATGAGGTGGACGGACAGCAACTCGGACGGAATATCCAGCCGGACACCGAGTTCCCGGGCCCGATTAAGCCGGGCCTGCAGGGTGTTCCGGTGCAAATTGAGGGACTTCGCTGCGAGGCTGACTGAGCTGCGGTGATCCAGGAAGACGGCCACCGCGGTAATAATCACGTCGCGGTCAGGAGATGCCATCAGGCGCGGCAGTGTTAGTTCGGCCACGAGCGCGACGGCGTCCATGTCCACGAAGCTGGTGGCCGCCGCCACCCCGAGTCTGGCGAGGCCTAGAACCGTACCCGGTCCCATCGACCGGGACGATTCAGCAGCCAGCCGGCCCTCACGCACGATCAACGCCAGCGCCGGGCCATCCTCCTGCCACCGGGACAGTCCGGCCACCAAGCCAAGCTCGGCAAGGGCCGGTCCCAGACGTGTCCTGATTCGGGTTTCGAGCTGCGTCGAGGCGTCCTGGTCCCCAGCCGGTACGAGCGTCAGCCAACCACCTTGAACCTCGGCCAAGGGACTGCGTGCTGTGACCTTGCGCCAGAGCAGGCGCAGCACAGCCGTCAGTTCGGGCCGATGGTCTTGCACCCGCCCGCCTCGGAACCACACAGCCACGTAATGCTCCCCTTCGCGCCAGCCCAGCTGGTTCAGCAGATGTCGGTGTTTCTCCTCGAATTCCGCCCCTGACGCATCAAGGTCCTGATCCAATTCCGCGAGCGCCGCTGTGGGAATGGCACGGGCAGAGCTGTGGAGGTCTTCCAACAACCAGGCGGCCTTCACCGCCGGGGTGGCTACCTCAAGGATTGAGCGCACCAGCCGCAGGTTGTGGACCCCGGATGTGGGCACGCTTGCTGTCAGGGTGAAGCGGAGGGCACTATTGGCCTCGCCGACTTCTACGGTGATGACTTCGTCAGTCTCCCGTGGAGGTATTCCGGCGGAGGCCAGCACCACGCCGTCGTACCCCAGCAAAACTCCCACCCCGTCCAGTTCCCTGGAAATGGTCTTGAGAACGTCACCGAGGGTGGTGTCCTTTGTGACCGCCCGGGCTACCCGGGCCAGTTCCGCATCGACCACCGACAGGGCAGCTCCGATCTCTGCCGACAGAGCCAACGCCAATGCCGCTGGGTCCCCGTCAGCGGCCAGGAGGGTGGTGCCCAATCGCTCCGCCAGTCCGACCGCTCCGCTTGCATAGGTAGTGCCGGCCACGACGACGGCGCTGGCCCGCCGCTCCCAAGCGTGTCGCAGTGCCGCGGAAACCAGCCAGCCACCTGATCCCATCTCTGGTGAGAGGACGACCACAGTGTTGGGACGCACCTGTCGGATTTCCTCAAGCTGGGAGACCAGAACTACGCTCTCTACCAACCCGCTCGATGGAGTGAGATACAGAGGCGTTGTGCCACGGAGTGAGCCGTGCGCCAACAGCCCGGCGAGATCGAGCCGGGTTTCATTTTTCGACCTACGCATGTCGCCGCCTTGGGTGCGCTATCGGGATGCCGAAGGCCTTGGGCTCAGTGAGATCAAGCCCCGCCTCTGTGTACCACTGTGTCGCTGCCGTAATCTTCATGATGTCCATGACGTCGCCCACCTGGACGTCGTCGATGTTGACCACCGTGCCCTGCTCGGAATTGAGCAGGGTAACCATGTCCGGGACGGCTGCTGTTACTTCGCCATCCACGAGGACCAGCAGGATCTCATTCTGGATTTCGAGACGAACGATGCGCCCCGTGGTCTCGTCCTCGAGCGTTACGCTGGAGGGTTGCGCCGGCAGGCCGAGGTCCGTTGGCCGCGAGAGGCTTTCGATGTGGCTCACGCGGGCCCGGGCGATGCGCGTGGTGCCGAGGAGCTCGGCGAGCATCGACAGCTTTCTCTCCACTGGGGTGTTCGCGTTGAGGATTTGCCCGATCCGGATCATCCGGCTGATGGAACCGTGGACGCCGTGTTCCTTCAGCTGTCGCGCTGAACACGGGTACATGGCGGTGGCTGCCCAGCCGCCCAGTTCGGTCACCAGTGCACGCACCAGCGTTTCGGCCCTCTGAGGGCTTTCCACCTCGACCACCGCCCGTTCCCCGGTTACCCCCTTGAGTGCGATAGGGCCTATCGCCACGTTTCCAATATTCAGCGTCGTTTGGCTGATCAAGGGGAAAACACGGCCCATGGGGTCGGAATCGATGACGGGCAGCCCGGACTGCAGTCCAACCATGAGGGGGACGATTCCGTTGATATTGGCGGCGGCAAGTGAATAGACCGCCCGCACCGAGCGCCCGAGATTGGCCTCGATGGCACGGATGCAGCCAAGGAACTCATCTCCCACCGGAGGCATATCGGCAATGAAAAGGCCCTGCGTGACCATTCCGACCGCCACCACCAGGTCGTCGGGAGCAAGCTCGTCAACGGTGATGAGTTCCAAAGACCGGCCCTCCATCGCCCGCTGGATCATTTCTGCGTAGATGTAGATGGCCGTCGGGTCGATGGTGCAGGTCAGGAAGTGGGCCCCGGTGCGGAGGTTCCGGACGTCTTCGGTAGTGAGTACGGTGCTCATAAGGTTGCTCCAGGGGCAGCTGTTGGTAGCGTGTGTTCCTCGTGGACGTACGTTTCTCCTGCCGCTTGGACCCGTATGCGAACGATACCCGGGTTGCCATAGGGCATGGCATAGACGTTCGATTCAATGATGCGGGTCTGCCCGGGGCTGGCGCCCAACTGGACCGCCGCTGAGTAGGCGTCCTCTTCGGCGAGGTTCTGTACGCGTTGCAGGTCATCCCGGCCGCGGACGGTCTCGAGCCTGTCGATCCACGCCGTCAGCGGCGCCCCGGCAGACCCTACCAGCGCGGCGTCCTGCGACGCCGGCAGAGTCGCCACCAGCCCGAACGGAAGCGCAGTCTCCTGATGCTCGCGGAGATCGGCAATCACGGAGGGGATGTCCGTGCGAACGGGATGGTGGACAGTGTAAGGCTCAAGTATGGCCGCATTGCTGGCGATGCTCGCGTCGAATCCTTGGCGGATGAGGCTTCTGGCGGCAGGCAAGCCTCCCCGGGTGTGGCCCACGGCGGCTCCGGCCTCCATGCAGAGAATGACTTCCCCATCGGGGATTCCCGCCAACGTGGCCGCGCCAAGGATCGCCATCGCGGACTCCGCGTACAACCCGTGCACAGGAGCCAACGCCAAGCGTGACAAAGGCGCCCGACCGCCGTCGTTCTTTCCAAACGACAAGAGGGTGGCCGGGAACTGGCGCCGGCCTGCCTCCTCAAGCAGGACAGCCAACTCTTCCCCCGTCTCCATCAGGGCACTGTTAAGGATGGCAGTGTAGTCGCGGTCCCGGAAAACGCTGGAATAGAAGTCACTGGAAATACTGATACGCATGTCCCGGTCGTTGCTGAGGATGGCATCGGCTATGCGCGTTTCATGGTCCTTTGACGCCGTCGAACCGACGGAAGTGATCGCCACGTTCCGCACGTCACCGGCAAGGATGCCTGGGAGATCGGCCAGGAACGCCTCCAGGTCCAACCGGGCCAGAGGCCGTCCCCGCAGGTCGTGACCCCCGCGGACATGAACGGTGCGGGTCACTGCCGGCTCAATAAGGGGTGGCAGCACGGTCATATGGAAGCGGTCCGCGGGAGGCCGGGGCGAAATACGGATGGCGACGACGCGGGCCAGCTTCCGCTCCGCCAGAACCCGTCCGACGTCGGCAGTGATCTCCGTGATGCTTGACGCGAACTCCCGACGGAGAGCGGACAGGGACGATTCCAGTGCTTCGGGCAAGCTGTCGGCGTGCACCTCCCGGGCGGCGGAAACTACAGTCCGCCCATCCAGTACAACGGTCCGGCAGCTGGTTCCCTGAAGCCGCAGTCCCACTCTCATTGTTCAGATCCCTGCCTGGCGTCTACCGACATTGAGTACCTGCCGACGGGTGGATATCTTCCATCCACATAGAGTCCACCACTAGTCGTCCTCTAATACTCCCCCAAATCACTGGAGAACAATCTTTGTTCAGAGACCGAGGGGAGCTGGATCAGGACACCACCGAACTTTAGCGCCTCAGGAGTCCCTCCATCTGTTCTCCGATGCGCACTCCATCCCTGTCCATCCAGTAGCGTCGAAGGATCCTGTGGCTGACGCACGTATCCATGGCCTGCACCCCAGGCAGGGCACCCACGTCCTCGGTGAGGAACTCGGCAAACTGTTGTGGCCCGGTGAAGACGCCATGGAACACCACCGGGGCTTTGCCCGTCACCATGGAGACCATTCGGGCGCTGGAGTGTGCGGCCAACGTGTCCAAAACCGTTCCGATGGACTTCGGCTTAATCTGCAGGGAGACGATCGCCGCGAGCGGAAAGCCTACCGCCCCGGGCTCCACTTCTACACGGGGTGACACAGCCCCTGTGTTCAACAGCGTCTGAATCGCCCGGTAAGCCGTGGAACTGCCAACATTCAGGGTCCGGGCGATCTCGGCCGCCGAAGCGCGGGCATTGCGCCCCAATTCGCCCATAGTGCGGAATTCGAGGTCGGTCATGTCTTCCGTGGACCGCAGCGGCGGCTGGTTCACCGGCACGACGTGCGCTCCCAGGGCTTCCTTCTGCTGACTGTTCAACCTCTGGAGTCGCCAGGACAGCGCAACGCGTTTGGAGTCAAGTACCAGTTGGGTTTCCACGGAGGAGATCCCGGCGAGGGACGGGATCCTACGGCTGACCAAATCATTCAGATTCGTTCCGAGGAGCGGGAAGAGTTCTGCATAGACGTCGCTACTCCCGGACGTGGTCATGATGTATTGGATCTCCGGAAACGCCTTGAGCTGTTCGGCGACGTCCAGTGCTTGTCCCGGATGGCAGCAGATCCACAGCTGCTGCGGGTTGCCCGAGAGGATAAGGGGCCAGGCGAAGCGGCCGACGACTTTCATCAGCCGCTCGTCCTGGAGTCGCTTGAGCCTTCGGGTGATAGTGCTCGTCGGAACACCCAGGATCTCGCCCAGTGCGTTAGCGGGAACTCGGGGGGCTATCTGGAGGGCGGCAACGATGTCGTGATCCGTCTCGTCCATGCGTGAGTTCCCATTCCTCAGGGAGGTCTGGGGTGTCGTTTGGTCCGTTGCCTGATCTGATATTTGATCCACCGTCATAGTAGCTCCAGAATACCTCGCCAGGGCTCGCATTGGGAGACGTAAAAACCACAGGGTTGCCATCTTATGAATGATTTTTCCATTAACCCTTTGCTCATGTGCACGATTTACTCTACCGTTGAAGACGTGAGAGCTGTATCACTCGCGATAAGCAGCCATGCGCCTCCGGGAGAAGGGATCGACCCGGCAGATCCGATGCAGCGATACCATGGAAAGAGAGCCCAGACAATGAACCACTCAGAACCTTGGGAATGGCCTGAACCGCAATGGCGCGGTCATGTGAACAAGATCCGCGCGGGCCAATCCCTCCTTCACCCTGATCCAGCCGCGCGCTGGAAGGACGGTGCCAAAGTAGCCGTCCTGCTGTCCTTCGACTCCGACCACGAGACACCGTCACTGCGGGACGGGGAAACATCGCCTGGTCGGATGGCCCAGGGAGAGTACGGTGCCCGCGTGGCCGTGCCGAGAATCCTGGAACTTCTGCGCCGCTACGAGGCACCGGCGTCTTTCTATATCCCTGCAGTGTGTGCCTTGCTGCGTCCGGAAGAGATTCCCAGGTATGTGGACAATGGCCACGAAGTCGGCGTCCACGGATGGATCCACGAGCGGAACACCCTGCTGACGTATGAACAGGAACTGGATCTGCTGGGCCGGGCCACCGACGTCCTGCACAAGCAGTCGGGGACCAAACCGGCGGGCATCAGGACGCCCTCCTGGGATTTCTCAGATTCCACCCTTGAGGTGGTGCAAGAGCTCGGCTTCCTCTATGACTCCTCGCTCATGGCTGATGACGAACCGTATGAACTGCTCGCGGAAGGTTCGCAGACCGGCATCATCGAGATCCCGGTTGACTGGATCCGGGACGACGCCCCGTATCTGATGATGGACCGCTACTCAGGTCTTCGTCCGTACATGCCTCCGCGGCAGCTCACACAGATCTGGAAGGACGAGTTTGACGCTGCATACGCGGCAAACAGCGTCTTCCAACTCACCCTCCACCCCCACATCATCGGGCACCGTTCACGGCTGATCGTGCTCGAAGAACTCATGGAATACATCCGATCCCACGACGGCGTCTGGATCACCACCCACCAAGATCTTGCAACCCATGTTGCCTCCCGGCTCACCACAAGGACTTCCAACTCATGACAACACAGCAAGTGCCCGCCGAAGCGGTCCACGAAACCAAACTCTCCGCGCGCGGCCGCAAGGCAATCATTGCCGGCGGTATCGGTAACGCCGTCGAATGGGTGGACTGGGCCGTCTACACCACCTTTTCCTCCGTTTTTGCCCACCACTTCTTCCCCAAGGGCGACCCCATCGCGGCGCTCCTTGCCACGCTCGCAATTTTCGCCGTTGGGTTCGTTATGCGGCCAGTCGGTGCGGCCGTCATGGGGGCTTATGCGGACAGGCACGGACGGAAGAAAGGCCTTGTTCTAACCATTGGCCTAATGGCCGGATCGACGGCCGTCATCGGCCTGGCACCCACTTTCGAAACCGTGGGGCTCCTTTCGCCGATCATCCTCGTGGTGGCCCGCATGGTCCAGGGCTTCTCGGCCGGCGGTGAGTTCGGATCCTCATCGGCTTTCCTGGTGGAATCTGCCGCTCCCCGCCGCCGCGCCTTCGCCGGGTCGTGGCAGCAGGTCTCGGTCGGAGCGGGTGTTCTCCTTGCCTCCGGTGTAGGCGCCATCATCACGTCGAACCTTTCCAAGGATGCACTGGACAGTTGGGGCTGGCGCGCGGCCTTCATCGTCGCGGCATTGCTAGGGCTTGTGGGCCTGTGGCTCCGGTCTTCGGTGGCTGAGACAGACTCCTTCACCAACGCCCAGCGCCGCAGCGAGGCATCAGGCGAGCGTCGACGCAACTCTGTCTTCACCATGTTCGTGAAGCACCCCAAGGCCACGCTCCGGGTCTTCGGCATCACCATCGCCGGAACACTCCTTTACTACATGTGGGTCTCCTACATGCCGACCTACGCTGCAGTAGCAACCGGCATTCCATTGAGCCAGGCTCTGCTTGCCAACTTCATTGCCGTTGGCCTTTTCCTGGCGCTATTACCTTTCGGAGGTCTCCTCTCGGACAAAATTGGCCGGAAGCCCACCATGACCGCCTTCGCCGCTGGTTTCCTTCTCTTCTCCTGGCCAGCGTTTACCCTGCTGAACGGCAACTTCTGGATGCTCCTGTTCATCGAGGTCGTGGGCGTCATCCTGCTCCTCGGATACTCTGCAAATTGCGCGGTGATCATGGCGGAACAGTTCCCCGCAGAGGTCCGCGCCACGGGAATCGGCGTCCCGTACGCCTTGGCAGTCGCCGCTTTCGGAGGCACCGCCCCGTACATCACCACCTGGATGAACACCAGTGGCTACGGCAGCCTGGTTTGGGTGTACTGCGCCATCGCTGCGGCGATCGGCCTGGCTGTCTACCTGACCATGCCCGAAACCAAGGGCAAGGCGCTCGATTGAGCCGCCACGCAGTAGTAACAGGGGCAGGAAGCGGCATCGGACGCAGGGTGGCGGTTCGGTTCGCCGGGCTTGGCCACCAAGTGACCCTGGTAGACATCAACCCCGCGCCGCTCGAGTCCGCAGTCAAAGAATGCCGTGAAGCCGGTGCCCAGACGGTCCGAGCGGTGATCGCGGATCTCGGTTCCGCCAACGGCCCCGGGGACATGATCGCTGAGGCCTGGTCAGCTGCACCCGTGGATGTACTGGTCAACTCGGCAGGGATCTACCCGGCTACTCCGTTCCTGTCGCTGGACGCCCGGAGCTGGGACGCCGTACTGAACCTCAACACCCGGGCGCCATTGCTGGCCACCGTGGCTCTGGCACAGCGTGTTGTCCAATCTCAAACCGCCAATGAACCCGGCAGGGGCGCGAACGTGGTCAATATTTCCTCTGGGGCGGCCCTCCGCGCCCGCCCCGGCGCGGCGCCATACTCCACGTCCAAGGCGGCCCTGGAAATGGCCACCAAGGCATCGGCCCTCGAGCTGGGTCAGTACGGCATCCGTGTGAACGCCGTCGCTCCCGGGTGCGTCACGGTGAACAGCAACACCAACCCGGTCACGGAAGAGTACGCGTCCGCGGTCTCCGGCAACCCGTTGGGGCGCCGGGGCGAGCCTGACGACATTGCCCGCGCGGTCGTATGGCTGGCCGGGGACGAAGCCGAATGGATCACCGGAGAGACCCTGCGTGTCGACGGCGGTTCCTCCGCCGGCGCTATCAACTTGCCCCTCCACTGGGCACCTCAGGCTGGCAGCGACGCCCGCATCAGAAATTCCTAAGGAAGTCATGAAGAATAATCCCTACACAGTAGTGGGTGCCGGCGCCATCGGCGGCACCCTGGCAGCACACCTCCACGCCCAGGGCGTCCCGGTCCAGGTCGTGGACGCCGACGCCGACCATGTAGAGGCCATCAAGAAGCACGGCCTCCAAATCAAGCGCCCCACCGGCGTCTTGGTGGCGCACGTCTCGGCGTACACGCCCGAAGACGCCCCCGATCGCATGGAACGAGTTCTGCTTGCAGTTAAGGCCCAGGCCACGGACAGCGCCGCCGCGTGGATCGCCCCGCGGCTGAGCAGCGACGGCTACATCGCCTCCATGCAGAATGGGCTCAATGAAGCTATCATCGCGGCGCACGTCGGCGCCGATCGAACCCTGACAGCTTTCGTGGATCTCTTCGCCGACGTGCTGGAGCCGGGTGTCATTAGCGACGGCGGCATCGGCGCCATGGCGTTGGGTGAGTTCGCTGGCGGCGTCAGCGACAGAGTGCGGCAACTAGCCGAAGACCTGCGCCACTGGGGCACGCCCAAGGTTACCGACAACGTTGCCGGCTTCTTGTGGTCCAAGCTTGGTTTTGGCGCAATGCTGACGGCAACGGCCCTGGCCGACGCCGACATGAGCGAACTCATCGACCGACACCGACCCGCCATGAATGAACTCGCCGCGGAGGTGTTCGATGTCGCGGCGGCCGAGGGGATAAGGCTCGAAGGCTTCGACGCCTTCGACCCTGCCAGCTACGTCCGGAGCGCGGATCCTGCAAGGAACTCCGAGGCAACGGACGACCTCATCAAATGGCTCTCCACCCAGACCAAAACGCGCTCAGGGATCTGGCGGGACATTGCTGTGCGGCATCGCCCTACAGAGGTGCCCACGCAGTATGAACCTGTCATCGACGCCGCTGCCAGGCACTGGCTGAAGCTTCCCCTCATCGAGGAGCTGGTTGCCGTGATCCGGGGGCTGGAAGCCGGATCCATTGCCATGGACGAGGAGCATCTCGCACGCCTCGACCGGAAAGCCATCGAGAAAATGGATACGGTCCGATGAGCGGCATCAAGGACCTGACGGCATGGGTGGGGCAGAGGCGCTCCGACATCGTGGGTGACCTGACGGCCTACGTTTCACGAGAGACCCCGTCCGACGACAAGACCCTGCTGGTCTCAGGTTTGGAGTGGATCGAGGAATGGCTGCACAACCGCTTAGGCGAACCCGGCGCCCGGCGGATCGTCGACGGCGGCGAATGGGGCGACACGCTGGTGCTCGACTATCCCTCGGACCAGGGATCCGAAACATGGATCACCGCCTTGTGCCACTACGACACAGTTTGGCCGGCTGGGACCCTCCGGAACTGGCCGCCGACCGTTGAAGGCGACCGTTTTTCCGGACCCGGCGCTTTCGACATGAAGGGCGGTCTGGTGCAGCTCGTCTGGGCCCTCAGGGCGTCAAAGGAACTGGGCCTTCCCCGCCCGAATGTGCGCCTGGTACTCAACGGCGACGAAGAACTGGGCAGCCCGGCCTCCCGGCTGATCATCGAGGACGAGGCTCTGCGCGGTGACGGCGTGCTGGTGTTCGAAGCCAGCGCACGGGGAGCGTTGAAGACAGCCCGCAAGGGAGTTGGCATCTTCGAAGTCACCGTTGATGGCCGCGAGGCCCATGCCGGACTCGACCCGGAAACCGGGGCCAGCGCTATCGATGAAATCGCCCACGTGATTATCCAGCTCCATGCCGAGACAGACCTCGCAAAGGGAACCACGGTCAATGTGGGTCTCGTCCATGGCGGGACCCGCACGAATGTCACAGCCGGCACAGCGACTGCAAACCTCGATGTCCGGGTTTCCTCCGATTCCGAGGCTCGCCGGATTAGTGCGGTGCTGGAGGGGCTCAGGACCCGGCACGAAGCTGCGACGCTGACCGTGAGCGGGGAGTGGAATCGGCCCGTCATGACGCGGTCGCCGCAAACTGCCCGCCTTTTCACTGCTGCCGAATCCGTTGCGGGGGAACTCGGCTTTGAGCTGGCTGAGACCTCGGTTGGCGGTGCCAGCGATGGGAATTTCGCTGCCGCGCTGGGCCTGCCGGTTCTCGACGGCCTTGGCGCGGTGGGAGACGGCGCCCATGCGAGGAATGAGTGGATCAGCGTGGCTGGCATGTTGGAGCGCACCTGCCTGGCCAGCGGCCTGCTCGCCACCCTGCACGAGTCACCGGAGATCCTCCGGAGTGCACCGGATGCAGCGGTTGCCTAAGTGGATCGTGGAAAAGCAGGACAGCCGCTGACACTTCGCGGCCTTGAGATTCCCAACAGGATCTGGATGTCCCCAATGTGCCAGTATTCGGCCGGACCCGATGGGGTCCCAACGAGTTGGCACACGGTCCACTACGTTTCCCGCGCCATTGGGGGCTCGGGAACCGTTATGGTGGAATCCACGGCCATTGGTCCACGTCATCGTACGACGGCCAGCGACTTGGGGCTCTGGAACGGGCAGCAAGTGCAGGCGCACTCCAGGCTCGCCGCAGAGATCCGGGCAGTCGGCGCCGTAGCCGCCGTTCAGCTCCAGAGCGCGGGCCGGAAGAGTTCCCACAAAGTGCCATGGCTCGGTGAAGGCCAGAACAGCCCCGTTGCGTTGGACGACGGCGGCTGGATTCCGATGGCCCCCTCCCCCAGGCCGTTTGGGGACCTCACGGTGCCTGCTGAGATGACGGTGGGCGAGATCGACAAGGTCGTGGAAGACTTCGCGCAGGCGGCCTCGAACGCGCACGAGGCGGGCTATGACGTCGTCGAAATCCATGCAGCTCATGGATATCTGCTCCATCAGTTCCTCTCGCCCGTCTCCAACCACCGCCTGGACGACTACGGCGGCTCCTTGGAAAACCGGATGCGGATGCCGCTCCGGGTCGCCCAGGCCGTCCGCGACAGCTTTCCGGAGCACAAGCCTGTCTTCGTTCGCCTAACGGCAACTGACTGGATCGACGGCGGAATAACCCTGGATGAAGCGAGGGATTTCGCCAGGAGCCTGGCCGGGACAGGCATCGATCTCCTGGACGTGACGTCGGGAGCCCTGTCCCTCGACGCGCAGCCACCCAAAAGGCAAGCCCTGAATGTGGAGTTCGCCCAAACGTTGCGGGCAGAGAGCGGAATTCCGGCAGCACCCGTAGGGCAGTTGTCGGATCCGGAACTCGTGGGGACCGTTCTTGAACAGTCAGGCGTTGACGCGGTGATTGTGGGCCGGGCACTCCTGCGCGACCCGTACTTTGCGCTTCGCCTCCTCGGGGACCACTCCAAAGCCCGTTGGCCGAGGCAATATCACCGAGCGCTGTAGCGCAACTCACGCGTGCCCACACTGGGACGACAGCACCCGTAGCAAGCTCATCCTTGCCCTGAGTCGGGATTGGTTTCGGCACCGATCTCATGGGTGAACTCGAGGATGAACAGCTGGCCGGGCTCCGCCTGCAGTGCGAAGTGCTCGGGGTCTACGAGGCACTCCGCTCCGCGACTTCGACCAACGCAGCGCTCCTCCGACGGGACGATCTGGGACGCATCGCGAAGGAGGCCTGCGCTGACTTTGTGATGCTGGACGGCAACCCGTTCGAGGACCCCGCTGTGCTCTGGGACGAGCGCCGGAGCGGTATCGTCATTAAGGCCGGGCGCGTTGCCTCCTCATCAGGCCTTCCGGACGTCCCACGTGCCGTTGGAGGCTCCTGTCCTCCAACACACCCGACCGCAAGTCACGGCTGATCCGGTTGAAGTCATCGACGGTGGCTCTAAAGCCCACATGGAAGGGCGCCTTGCGTCTAGGCTGACTTTGGCGAGTGATCCCAACCATGACGACGGAGGACGACCATGACCGAATCAAATATCCATGCCCGGGCTGAGAAATTGAAGGCGCTGCATGAGGCGCCGGAAATCCTGAGTGTGGTCAACGTGTGGGACGCCATCAGCGCCTCGACCGTCTCAGCTCTTCCTGAGACGAAAGCCATTGCCACCGCCGGGCACTCGATTGCGGCCGCGTATGGCTACGCCGATGGAACCATGCCCCTGGATGTCGCGCTGGATGGCGTGAAGAGGATCGTCAACGCGGTTGAACTTCCGGTCACCGCCGACCTCGACGACGGCTACGAAGACCCAGCCGAAACCATCCGCCGGGCGATTGGCATCGGCGCCGTGGGCGCCAATGTCGAAGACCGCTTGCGTCCTTTCGATGAAGCCGTCGCCCCCGGGTGAAGGCGATCGTCGACGCCGCCAACGGCGAGGGCATCGCGTTCCAGCTGAACGCACGCACCGACGCCATTGCGAAGGGCGGCGACCGCCCGATCAAGGACAGAATTGAGGACGCCATCGCCCGTGGTCGCGCCTTCCTGGATGTAGGAGCAGCGCTGGTATTCGTCCCTGGCGCCCTGACACGCGACGTTATCGAGCCGCTCGTCGCAGGCCTCGGACACGGCAAATTGTCTGTGATCGGCGCCCCCGGAGCGCTTCCCGCAGCCGAGCTCCAGGAACTCGGCGTTGCGCGTGTTTCCTACGGTCCCTTTACACAGCGGGTCGCCTTGCGCGCCCTCCAAAATCTCGCCGCCGATCTGTACGGTTCCGGAGTCATCCCCAAAGACACCCCAGCCCTGAACTAAACCAAAGAAACCGCTCCGGCATCACCGGCGGGACTGGTCATGAGCCGGAACGCATGTCGAAGGCTACCGCCGACTCGCGCAAGAGACGGGCATCCGTGTCCACTGGAAGGGAAGTGAGCCTTCACCTGTCGGACCTTCGCAGGGCGATGTGTCGAGCCCCAACTCCGGGACGTCCAGGATGTTCTGGTCTTGGACGACGCCCGTTAGTGCCAAGAAGGTAGGAATCCTCATCGTTTCGCCTCCTTTCACTCTTCCATGATTCGACCAAACTGTAGCCACATGACTTTCCCCGGATGAACTGCAGGCGTCAGGCCCATGACCAGATGCACCTGGCAGAAGTCATCACG
Source organism: Arthrobacter sp. 1088 (assembly GCF_031455315.1). Taxonomy (NCBI): domain Bacteria; kingdom Bacillati; phylum Actinomycetota; class Actinomycetes; order Micrococcales; family Micrococcaceae; genus Arthrobacter; species Arthrobacter sp. 1088. The sequence goes on from NZ_JAVDSM010000002.1 coordinate 381,898, forward strand.
CCGACAGACTAACCTCCGAGGACGGAACCAAAGCGTCACTTGCCGTAGGCATAGGGGACGTCGTGAGCGGAAGTGACGTTGCTGAGTTCGCCGACGGGTTCGCCGTCGAGCCTCACTTCAATAAACGGGCGTTCCGTGCCGTTCTTCAGGATGCGAATCTCCTGTGCAGACTGACCAACAAAAGACCGACACCAGTCGGCGGCACCTGCTTGAACAGAAGATCAAAATGGTTCCATTTGACCCTGTTACTCCATCGAACACTGATTGCGTTCGCGTCGTGGGGATTGTCAGGTTAGGCAACGAGCTCCACCGGCGCGCAGCGCAGCCTCGATCGCTTTACAGTATGCGTGCTCGCCTACGACTGGAGCCGAAGTCCCGTGATGACAACCAGCATCGCTTCGCCTCCCCCTATTTCGCCAACCTTCCGGTCCAGGTCCGCCACCGTTGAATCAGTGACGAGGGTGAGCATCTGCGGAAGGTATCCGACGTTACCGTTGGTCGTGATATGCCCACTTGTCAGCGCGAGACGCCCGGCAATGAGGCGCAGCAACGTTGATTTCCGGCACCGTTGGATCCCACCAGGCCTGTGCGCAAAAGCACCCAACGAAGGCAACTTGCCTACGGCAGTGGCGACAGCCCTAACCTGACGCATGGGCGCGGTAGCCAGGGCCAGGTCGTAAGAATCGCGGCCGCAACCGGCAGCGGAAAAATGTGCTGGAGTCACCGCTGCTACCAATCGTTGTCCCACTTCCTTGGAAATGGAACACCATTTGTCGACCGTAAGGGGCCCCGCGGGGGCGTCATCCTCAAAAAGGGCCTGACGACGCCAGGTCAGGATGCCCAGGGGGCGTAGGCTGAAGGTACCGGCTCCTGTCCATGTGAGTATCGCTCCGGCGCATTTGGCGCGCTCTATGATTTCACCCCACCAATGATTTCACCCCACCAATGAAGGGCAGTGCTGGTTGTTGTGCACATCAAAGAATTCTGGGACCATCTCTCGACGGAAACAAAGCAATGGCTGATGGACAACCCGGGCAGCGTCATCGTTCCCCGCACCCTGACGGCCATCATTAACGGACAAACCGGCCAGGACAGCGCAGTGGACATCCATGGTGGCACGGTGCTCACTGCCGAGGATCAGCAGTTCATCCAGGACCAGGCGCACCGACAGACAACGAAAGCCGACGGCGGCCCGAAGTTCTTCGACGCGGTCGGCCCTCAGGACTAGGCCGGCCCACCCCGGACAGGCGGTGTCAGGGAGACTCCAACCTTCCGCCGGGGTCCCGCCCTCCGGGGCTTCGCCCTCTTCGTCCTCTTCTGTGTAGGGGCGCGGGGCCGGGCGGGAAGTTCGTCGATGAGTTCGTTGGCTGCTTGGGCAAGGACGTCCCGCTCCACGGAGGCAACGACGTCAGTGGCTGAAGGTAGGTGTTGACCTCGTACTCGCCCGCTGTTCCTCCGATGCCGAAGTAGCGCAACCACAGCTCGGCTGCGTCGATCCCGGCACTGCCGATGGCGATCCTGAGACCGTTGAGCTGGGCCTGCTCACGCCTGCCCCACCTGGCAAGGTGTCTTCTCTCGGGCGTCGACATGAGGATCAGATCCGGTGGAATGCGTGCTTTCTTCGGCGGGTCCGGCGCGCCGGAACCGGGGCTAGTCTTTGGCGGGCCGGCGTCCCAGGAGTCGTTGCTGGAGCTGAGATTCGGCGGTTTCGCGGCGCTTTCCTACCAGGAGCATCCGCTCGGTTACCGGATTGTGCAGGTGCAGCGGCGACCGCTCACTTCGGCCATCGCGGCTCCCGGCCTGCGGCTCTGACCCGGAGGCCGGTGTAGTGGTCTGGCTCATAAACCCATCTTCCCTCCTGCCCGGCGTCCCGCACGAGCAATAACCCCACATCGGGCACCTCCGGGGCCACAGTCCAGCGCCGACTGCGGCCACAGTACGGTCCTCCCCCAGGCCGCTGCCCTGGTGGCGGCAAGAGGGGGCTAACCTTGGTCATGACTGCTGCACAGAAGACCTGGCACGAACAGCACAAAGCGTCACTGACCTCCGGCCAACGAGCCGCCGATATTCTGCGTAACGGCATGGGCAGCTGGCCCTTCGTCGGAGGCTTTATTGGCTTCATGATCATCTGGTCGGTGATCAATACCTGGGCCCTGGCCGCAAAAGCCTGGGATCCTTACCCCTACATACTCCTGAACCTGTTGCTCTCCATGCTGGCCGGGCTGCAAGGCGCCATTCTGCTGATCGCCGCGAAAAGGCAGGATGCCATCGCCGCGGCCATGGCACAGCATGACTTCGACACCAACACCCGGGCCAAGGAAGAGATCGAGCTACTGATCACCATCAACCGTGAGCAACTGGACCTCCTGAAGGAACTCAAGAACCTCGCTTCCGCCGAAGGCTCCCCGAATCACCAGCGCTCAGCCAGCTAACGCCTGTGCGCCTTTGTCCTAGTCGAAGTGGACTTCCGCCGCGGATGCACGCACCTCTTCAAGGCGGTGTTCCTCGACCAGACCCAAGGCGTTCAATTCCTCTGCCCGGTTGATGCGCTCAAGGGATGCCCGGTCGGAAATCTCGCCCAGGATGGTGCCTACCAGATGGGACAGGCCTGCCTTGAGTTCTTCTAGATTGGTGTTGGTGATCAGGAGCCGGCGGTCCGAGACTCACAGTTCGACGTCGCTGTAGCCTGCGTCGGCGAGGCGTCGGGCCACGTCGACGCTGTGAAGAAGGTCCAGTTCCCTCGATTCGTCCCTGCGGGAGAAGACCGCAGGGACGGTGTAGAGCACGGACCCTCTCGCGGTGCCGACGTCATGCGGCAAGGCCGGGGCGAGCACTCCGCTGAGGGTGAGGGTGCCGGCATCTTTTGCGGGCTGGTCCTGGGTGGTGGTCATGGCTTGGTGCCAACGTTTCTTTGGGATGCACCGACGGATCCGCGAAAACCTGGCAACGGCGACGACTGAAATTTATGCGGCCCCGGGGCCGGGCCGCTTAGAGGAGGTCATGGCCTTCGGGCCGTTCTGCGGGTGCAGTACGGTCGTGGCCGCCCTCGTTGTCCCAGCTCTCCGCGGCGTCCTCATCAACCTCACTTGGGGACGCATCAGTGGCTTTCGCGGGCGCATTTACGGAGCCCGGCTCGTTGCCCGGGGATCCGGATGTCTTGTCACGATGTCCCGACATACTTTGACTCTACGCGCTTTTCCCGCATTCTGGCGGTTTCCCGCCCGGTTCTTAAGCCCACGACCGTCGGCAGAACCGGGATGCGATAGAACCGCCTCGAGCCCGGGCCCACATGCGTCTGGCCCTGAACGGTTGGGAGAGACTAGCGAGGATTCGTACGCGAAGCGCATCCCCAGCTTTCGAATCAGGGCGTAAGCGGCGTCCCGCTGCGCCCTCGCCTTCAGGGTAATGCGGCCTGCTAGCCTCTCCTCATGCGCACAACGTCGGCACGAACCAAAGCCACCGCCAACGGACAGCGCGTGTTGATCCTGTCTGCAGGCGTGGGATCCGGGCATAATAGCGCCGCGACCGCGTTACAACAAGCATGTGCCGCACGCGCTGACGTTGCCGAGGTGCAGGTGCTTGATGTGCTGCAGGTGAGCAGTGTGCTGTACCGCGCGCTGCTGAGTAAGGGCTATTTCGTCCTCGTGGAGGACTTGCCCTGGTTGGTCGAGTGGGGTTACGACATCAGCAACCCGCCGTTCCGGCGTCGCGGCCCAATTGACCCCTGGACGCGCTTGAATGCCAGCCCGGTTGTCAGTGCCATCAAGCGGTTCCGGCCCACCGCGATTGTGTGCACGCATTTCCTCCCGGCCCAGCTGTTGGCCTCTCTGCTTCTTCGCGGCGTGATCGATGCCAAGACAGCTGTCGTAACCACCGACTACGACTTCCAAGGCTTGTCCCTTTCCGGAGCGTTCCACAAGATCTTTGTGGCCAGGGAAGAGGGAAAGGTGGAGTTGATGGCGCTCGGCCTTCCTCCCGACCGCGTCGCTGCCACGGGAATCCCGATCACTAAACAGCTCAGTCCAGCGCCCGTACGCGATACCAACAAGCCCCCGATGCTGCTCATCTCAGCGGGCGCGACTGGTGGCGACTACGCTGTCTCGGTGGTGCGGCAAACGATGCATATGCGCTCGGCGTTCACGGCCACCGTCGTGTGCGGAAACAATATTGCGTTGCGGCAACGCATCGAAAAGCTGGTGGCGACCGCCGGCGACCGCTACACCGTGCTCGGCTTCACGACGGAAATGCCGCAGCTGTTGCAGCGGGCGGACTTGTTCGTGGGCAAGCCGGGTGGGCTCTCGGCGTCGGAGTGCATGGCTGCGGGGCTGCCGATGGTACTTGTGAACCCGATCCCGGGTCAGGAGGTACGCAACGGCGATTATCTCATGGAGCAGGGCGCGGCCGTCCGGTGCAACGCAGCGGCAACGATCGGCTGGAAGATCGATCAGGTGCTGCGTGAGCCCGGCCGTTTGCAGATGATGCAGGCGGCAGCGCGGAGAACAGGTCGCCCTGACGCGGCGGCGGACGTACTACGCGACCTGCTGGGCGGGCCGTCCCGTCCGCTGGTCGTGACGCGGGCGGCGCAAAGGACCATTCTTGCCGCCAGCGAGCAGCGCTTCGTCGCGACCGATCTCACGGGACCATCGTCATTGGTCCGCTTGGTTGACCGGGCTTCGGGCGGCACGGTTGCACTGCTGCAAGAGGAGGAGTTGGCGGATCTGCAGAAGCGGTACGCCACTCCGGACGGAGACTTGGTGCTGCGGCTCGGACAAGCGTCCCTGTTTCTCCATTGGAAGGAACGTCGGTTACTCCGCGCTATGCTTCGGGGCGACGACCATTTGGCGGTCCGTGTCGAAGGGCCGTTGGCCCCGTTCCGCGGTCTTTCGGGATAATTCGAGGAATCCCCGACTACATCAGGCCGGCTTGCCGTCTGAAGTACCTTCCTGGTGAATCAGACCCTCCGTGCGTCGCAAGCGGACGGCGTTCTCCCAGCTGTCCGGGCTGTGTTGGCTAGCTTGCAGGGCCCACACCCCCGAGCGGGCAGACCAGCGCCGTGTGGTCGAATTGCGCTGCAGGGTGGGGCCCGCATCCAAAACGACACGCACAGTGGTCTCCATCCCGGGCTGCAGTGTCACTTTCCGGAAGCCCAAGAGCTGAGCCACCGGTTTGCGGAGGGACACATCCGCAGCGTAGATCTGAACGACAGTGGAGCCCTTGCGGTCGCCATTGTTTGTTACGAACACGTTCGCGTTGCCGCGTGTATTGTCCACCGCGTGGTCGAGAAGCCGGTGTTCAATCGTCGTATATCCCAGACCGAACCCGAACGGGAACGCGGGCCTATGCCCCTCGCCGTCGAGCCGGCGCTGACCCCATTGGTCGTCATAGACAACAGACTTAGCCCCGGAGTCGAAGACCGGCAAATGTGCTGCGTCCGTTGGCAGCACGAAGGGCAGACGTCCACCGGGCTCATCGCGGCCGGTCAGCACGCTCGCCAGCGCATGACCGCCCTCCATACCGCCGTACCAGGCGAGGAGGAGGGCCGGCACTCGGTCCCGCCATGTCTCAGTGATGATCGCGCTGCCGCTGATCAGCACGACCACGGTTCGGGGGTTCGCGGCGACGACCGCGTGTATGAGGCGCTCATCAGAGGGGCGCAGGTTGAGCGAGGTGCGGTCGCCACCCCGAACGAAGCGCGAGGCCAGATGCGCGAGGCCAATGAGCACACGACGGAGGGGACCTGAGCCAAAGGCTCGGCCGAGCACTCCCACGTCTACACCACCGGTGACGACGGACTCGCCCTCGTCGTGCTGGTCCAGGCCGACGACGACGATTGCCGTCTCGGCCGCGGCCGCCACCGCCGCCGCCCGGCGTTCGTCTTGGCCGGTGGTGGTCGTTATCAGAACACCGGGAAGCGCCTCACGCAGTCCCTGGAGCGGCGAGACAGTGGAAGGAGGCCGAACACGAGACGAGCCATGATCGCCGAGGTTCGCTCGTCCCGCAAGCCGTCCGATCACCGCCAGATGCTGGGTGGTAGGAACCAACGGCAGAAGCGGTGCCGCGCCCACGGTTTCGTTCTTCAGGAGCACCATTGACTCCGCAGCGACTTGGTAAGCAAGCGCCCGGTGCGCCGGGGACGCGATAACGGCGCGGGTAGGGGCCGCCAACTCCCGTGCCGCGGCATGCTGCACGCAAGTGCGCAAAATGCGGCGCACGGACTGAAGCACCGTCGCGCGGGCCAGGTCACCGTTTCGCAGCGCGGCCGGCAGCTCGCGGGCGCGCAGCAGCCTCAGCGGCATCTCCACGTCCATGCCAGCCTCCAAGCTGACGACCGCGTCGTGGGTGCCGAACACCCAGTCGCTCGTCACGAACCCGGAAAAGCCCCACTCATGCCTCAACACATCCGTGAGCAGCGCGCGATTGACATCCATATACTGCCCCCGCACGCGGTTGTACGAGCTCATCACGGAGTCAGCGCCGGCTTCAACGACAGCTTTGAAGTGCGGCAAGTACACCTCATGCAGAGCGTGTTCGTCCACCGCCACGTCGACCTCGAAGCGCTCGTTCTCCATCGAGTTGAGAGCGAAGTGCTTCACGCACGCCATGACGTGCCTACGTACGCCTCGCGTCAGGGCCGAGCCCATCCGACCGGTGAGCACCGGATCCTCCCCATAGCATTCCTGCGCCCGGCCCCACCCAGGGTGGCGAAGCAGATTTACGCATACTGAGGCCGAGTAGTTCGCCCCGTGAGCCCTGGTTTCCAGGCCGATAGCAGTCCCGACACGCTCCTCCAGCTCTGGATCCCAGGTCGCCGCCCGCGCGATCGCCACGGGGAAAGCCGTGGAGGCGCCGATCACAACACCGCGGCCACCATCACTGAACCTGATGCCTGGTATGCCAAGCCTCGGGACAGCCCCCGCTACGAAAGGGCGTCTCCCGAGCAGCGCCGGGATGAACGGAAGCAGAAGCCTTGGGGAGTCGCCGTCAAGCAGACCGAGGATCTCCCCATCCGTCATCTGCTCGATCAGCTGGTTCGCCGCTTCATCCGCGTTGATCCCGCCCCTCCGGACTGCCCGGACTGCCTCATCGAACGCGTTGCCTGGCGCCGTCACCGCCGCCGAAGAAGCCAGCTCTTGCGTCAACGCTGCCCGTCGTCCCGCAGTCATCTTCATGTACTCAAGTCTGCACCCTGAGCGTGCGCACCAACGAAGCGGGCATCAGCCCGGGCACGTGAGGAGCCTTCAGAGTCGGCTTGGAAAGCCACCGTTGCCCGATGCTGCCCACAGATCGTCCCTACGGTAACAGTGCGGTCAAAAGCCCGTTCGTGACGCAAGAATGAGATTCTTTTAGGAACCCTCCTCACGGCGCCGACCAAGTGAGCGAGGTCCGTATCGTCGCCGATTGAGCGAGTTCGGTCTTCCTCACCAAGGACGACTGGGGAGAATGAAGGAGACCGCTTCCTCCACGACGCCGGTTCATAAAGCCCACGCCGGTCAGGCAGAACGGAGATGCGATGGAACCCTCTTCCAGCAGACCGGCCGGAGCCTTTCTCCGCCAGAACATTTGCGGTGAGAAGCAGTGACTGGGTGCGCCCCTCCACCCCGGTTTGACCGGGTAGTTTTGATATTCAACCCCTCCAGCAGCCGTGATTCGGGCGTGCTGGCCGGCCAGCTACGCGAGGCGTTGGCTCGCAGGCTGCCCGGGATGCCGGTCAGCCTGCAGCCGACCGGTTTCGCCGGGCACGCCAGGACCTTGGCGCGTGAGGCGGCCTCTGCCGGGAACCCTTTGATTGTCTCGATCAGCGGCGACGGTGGATACAACGAGGTGATCAACGGCGTGATGGATGCCGGAGGCAATGCCGTGTGCGCGGTCATGGCCGGGGGCAACGCCAACGATCACCGACGCAGCACCCGGCGCATGCCGTTGATCGATGCCATCGTCGCGGGCGAAATCCGCCGGATCGATCTCCTCCAGCTCCAGGTCGGCGAAGGGACCACTGCCTGGACGCGGTACGCCCACTCATACATCGGATTCGGGCTAACCTCAGCCATGGCCATCGGCCTGGCAGCAGGCACCAAGGGTGTCCTGTCCGAGCTCGTGTCCGTCGCCCGCACCATGTCAAGCCTCACACCGTTGGAGATCACCCGCGCGGACGGCGCCCACGCCACGTTCGACAGCCTGGTGCTGGCCAACATCCCCTACATGGCCAAATACGGGAAGGTCAGCGAAACAGGCGAACCCAACGACGGAATGTTCGAGGTCATCACCCTTCCCCACGCCAGTAGATGGCGCATCGTCTTGATGACTCTACGGGCGGTCACCATAGGGCTTGGCGTCCAACAAACCATCAACCGCTACGAATTCATCACCCTCGATCCGATTCCACTGCAAATTGACGGTGAAGTCATGAACATCAACGCCCACACGACCGTCCTGGTCCAAGCCCAACACCAGGCCCTGGCCACCCTCGGCTAGGCCGCCGGCCGAACCCTCACAAAGCCCTAGGCAGACCCCGTTCTCGGATCCACTGCGGGTCACCGTCGAGCAGAGGGCACAAACCAGGCCATGGCCCCGGCCTTGGAACGGAAGAACCGTGAGGGACACGCAAGTGTCCGCCGCCCCATGGCGAAGCTGGCAATGACACGCCTGACAGGGTCCGATCCGAGCCGAGCAATGCCGGAGGCCGCGCATTTGGTACGGAACACGGATTTGGCCCGGCGGGGTCACTGCTTATGTGTCCGAGATGTCGATGAGCGCGGGGCACTCGGCGCTGCCCGCAATCTCATTGAGCGTGGCAATCGCGGCGTTGACGCCTTCGGCCTCCAGAACAGTCCCTGGCTTCCAAAAGAGGTGGAGAATACCCCTGAGAGCTGCACCGTGCCCTTACCGCCTTCAACAGTGTTTGGTTTCATCAAAGTGTTCCCCCAGCATCCTGTGGAGCCAAGGGTAGCTGCTTCCTGTGACTGGCGAAGCAGATCTAACGTCCCTTCGCCCGTCCCGTCGAAAGGGCCTATCGTGCGGTAAGGGACAGAATGCTCTGGCGATTCCCAGCATGGAAAGGCCTGTGCCAGGGATTTGCGGTCTGTGATTTGCGGTCTTTGATTAGCCGCCGGAACAGGCATCTCACGAGACCGACCGGTTAGTCTTCAAAGTGCGCGGTCGTTGCTGCCTGTCCGCTGAGGTTGGTGACGATGGTAGCGGCGACGGTGTGGAGTTTTTCGTTCCGGTGGCTCGAGGCGCTGGTCAACATGGCGAAAGCTTCTTCCTGGGTGCAATGGTTCTGGGACATGATCGCTCCGCACGCCAGGTCGATGACGGTTCTGGTGCCCATGGCAGTTTTCAGATCGGTGTTGAGTTGTTCGAGGTTCTCGATCCTGATGGCCAAGCGCAGGGTGCTGCCGGCGATGTCCGCGAACGCTGCCGCTTCATCGACCACCTCGGGGGTGAACAGCCCGGGCTCTGAAGCGAAGAAATTCAGCACGGCTTCGGAGGTCTCCCCCAGGTCCATCGGGACACCCAAGGCACTCTGGCATCCCGCTTCTGCCAGCACGAGGCTGTATTCGGGCCAGGACGCGTCTGTAGTGACGTCGTCCAGAAGCATGGGCGTGCCCACGTTCAGCGCATCCACGCATGGGCCCTTTCCCAATTTTTGTTCGATCCGGTCCAGCAAGACGGCTTTGTCGCTGCTGCCTGCGACGGTAGCCGTGCGTTTACGGCGCCGCAGCGTCAAAGCGCAATCGATCGGAACCCCGGCTGCCTTGGTCAGTGCCCTGGCAGCGAAAGCCGTCACGCCCTGAAGCACGGTTTTGATGTCGGCGGTGCCGGTCACAAGCTCGTGCAGGCTCAGGATGTGTTCGGCGTCGCTGGGGAGTCCATAAGCCCCATCGTAGGCTCCCCCAGCCGCCCACGCGGCCCATCTCCTGGACAGGAACCCTGCTTTGGCAAGAGCAGAAGCACACCATGAGGGTAAACCGAACCGAACAACCCCGGCCTGACCAAGTGCATCAACCCCGGAGGCATGCCTCTGTGCTTGCGCCCGGAAGGCTGAGGTCCCCGTTATCCGCCAACTATGGCCAAGCAAGAGACTCCCCGACCATCATCAAGTTTTCTGCCCATAGACTGCGAAGATGCCTGACGTGGATGTGTGGACCCTCAGCCGCCTTCTGTCCACTGCCGGGCGGCTGGTCGAACAGGCGTGGAATGCCAAGCTCCGAGGGATCGGACTAAGCTACGCGGCAGTAATCGCTCTTGATGCCCTGGAAGCCGCAGGACCCATCAGCCCGGCAGATCTTGCCAAAATCATCCGGGTCCAGGCCCAAACCATGGGAACGGCCCTGTATCGGCTCGAAGCCAACAGCTACCTCCGCCGCGAAGACCATCCATCCGACCGCCGAAGTCACATCGTAACGATCACCAGCAACGGTCTGACGATTCTAAACCGGCGCGCGAGCTGGAAAATTCTGTGCTCCAGGATTTGGAACTGAACACCGATGCTCTCAGAAAAGAACTCCAAGTGATCGTCCGGCAGGCGGGATTACCCAAGGCCGCGAAGGGCTCGGCAATGCAGTCTTTACCTCTCTGGGATAAAGTTAGGTACCAAGCAGGCTGATTATTTCGGCTGGCCCGCAGAGGCGCCTCGAAAGCACTGGGGATCCCGGACATGCACGATCCACGGCAAAATGCACAGCACATACTCGACCAGAACGCCATCACCCTTGAACGGTTATGGATCACTTACTGGGGCGAAGGCGGCATCGCCAGCATCTTGGAACTGGACGCTTATGTGCACGAGGCCCTGAGACCGCATCCATTCGAACTCGACCTCATCTTCTGGGCCATTGAAGAACTACAGCACCCCTGAACCTTCCTCCAGCAATCCCCTCACCAACGGCAGACCGGCGCCGGTCCTCGAGCGTGGACTATCGTTACCGGCTTTTTGAACTCACGGCAAGACCACCCCCGACCCGCGGCCTCACTCCTGGGCATTCCGCTTCCTTGGTACCGGGAGACCCCAGCATCCTTACAACCCGCCGCTGGTTCGTGAATTCTACGCAGACTATGATTCAAGGTCATCGTGCCCCATGGACGATCCCGCTTCGGCAATGAAACGCCCGATTAATGTGCAGATACGGGACCTCGTCGGGTTCTTGTTGCGGCCCTTTTATTGAGAGTCGCCGTTGTTACGTTCACTGGGCTTGGTACATCATCGACAAACCAGGCCCCACGGGCTCTGTGATGCCCCATCAACCGGGAAAACCCTCCGCCCTTACTCTCGGATCAGCTGATCGTGCTTGATCTGCATAACGACTCGCGCCTATCCGAGGCACGACGTCCACTCGGTCATCGCTGTCCGCTCCTCAGGCGGCAGAGGACAGCGGGCCGCTACACTCCTCAACGCCTCACCTGGTTGGTACTTGATGCTTCCGAGGAGCGCCTCGAGCGTTCCTCCGCTTCTGCGGCAACATCCCTGAGCCCTGTGCCAGCATGCGATCATCGACTCCCACCGCCGTTGAATCGGCCCTTTTGGATGAAGGGCGGAAGCAGGAAAAGGCCGTGTCCGGGGCTGGGTCCTCGGACACGATCGAGATAAGTCGGGGGATGCTGGGAGCGGAAAGGCCCGGGCATCACACCGCACCCCGGAAGCGAGATGTCCTGGAGCCCTGGCCGTCCCGGCAGCCGTGGCTCTGTCGCTGTGGGAGGGCCGAGTCGTGCCGTTCCGTCCCTGCCCGTGCGGGCGTATTGTTTGGACAAGGGTAAGAAGTGCCAGTTACAGAGCGTCGCACTGACCCCGAACGGTTCGAGGCATCATGGAAAAAACACCTTTCCAGGGCGAAAATCAGCGGCGGCGCCAATCCCCAAACCCGGTGGTCAACAGCTACGTCACGCTCTTGAGGCAGGTCCAGGAAGCGGGCCTTCTGCACCGCAGACGCGGCTACTACGTCACCGTCTTCGCCATTCTAACGACTGCGTGGACGGGCACCTGGACCGGGTTCATCCTGCTTCAGGACACCTGGTTCCAGTTGTTGATTGCGGCCGCGATGGGCGTGGTACTGGCACAGTTCGGATTCCTCGCCCACGAGGCAGCACACCGTCAGATCTTCGCGTCCAAAGCCATGAATGAATGGTCCGCCCGTCTGATCGGTACCGGGCTGGTGGGGATCAGTTACGCGATGTGGGCGCAAAAACACACCCGTCATCACAACCACCCCAACATAATCGACAAGGATCCGGATATCCATACCGGGGCGATCGCCTTCCACCCCCAGGCCGCAGCTTCACGTCGCGGCTTCATGATCCGCCTGACGCGCCATCAGGGATGGCTGCTGTTTCCGCTGCTGTTCTTCCTGGGCGCAAGCCTGCACGTTGATTCGATGAAGTATTTGGTTCGCCGAGGCAGCGTTGATCACCGGTGGGTCGAGGTCCCGCTTTTGGCTGTGCGCCTGCTCATCGTTCCCGCGCTGGTGTTTTGGCTACTGCCCTTCGGTATGGCATTCGCCTTCCTTGGTGTGCAAGTTGGGGTATTCGGGTTCTATATGGGCGCTTCGTTCGCGCCGAACCACAAGGGCATGCCCATCCTGCCGGCTTCCAGCAGGGCGGATTTCCTCCACCGCCAGGTACTCACGGGACGCAACATAGCCGGCGGCTGGTTCATGGACGCCCTCATGGGCGGGCTGAACCGCCAAATCGAACACCACCTGTTCCCGGACATGCCCCGGCCGTACCTGCACCGCGCCGCAGTACTGGTACGTGCGGTATGCAAGGAGCAGGGGATCCCCTACACAGAGACCAGCCTTATCGTCTCCTACACGGTCGTGGTCCGATACCTGAGCGCAGTCGGTCTCTTTGCCGGTGGACCTTTCGAATGCCCCATAGTGGAAAGCTCCAGGCGCCGCTGACCCATAGGGCCAGTTTCAACCCGGCTCGGACGACAGAAAGACTGACATTTAGGGAGAGGAAAGTGACCGGTGATGACATCCGAACCACTGAAACCCGGAGCGAACCCGGAGCCGCCGACACCGCGGGATGGCTCGACCCCGGTCACCGGCATTCCCGTTACCCCTGAGGCCAGGCCGAAACCGACCCGCTCGGGGGTGCTCTGGGTGGCGGTCGTCACAGCCCTGGTCCTGCTGGTGCTGCTGATCATCTTCATCCTGCAGAACCAGGAACCCGCCAGGGTGATGTTCCTCGGCCTTGAGGGAACCCTCTCCCTCGGGATGGCTTTATTCATCGCCAGCGTCGCCGGCGGAATATTCGTCGCCGTTGCCGGTGCAGCAAGAATCATCCAGCTGCGTTCGAACGCCCGGAAGGTACGGCTGCTCCACAATCGTCGCTAGCTGTACAACTATGCGTTGCTTTCGAGGAACGAGAAAAGCTCCGGGCCTAAGTATTCTTTGTCGGGGGTTCGGATACCGGAAAACCGTAGACTGCAACCCGGCTTCGCCGGACACATGAAACCACGGTGACAATTTCAGAGCGTATGCAACCGTCCGAAGCTTGAGGGCAGGCCGATACCAACCGCAGCGCTGACTCCTAACTCACTTCGCCTGGGGGCGCCGCGGACCCGCACATGACCTTCATAACCGCGGCCCGTATCGGACCGCCGTTGCCACGTTCAGTTACCAGTTCCCGTTCACAGTCCGCCAGGGTGGTCAGCATATTCAGCTTTAACCAGCCCGTGCTGGTTGCGGGGTCAATCCCATCGGACAGGGAGCACAGCGCCACTCCCCTGCCCTGCACCCGGGCAGAAAACAACGAATCCAGCAGCAGCTGCGCATCCTGGGCAGCTGTACTGACTCTCGTACACCCCAACCATCCTCAGTCGGGACATGTGTCCCACTAAATCCGTCACCGAGCACGAGCGCGACACTCCACGGCAACGTGACTTATCCAGACATGTGGTGTGAGGGAAAAGCGTGAATCCTGCGCGTTTCCGCTTCCGCCGTTACGTCTCCAGGGGAATCGGTGGATGTCTCATAAACCTTTAGCATGTCGAGACAGCGCTGGTTCACTCCTCGACACCGCCGCCCATGCTGATGCATCGGAGAAGGCAAAACTCCCCCGAAAAGAAAGTCCGCCCGAAACACGATCGTGTTGTGTTGTTTGAGGTCTCTCGGCCACAAGAGCGATGTGGCGTGAATGCAAACGGACCTCTGTCCCTTCAAAGAATCCATCGATGAGACCGTGTCAAAGGCCTTCGCCGCGCTGACCAGTCAGAGGTCATGCAGCCAGCGGACACCCAATGAAAGTTCATGCCCTTAAAACCAAGAACAGTGGGTCAGGAGCACGCCGCTACAGAACATCGCCCTCGCTGCCCCAGCCCTTGTGGGGACCAAGCCACACCCGCACCTCGGACGGAACTTTCCGAAAAAGCTCCACGCCTTAGGTGCCGACATCATGTTGTGAGCGTGGCCCGAAAGCATGAATAGGTGTTGGCCACCCACGACCACCCTGAGAGCATTAGGAACGAGGAACCACACACCCCTATCTCAAAGCCGGCGCAGCGTCCGTCAGCCCAGGACGCTGACCCCGCCCCCACACACCCGAATAGGCCCTCGCGGCGGCCAGGCCAGGCCGCGAATCAGAGTCAGAGGGACTGACCACAAGATATGTCAACACGTTAAAAGCAAATACCCCCTCCGACGAGGGGGTATGCCGTGCCCAAGGTGGGACTCGAACGCGGTTCCCGGCCTTGTCATTGCTGGGAAGTGGCGTAAACATGCGGAAACCGGGGCAGTCCGGCTGCTGTACGGACCGGTCCGAGGTGGAAAGTGTGGACATTGTCCACACAGCCCTCTTAGGGAAGGCCGAGCTAACGCGGCACCAAATGATTCGAGATCACGGCGGCCGAGTCCCGTAGTTCAACATCCCCAGCGGCGACCCCGACGACCAGTCCGAAGCCCTCGTCAGTTGAGAAGTCATGACGGTAGCCGTTGATCCACAACAACAGCACCATGAGCGTCCAAGCAGTCCGCTTGTTCCCATCAAGGAGTGGATGGAACCGCGCGACCGACTCAAGTAAGGCAGCCGCCTTCACCGCTAGTTCCGGATAAGCTTCAGCGCCCATAACCGTTGTCGCGGGCCTGGCCAATGCCGACGCCAACAAGCCGACGTCGCGGATATGGAAGCCGTAGCGATCAATAACTTGAAGCGCATCCTCAATGTCAAGGTAAGCCGTCACGCGTCCTCAAGGCGCGTCAGCAGCTCCGCGTCATGACTCATCACAAAATCAAGGCCCTCACTGATTTCACGCCGGCGCGTGTGCCGCTGCAGAACCAACTCGGCCCCCTGCAATAGGAGTGCGGACTTGGACGTGTGTTCCTCGGCAGCCAACTTCTCCAGCCGTCGATCAAGGTCCTCAGGGACTCGGAGATTCATAGCCATGGAACCCATGGTACCAAAACGGTACCCTAGCGGGCCGGAATTAAAACATTCTCCACCGAGGGAAGTAAAACCGATAACGGCGCATATGTTCGGATCCGGTCCGCCCGATTCCGGCCTGTGCACGTGAACCACTGCGTAGGGCAAAGCATTGACTTATAACCTTCGGACCCCGTCGCGCGCTCGGAATCCATCCAACAAGGCTCTGGAACGCGAGCTGTTCGAGCGGCAGCACGCAACGGCCAACCTAGGCGGTTTCCATCGTGACCGCGTTTGGCCCATCTCAGATCTCTTCACGCGAAACCGCTAGTTAAAGATCATGGCGCATGACCGTCAAGCACCCATGAATGACTGAAGGTCACCCGTCAGAACGGGCTTTCATCGAGAGTCGCGAACGCACGAAACAAACCTACGAGGAGACAGGAACATGAACGCGCTCACCATCAAGAACCCAGCAGACCTGCTCAGCTTCATCGGCCACACCCTAGGCTTCTGGCCCCAGGAGAGCCTCGTCTGCATCACTTTGAACCACAATAACGTTGGTGCCACCCTCCGCATCGACCTCCCTCGCCAACCAGGCCAAGAACGCCTCTTCGCACGCACAGTCGCCAGCTACCTCACCAACGACACGAACGCAAGCAGCATCGTATTCGCGCTCTACACCTCATCCAGATCGGAGCCTGGGCAACCGAGGCCGCACGCCGCGACCATCGCCGCCCTCACCGGAGTCCTCGTTGAAAACGAGATCACCATCCGCGATGGGATCTTTGTGGGAGAGGATACCTACTCCCGCTACGACACCGAACCCGGTCAGCAGATCACCCTGCCCCTCAGCGGCACCGAATACAGTCAGGTCAACGCCGAGTTCATCTACCGCGGCAGCACCATCGCACCCTCCAACCAGATCACCCTCCCGCCCCGAACGCACCAAATCGAGAAGCGGTGGCTGTTGAGGAGCGGCTGGCGGCCATCGCAGCCATCCACCCAAAAGAAGCTACCGAACAAGCTCACCGACTCTGGACAATCATGCTGGATAGCACGGAGTACCCCGCCGATGAGGACACCTTGGACTTGATCGCCTACTTCCAGATCCCCCACATCCGCGACCAACTCATGGCCGACATCCCGGGCATCGACGAACCACCACAACACATCCTCTTCGCACAAACCCATGCCGCCCCGAACTGGTCACGTATCGAATGGGCCAAACAACTCCTCACCCACGCCTACACCCTCACCAGCCCCGAACACGCAGCACCCATCCTCACCACCATCGGCTACATCAACTGGTGGGAAGGCAGAGGCTCCAAGGCCTACCAATACCTCCAACTCGCCCTCGACAACGACCCCGGCTACCGCTTCGCAAGACTCAGCGACCAAATGCTCGGCGCAGGCATCATCGCCGGCTGGAACACCAACAAGGACACCGCCTACAAAACCCACCTCGACATGCCCTAACCTAGATGATTACGAAAGCAGCAAATGCCGAGAAACGGATGTACCGCGGAACGGATCTTCAAAACGCGGCTGCCACCGCCCACGCCGTCGAGTGCCCTGAATCCAAATCTCGAGTTGACGAAAGATCCGTCATCGGCGTTAAAACCACGGGATTGGGAAGTAACTCCGAGAACTTCAGTCCCGTGACGAAGCGGGGCGTTTCCACAAGTCAAACCGCTTTTGCGGCAATGGGGATTCTTGAGTCCTGGGGTCGTTGAATGGATTTCCGGGCTGGTGAAGACGCCGAGTTCGTGGGCCCGGTCGAACATTAGCAAGCCTGATCTAGTCTCTAGCTCCTGGTCGGCCACTTCGCCGTTCCGGCGCATCCTCCCCCATGCACGATTGCGCTCATCCTTTCCCGCGCCGTCCCGGGGTCTGACTCACACAACCCGGACTCTGAGCCGGCTGAAGGCTGGTACCCACGCGACGACAAGCGTAGCGTCAGAAATACTGACGACGAGGCATCAGAAGGCACGGTGACGGTGATCATCCGTGAACGACCACTCCGATGTCGATCCTCAAAGGAGCCGCAATGGCTGGGTGGAATGCTGACACGGCGGCCGGAGCATTGGGCGCGGCCGTCACGCTGGTGGAAGGATCCAACTTCTGCATCTCGTTAACCAACGGGGACATAGTTCCGGGCCTTCCGCATGGCGTTTTCTACCAAGACACACGCATCCTGTCTTGTTGGAAGCTTTCGGTGAACGGACAGCCCGTTGAGGCGCTTGCAGCGGACGTCAAACAGCCTTACCGGGTTCTCTTTGCAGGTCGAGTGCCACGCCAGGACGGGAGGGCAGACAGCCCGCTGGTCGTGGAACGACTACGGGAAGTGGGCACTGGCATCACCGAGCAGATCACCGTCCGGAATTATTCCGGACTGGCCGCGGAATGTGTCATCGCGCTGACGGTTGAGTCGGATTTTGCGGACCTCTTCGAAGTCAAGGAGGCGCGCGTGCAGCGAACCTGGCAGGAAACCCGGCAAGTGGAGGCCCACTCGCTGATCATCCGGGCAACATGGCAGGACATTACCAAGGGCGTCAATATCGACGGCGGCCCCACCGCAGTGGTGACGCCCGAGGCCGTGACGTACCGGACAACCGTTCCTCCGCACGGACACTGGAACGTGCGGCTGACGGTGGCGCCCTGGGGCGTGGAAGACACCCAGCCCCGTGCACACTCCGGCAAGGACGCCCTTTCGCCAAGCGACCGCCGGCGGCAGGAGTGGGTGGCCAAAATCCCCTTGGTGCAGATGGGCAACCGGTCCATCGAACGAACGCTGCGGCGCAGCTACGAAGACCTGGGGGCACTGCGGATCGAGGACCCAAAGCATCCCGAGCGCGTGGTAGTTGCTGCAGGGGCGCCGTGGTTCATGGCACTGTTCGGGCGGGACTCTCTGTGGGCCTCGACAATGGCGCTTCCCGTTGATCCCTCCTTGGCACTGGGTACGTTGCAAACGCTGGCGGACCTGCAAGGCAGTGTCGTGGATCCCATGAGCGAGGAAGAACCCGGAAAGATCCTCCACGAGGTACGCCTTGACGTATCCAGTGGCCTTGCCCTTGGCGGAAAGTCGGCATACTACGGGAGCGTCGATGCTACGCCGCTATTCCTGATGGTACTGGGCGAAGTCAGCCGATGGGGTTTCGCCAAAGAGACAATCGCTGCCCTGCAGCCCCATGCGGACCGCGCCATGGACTGGATCTGGAATTACGGCGACAGGGATGGAGACGGCTTTATCGAATACGCCCGCCTCAACGACAGAGGCCTCATCAACCAAGGATGGAAAGACTCATGGGACGGCATTAACTTCGCCAACGGAACCCTGGCCGAAGCCCCAATAGCGCTGGGCGAGGTGCAGGGCTATGTTTACAGCGCATGTTTAGCCTCGGCTTGGATGGCGCATGAGGCCGGCGACGAGGCCAAAGCGGCACAACTCCGCGCCCGCGCTCTACGCCTGAAGCAGCAGTTCAATGAACGGTTTTGGTTGCCGGACAAGGGCTACTTCGCAATCGCTCTGGACCGCTACAAGCGTCCGGTCGATGCCTGCGCCTCCAACATGGGACACTGTCTGGCCACCGGCATTGTCGACGACGACAAGGCACCCAGCGTAGTAGAGCACCTGATGTCCGATCGAATGTTCAGCGGCTGGGGAGTGCGTACCTTGGCTGACGACATGGACGCCTATAACCCCGTCAGCTACCACAACGGATCTGTCTGGCCGCATGACAACGCCATTATCCAGGTAGGCCTTATGCGGTATGGCTTCGTGGAGGAAGCACAGCGTATCTCGACGGCGTTGCTGGAGGCTGCAGAGTTCTCCGATGGCCGGCTGCCGGAATTGTTCTGTGGCTTCAGTCGGGAGGCGTTCTCAGCTCCCGTGCCCTACCCCACTGCCTGCTCGCCACAGGCGTGGGCTGCCACTGCACCCATAATGCTGGTGTCCACTCTCATGCGCTACGATCCCGATGTATCCCAGGGCGGCATCTGGATGGACCCTGTCCTTCCAGAAAGTTACGGCGATTTGCACATCGCCAACGCGCCGATCGGTGAGGGCAGGATCAATATCAACATTTCCGGCTCATCGGTTTCCGTAGACGGGCTGCCTGAGGGAATGGTCTTCCACCGCGGATACCTGCCATGGGTAGGCGATCTCATGGAAGGCGACCCGGACCGGGGTCTATAGGGGAGTTCGAATCAGTCGATCCTTTGGCGACCCAAGCGCGCGTAGATGTCGGGCCGCTTTGTCCGCAGGAAGAAGGCGTAGACGATGCCGCCGAAGAAAAGCGCGAAGGTGAAAGTCATGAAGATGGCCGTCATAACCGTTGAGCCCCCAATAAGCTCCGGGTAGTTGGCAATAGCCAGATAGGTGATAGCGCCCAGGAACAGCACGCTGATGAAAGGTGCGATGACCGTCTTCCAGATTGATTCCGGAGCGAAGCCGCGGCGGCGGATGAAGTACACCAGGACAGCGAAGCTTGTGATGAACATCAGAAGCAGCACGGCGAAGGTTCCGCTACCGCTGGCGATCGGATAGAGCACTTCCGGAGCCACGCCGATGACTGTAAACAGCACGATTGCTACCGCCCACACAATACCTACGGCCAGTGCCGAGGCGTACGGCGACTTGTGCTTGGGATGCACCCTGCCCAGGATCGAAGGCAGCGCGTGGTCGGCAGCCAGCGCGAAGCTGTACCTGGCGGCGATGTTCTGAATGGATAGCATGCAAGCCAAGACGGACGTGATGAGCAGAATGACGGCCACGTCGGCGAAGATCCGTCCCACGAGGCCGACGAGTGCGTCATTGAAGAGATTCACCGTGTTGTTCTCTGCCTCGGCCTGGATCTTGTCCGCACCGAAGAAGGCGATGAAGGCCCACGCTGCCACTGCATAGAAGATGCCGATGCCTGCCACGGCCAAATACGTGGCGCGAGAGATGGTCTTGTCCGGGTTCTTGACCTCGTCCCGGTAGATAACGGTAGCTTCGAACCCGAAGAAGTTACCAACGGCGAAAAGCAGTGCCAGGCCCAGCGTCGCGTCAGTGATGGACGGTAGGGCGAACCCTGCACTCTGCGCTGCCCCTAGCCCGTTGGCCGAGAACGAAACGACGTCGAACACGACGATAATCGCCACTTCAAGCAACATCACGATGGTCAGCAGCTTGGCCGACAAGTCGATGCGGTTGTACGCCAGCACGGTGGTTACGGCCGTAATGGCGATCGCATACCAGTACCACGGGATGTCCGGCCCGCCGAGGGTATTAACAACAAACCCCTGAAGCGTCACGCCGAAGAATGATGGCGCGAAAAAGCCGATAAAGATGTAGCCAAACAGCGCGAGGAAGGCGCCACCAAGACCTGCCGGCTTGCCCAGGCCCGCCGTGACAAAGGAGTAGAAACCGCCAGGACCTTGGACACTCCGGCTCATCTTGACGAATCCCACGGAGAAGATCAGCAGCATGAGCGTTACCAGCAGATAGATGGCAGGCGCTGTCTGCCCGCTGAACATCAGCAGGACCGGAAGGGTGCCGGCCACCGTGGCCAAGGGTGACGAAAAGGCCAGCACGTTCATGACGAGTTCTCCGACTCCCATGTTGCCGCTGAGCCGGTTTTGACTTGTCTGACGCGCCACCTGTGGTGCGTCAAGGGTGGTGTTATTCATGTAATCCTCATCACCGAATATTGAGTTCTGAATCACAGTATCGACGGGGCACGGAAGGGTGGTGTGCCATGTTGGGACAGCGCCCGCTACGCGCAGGCGCGGGTCCCCGCGCCGACTTCAAGCAAGGAACGGGACAGGGCCACCCCGTGGTCCACCACGCTTTCAAGCTGCGCCTGGCTGCCATCCCATGCAGACCAACGCGCGGAGCCGTCGAGCAGCGTAAAAATAGCCTGGATGGTTTGCCGCGTGACCGCGAGTCCCATTTCTTCGGCCGCGGCGGCGTACATCTCCTGGTGCAGGCTCTGCCAAAAGGCCAGCTCTTCACGGAGGTCATCACCCAGGAACCCCGCCACCCTGTCCGAGGCAACCAGTAGGTTCCAGAGATCCGCCTCGGGCCGGCTCAATTGCTGGTTGACGTGGAAACGGACAAGGGCTGCCCAGTAGTCACCCGCGCACGGGGTTTCCTGCACCGCTTTGAGAAGGTCGCGGGCGAATCCGTGGGTGAACCAGAGGAGCGATTCGGCCACGATCTGCTCCCTGCCCTGCGGAAAAGTCGAATAGAGACTTGGCGCCTTCAGCCCAAGTTCGCGGCCCAGCGTCCGCATGCTCACTGAGTTGTAACCGTTGGTGGCGGCCAGCCGGAGGAAAGCCACGAGGATCCGCTTCCTGGCGGGCGTCTGTGCCGACCAGTCGCGTTTGGACAGGAATTCCCGTACAGCAGCGTTCGCCTGCTCACGCGGAGATGGACTCATTTCATCCTCAAGAAGGGTCGTAACGGAATGAGTCTAACTAACAGTCGTTAGGTTGAGAAGACCTTAGCCACACAGAGTCGCCTCTCCCTATGAGGCAGTCAGCAAAACACTCCCGGACCCGGCCCACCACGAGATCATCCGTGTACGCATCGCAGCTGGTGAGAGTCACGCCAACCGCCGAGAGTGTGAGGGAACCTTGGGGCACGGATTTGATCCGCCGCCCGGCGTAGGCCATTTGGTGCCAGTCCCTCCCCCAGGGAACCTCGATCACGGCAGAGGCCGCAGGCGCTGCGAAGGACCTGACGGTGTGTTTGGTCCGGCAAAGCCTCCTGATCAAAGTTCGCGCCGGCATATCGAGCAGCAGGCAGGCTGTCGCCAGGTCCGGACCTGCAGCACCGCCAAATGCCACGGGCAACTCGTAGCTGGCTGGGGAGTCCTCCCACGTCCCGTACCCGGTTTGGGACGAAGCCGCCATGCCCGCCAATCCAAGACTGGCCAACTCTGCCTCCTGGCGTGAAAGGAAGCGGGCCGTAGCGCTTGGACCAGTGCCAGGAACAAACGCTACGGACCGCGGCTTGGGGGCTAGGCGCCCGGTGTCGGCCACGGCGAGGCATCGCGGATGTCGCGGCCTTCCGCCATGTCCTGGAGGAGTCGGTGAACGAGTTTCCCCGAGCGCTTCAGCTGAAGGTCAGTCCGTTCGCCAAGATCGGTTTCGTTGAAGTGTGCCGATGCCCGCAGCCATTCGACGTGCCGTCCTTGTGCGAGCTTCCTGTTCATCATCGAGATCAACTCTCAAAAAGTAATGGGGCTATTGGGTCCCTTCAAGCATCCGTCCCGGGGGCCTGTGCCAACCGTGTCAGTTTGGGACACGGGCTTATCACTCCAGGTTGATGCCCACAGCGAAGATGAAAATGCCGCTTGCGGCCACCAGGAACGCGGCGGCTCCCAAAGGAACCGCATGCACCCCGCGGAAGCTGGCCGTTGAATGCGCTTCCTGTGAGGCGCCAAGATGCCTCCCCGCCAAGCGCAGTCCAGCCGCCACCAGGATGAGGAAAATACCGAAGTATGCCACCCTAATCCTCCGTCCATCGCGCACTCAGCGGATCCAAGGCAATTGCCAGGTGCTTACTGAAGCGTTCCGGATCGATCTGCGAGACCTGCATGGCACAACTGAACCCATCCGTGAGGACCAGCCCCTCACCACAATCCAGCGCCGGGACAATGGAGTGTTCCGCCACCTTCATGGACATATCGAAGTGCTCGGCCTCAAAACCAAAGTTACCGGCCACTCCACAGCACGACGACGATTCGACGAGGTTGGGCACTCCCCACGCCTCCAAGACGCGTTTCTGAGCACCTGAACCGAAGACTGCATGCTCATGGCAGTGGGTTTGCAGGACAGCGGTTTTGGGCGGAACGGCGGACGGCTTCCAGCCACGTTTAATAGCCTCATCGACAGCCACGGAGAACGATCGGACCCGGGCAGCCACGCGCCCGGCCGCAGCACCGCCCACCATCTTGGGACCTTCGTCACGGATAGTGGCCGCGCAGCTGGGTTCCAGGACCACGATGTCCCGCTCCGTGCCGTCATCGAGTTTGTTGATCAGCCTCGCCAGCCGCCGTCGTGCTCCCTCGCGTTGGCCGGTGGAGATCCACGTCAGCCCGCAACAGGCGTCCGGCGTGCAACCCACGGAACTGCCCGAGTCCCGCAGCACCCGAGCTGCTGCCGGGACCACTTCAGGCCGGAAGGCGCGGGTGAAGCTGTCGATGAACAGCAGGACGTCGGCTTTGTCGGTGAAGCCTGCCTCGCCCACCCGCCTCCGGATGAGGCCGGACGCCGCGAAGGCCGGGAGCCGTCGTCGTGCGCTGACGCCCAACTTTTCGCCCACCCAACGGAACGGACGGAAACGGGTCCCCGCGTTGGCGATGGGCGCAATACGCGTCAACAGTGGCAGCCACCGCGGCAGCCAACCGATCGAATAGTGCGTGAACGGCCGGATTTTGCCGCGGTAGTGCTCATCCACCAGCTGCGACTTGGCTTCAGCGATATCCACGCCCGTGGGACAGTCGGCCGAGCAAGCCTTGCAGGACAGGCACAGGTCAAGGGCTTCCCTGACTTCCGGACTGGACCAACCTCCGTGGCTGGTGCCGTTGGTCCGCGTCAGTTCCTGCAGGACGCGGGCACGGCCGCGGGTCGAGTCTTTCTCGTCTTTGGTGGCTCGGTAGCTGGGGCACATGAAGCCGCCCGCGGTTGCCCGGCAGCGCCCAACACCAATGCATGCATGCGTATTGCCGACGAACGGGCTCACCACCGGCAGCAGGCTGCGGCCAGCTGAAGAAGGTACGACGGCGGCACCAGCCATCGCGGCCGGCTCACCGTGCGCAGGACCCGGCTGGGGCACGCCGTCAAGAGCCAGCGAAGCAGCGAAGGGCTCGGGGTCCACGATGATCCCCGGGTTGAGGATTCCGGCTGGATCCCAGAGGTGTTTGAACGCTTTGAAGATGCCCACCATGGCCGGTGAGTACATCACTTCCAGCAGTTCGCTGCGTGCCCGGCCGTCGCCATGCTCGCCGGACAGGGAGCCGCAGTGGGCCACCACGAGTGCCGCTGCTTCGCGGGTGAAGTTCTCGAAGGCCTCCCGGCCGGTGTCGCTGCGGAGGTCGTAGTCCAGGCGCATGTGCACGCAGCCGGCCCCGAAGTGTCCATACAGGGAGGCGGTGTAGCCGTGTTTCTCCACGAGGGGCAGAAGCTCCGCCAGGTAGTCGGCCAAACGCTCCGGGGCGACCGCCGAGTCTTCCCAGCCGGGCCAGGTCTGAACACCATCGATCCGCCGGGATGAGAGTCCCGCACCGTCTTCGCGCACCCGCCAGAGTTTGGCGCGCTCCTGGGGCTCCGTGACAAGGGCTTGGTCAACAACCCGGCCGTCGGCTTTGAGTTTCTCCAGCAGCTGTTCGCAATCGGAGGCCGCCTGTTCCGTGGTGTCCCCGGGGAACTCAACCATCAGGAAGGCCTTGCCCTGCGGGAGGGTGTCGACGCTGGCGGCACCCCGTCGGTGGCGCATGATGTCCACGATCGATGCATCCAGCCCCTCGATGGCACTCGGCTTGGTAGGGAGGATGGTCATCACGTCACGGGCCGAGTCGATGGTATTTGCATAGCCAAGGCACAGGAGGGCCGTGGTCCGGGGCTTCGGCACCAGCAGGACCTTGGCCCGCACCACAATGGCGCACGTGCCTTCGCTGCCCGCCAAAACGCCCGCCACGTCCAGGCCGTTTTCGGGCAGGAGGTGCCCCAAGTGGTAGCCAGAAACCTGCCGGGGAATGTTTCCCAATTCCACCCGCAGCGGGGCGAGGTTGGCCTGGGTTAGTTCCTTCAAGCCCGCCAGCAGTTCGCTGGCCCGGGCGACGGAGTGCTGGTCATCTGCGTCAATGGCCCGCAGGAAGTCCCGTCCCGCATGCAGGTGGGCACCATCGGCCGTGACGAGTTCCAGTTCCTGCACATGCTGCGTCATTCGTCCGTAGGCGACCGAGTGGTTGCCGCACGCGTCGTTGCCAATGGAGCCGCCGATCGTGGCCCGCGTCATGGACGAAGGGTCCGGAGCAAAAGTCAGCTCATCGCCGGTGGCCTTCTCGACGTAGGAGCGCAACTCGCCAAGGACAACGCCGGCGTCCGCCCAGACCGCCGCGTTGCCGCCGTCGACCTCTCCTACGGAGGTCAAGCCTCGCGAGAGGTCGACCACCAACGATTCACCGATCGCGTTGCCTGCCATGGACGTGCCGCCGCCGCGCGGGGTGATGGGGACGCCCCGCGAGGAACATTCGCGCACGACTTTCCTGACATCGTCGACGCTTGCCGGGAAGGCGACGGCGGCAGGCCGGACACGGTAGTTGGACGCATCGTAGGAGTACTCGGAGAGCCGTCGCGGAGAGTCATCCACTTCGATGCCTTGCCCGCGCAACGCGGCCAGCAACTGCTCTACGTTCGTGTCTCCGTCGTCACCATGCGGCATGTTCGCCTTCTCCAATTCGTAGTGGTCCCCTGGAAGTTTAGGCAGGTGTCCACCCTGCCGTAGTGTGCCAAAACAGAACGGGCACAGTGGAGTGATCCACTGTGCCCGTTACCGCGTCCGTGTCCGGAAGGGAGCTACTTCAGGAACTCAGACAGGTTGTCCTTGGTGATGAGCGTGAACGGCAGCGTGTAGCGGTTGTCCACGTTTGCGCCGTTCAGGAAGTCGGTCACTACCTCAACGGCCTTGACGCCCTGACCCGCGGAGTCCTGGCGGACCGTTGCGGACATGGTGCCCGCCTTGATGTCCTGCAACGCGGGATCGGTACCGTCGACGCCAACCACTGCCTTGAACTCCGCGGTGCGTCCCGCATCGGCAATGGCGGAAGCCGCACCGATGGCCATTTCGTCGTTGTTGGCCACAACCGCGTCAATCTGGCCGGACGGGAAGCGCTGAAGGGTGTCCTCCATGTTGCGCTTGGCGTCATCCCGGCTGCCCTTGGCCTGGAATTCGGCCACGATCTTGAAGTTCTTATTGATGGTCTTGTCGAAGCCGGACTTGCGGCGGTCCGTCCACGATGCACCGTAGATGCCTGCCGCGAACACGAGGTTGCCGCCGTTGGGCATCAGCTTGTTGAGGTATTCGGCCTGCATCTGGCCGGCCACGGTGTCATCCACGCCGATGTAGCTCTTGTAGCCGACGTCCGATCCGTCGGCGAACTCGGTGGACAAGATGAACAGCGGAATGTTGGCCGCAATGACCCTCTTTGCCGCGTTCTGGCTGGCATCGCCGTCCAGCGGCTGCATGATGACCGCATCCACCTGGCGGGTGAGGAGGTCCTCAACCTGGTTCAGTTCGCTGCCGACATCCTTTTTGGAGTCGGTGATGTTGAGCTTGACGCCCTTCTCGTCCGCCGTCTTCTTCATGGCGTCCGTCATGTGGGCCAGGTCCGGGTCCTGCAGGTCAAGGACCACAACGCCGATGTTGTAGGTCTTGGCCGCTCCGCCGCTGCTGGTTGCGTTGCTGCTTCCTGCGCAGCCGGTGAGGGTGAGTGCCCCCGCTGCCATCATGGCGACCGCCGCGGCGATCTTACGTCGCATACCCATGGTTGTTCCTTTCAGTGGTTTGTCTGTGCGCTTGGAGATTGTTGTGATGCATTGTTTGTTGCTGGGTCAGTCGGACTTCCAGCGGTTCAGCAGGACGGCGAGTACCAGGATCACGCCCTGCACGCCTTGCTGGAAGTAGGAGGAAACGCCCATCAGGTTCATGCCGTTCATCACCACGCCCAGCAGGAGCACGCCGATGACGGTCCCGCGGATGGTGCCGACGCCGCCAAAGAGGCTCGTTCCGCCAATCACGACGGCGGCAATCACCTGGAGCTCGTAACCGGTACCGGCCACGGGTGCGGCCCCGTCCAGACGGGCTGTTAGGACGAGTCCGCCAAGGGCAGCAGTGACGCCGCCGATGAGGTAAACGGTGAACAGCACGCGGCTGGTTGAGATGCCAACCTTCTTGGCCGATTCCTCGTTGCCACCTACGGCGTAGACGTGGGAGCCGAACTTGGTTCGGCTGAGCACAAATTCGCAGATGACGGCAGCCACCAGGAAGATGATCACGGGAACCGGAATGGGGCCGAGGAAACCGGATCCCAGCCACTCGGCTGGTCCGCTCAGGCCGGAGACAACCTGCCCGTCAGTGATCACCAGTGCCGCCGTACGGGCTATGGCCATGGTGGCCAAGGTCGCAAGGAAGGGGAGGATGGCTCCCCAAACCACCATGGCTGCGCTGAGGAAGCCCACCAGGAGGCCGACGCCCAGGCCGGCGATCAGCG
Organism: Arthrobacter sp. 1088; assembly: GCF_031455315.1. Lineage (NCBI taxonomy): Bacteria > Bacillati > Actinomycetota > Actinomycetes > Micrococcales > Micrococcaceae > Arthrobacter > Arthrobacter sp. 1088. Next base: position 409,515 of record NZ_JAVDSM010000002.1, read on the forward strand.
GAAGCCAGAAGGCGCCTCCACTGGCAGGGGCAAGCAGGGCGAAGGTCATGCCGGCAAGGCCAACAACGGAGCCCACAGACAGGTCGATACCTGCCGTGATCATGATGAAGGTCATTCCCAGCGCGATCAGTCCGATGATGGATGACTGCCTGACGACGTTCACGATGTTGTTGAGGGTCAGGAAGTTCGGTGCCGCCGCGGCGAGGAAGACGAGGATCACCACGAACAGGATGATGATTCCGTAATCGCCAATGAATCGCTTGACCTTGGTGGCGGTCAGGCCTTCCTTGAGGTCGGCTGGCCCCAACTTGGTCTTGATGTTGTCCATGGTGATGCTCATGAGTCGCTCCCGGTGGTAGTACCGCGCGCGGCCAGTGCATCCACGGTTTCCATTGCTGATGTGCTTCCGATTTTGCGGCGCTCCTCCGGAATGCCGCTGCCGGTGTCGACGTAGTCGTCCAAGGTGCCGTGCGAAATCAGGTGGGCCACTTGGGCTTCGGAGACATCTCCCACGCGGAAACGTCCCACTACCTGCCCCTGGCGCATGACGGCGAAGCGGTCCGCGACGGCGAAGGCTTCGTCCAGGCGGTGCGTAATGATGATGACCGCGATGCCCAGGTCCTTGAGCCGCTGGGTTACTTCAATAAGCTTGTCCACCTTGGCCACCGAGAGGTTTGCGGTGGGCTCGTCCATGATGATCAAGCGGGCATCGAAGGCCAATGCCCGGCCGATTGCCACGGCCTGCCGCTGGCCGCCGGAGAGCCGCTTGACCTTGAGGCGCGGGTTGATGGGGATGTCCAGGCGTTCCAGCACGCGCTTGGTTTCCGCTTCCATTTTCTTCCTGTCGATGATCCTCAACAGGGGACCCAGGATGTTCTTCTGGGGCTCGCGGCCCAAGAAGATGTTGGTCCGGACATCGAGATTGTCGGCCAGGGCGAAGTCCTGGTAGACCATCTCGACACCTTGGTCCCGGGATGCAGATGGCGTGGGAAACTCGGTTTTCTTTCCGTCCAGCTCGATCGCGCCACGGTCGGGCTGGTAGACGCCCGTCAGCACTTTCATGAGCGTGGATTTGCCGGCGGCGTTGTCTCCAAGAAGAGCGAAGGTTTCGCCGGGCATGACATCGATGCTGACTCCGCGCAATGCGGACACCGCCCCGAATGTCTTGTGTATGTCCTTAAGGGCGACCAGTGGAGCTGTCGCCGGTGGTGCGTCGGTCATCTCATCCTCGTTTGATAGGGCCATGCAAATGAACCGGTGAAACACCTTTAGCGATGGGCCATCAAACAACGTTGTTTGACTTTGCAGAATCCGGGGCAATTCGAAGAAAGTCCCGCAACTGCGTGACCTTCGCCACACTGTTTCACTTACTTGAACTTTGGCGGATTGGAGAATGCGGGAGATGTGCCACTTTGAAACACCAACCTGACGTGAATTGTTGCCGCGGGACACAATTCCCTTCCCTTAAAAAACAAAGCCCGGCCCGGCACGGATTGTTGCGAAATAATCCGTGCCCGGGCCGGGCAGTCAAAGGGCTACGCTGACAGCTCCACGGCTATCGCAGCACCTGTCCGGGCGGACTTCTCTGCCGCGTCAGCCAGGATCAGGGCAGCACGGCCGTCCTCGAAGCCAGGACTCCGCGAGGGAAGCCCGCGGACAGCGCGCAGGAACTCTGCGACTTCAAGCCGGTACGCCTCCGCGTAGCGCTCCAGGAAGAAGCTCTGGTACGGCCCCATCCCCTCCACCGTCCTGGCACCCCAGTGCCGGACCAGGCTGTCGTTCTTGTTGGCCACCTGAAGCAAGCCCGCGGATCCGAAGGCCTCGATGCGCTGGTCATAGCCATATGCGGAATGCCGCGAGTTGAAGATGGTCACAAGCTCATCTTTCGAACCCCGCAAGGTCACCACCGTCGAATCGAAGTCGCCCGCCTGCAGGATGCCGTCACTGAAGACGTTCGCGCCTGTGGCCGACACCTCCACGATGTCCGGAATGAAGTAGCGGGCCATGTCCAGATCGTGAATAGTCATGTCCCGGAAGATCCCGCCGGACTGGGGCAGATAGGCCGCCGGCGGCTCCCCGGGATCGCGACTGGTGATGACCAGTTGCTCCAAGACTCCGATCTCGCCAGCCCCCACACGCCGCCTGAGCTCCACGAAATGCCTGTCAAAGCGCTTGTTGAAGCCCAGGGCGATCGGGATATCCGTAGCAGCCGCCTTGGCCCGGAGTGCATCAACCCGCGCAATTTCCAGGTCGATCGGCTTCTCGCACAGAACCGGGATCCCGGCGTCGATCGACTGCTCCATGAGGTCCACGTGAGTGGCCGTGGGAGACGCCACGATAACGGCATCGACCTCCCCGGAGGCAAAAACCTCTTCCGGGTCGTCACTCACACGCCCACCATATTCGGCGGCTGTTCGCTTGGCACCCTCTATAAAGGGGTCGCACACCCAGGCCAACGTCGCTTCTTCCAGGGTTGCCAGGCTCATGGCATGCACTTGACCGATCCTGCCGGTCCCGAACAGGCCAACTCTGATCTGTTGCGTCATTGCAGGTCTCCAGATGTTGAAGTGATGTTTTAGTCGATCTTTTGCCGGCCCAATCTGGCATAAACATCCGGACGCTTTGAGCGCAGGAAGTAGGCATAAACAATCCCGCCGAAGAACAGCGCGAACGTGAAGGTCATGAAGATGGCAGTCATAACGGCCGATCCGCCGATCAGTTCCGGATAATTCGCGATGGCCAGGTAGGTAATCAAGCCAAGGAAGATCACGCTGACGATGGGCGCCACAATCGTCTTCCACACAGATTCAGGAGCGAAACTGCGGCGGCGGACAAAGTAAACCAGGACGGCGAAGCTCGTGATGAACATCAGGAGCAGGACGGAGAAAGTGCCGCTTCCGCTGGCGATCGGGTAGAGGGCTTCAGGAGCAACCCCCACCACAGTGAACACCACCGTGGCCACGGCCCAGAGCAAGCCAACGCCTACTGCTGAAACGTAGGGGGACTTGTGCCGCGGATGCACCCGACCCAAAGCCTTGGGGAGTGCCCCATCAGCGGCCAGCGAGAAACTGTAACGGGCCGCGATGTTCTGGATCGAGAGCATCGAGGCCAGGATCGAGGTGATGAGCAGGACTACCCCGATGTCAGCGAAGATCTTGCCCACCAGCGCCGTGGCGCCGTCGTTGAACAAGTTCACGGTGTTGGCCTTGGCCGCTTCCTGGACGTTGTCCGCTCCCAGGAACGCGGTGTAAGCCCACGCAGCCACCGCGTAGAACAGGCCGATGCCCACCACGGCCAGGTAGGTTGCCCTGGGGATGGTCCTGTCCGGGCTCTTGACCTCGTCGCGGTAGATGACCGTCGCTTCGAAACCGAAGAAGTTCCCAACGGCAAACAGCAGCGCGAGGCCCAACCCGGCGTCGGTAATCGACGGCATCGAAAAACCGACGCCTTGTGAGACGTCACCTGAGACGAACGCCGCGACATCGAAGATGATGACGACGGTCGACTCGAGCAGCATGACCACCGTCAGCACCTTCGCGGAGAGATCGATCCGGTTGTAGGCCAGCAACGTGGTGACGACAATGATGCCCAGGCCGTACCAGTACCACGGGATATCCGGACCGCCCAGGGTATTGACCACGAAGTTCTGCAGCGTGAGGGCGAACAGTGACGGAGCAAAGAAGCCGATGAACACATACCCAACCAAGGCCAGGAGCGCCCCGCCCAAGCCGGCCGGCTTGCCCAGGCCTGCCGTGACGAAGGAGTAGAAGCCGCCGGGAGCTTCGACGCTCCGGCTCATCTTGACGAACCCCACCGAGAAAATCAGCAGCATCAGAGTGACCAGGAGATAAATCCCCGGAGCAGTGTGGCCACTGAAAAGAAGCATCACGGGTAAGGTGCCCGCAACGGTGGTCAGGGGGGAGGAGAACGCGAGCACGTTCATCACGAGCTCGCCGACCCCCATGTTGCCGCTGAGCTTGTGTTCCTGGGTCTGGGTAGGCGTTATCAGCTTCCCTTTTGTTGAGCTAGACATGTAATCCTCGTCGCGAAATTTAGAGTGCTGAATCACACTACCGACGCGGATTGTGGGAGTACTGTACCAGCCTGAGACACGGGCTTTGGAGCGGTTCCGCCCAACTTCTTCAGGTCAACAATGTCGTTCAGCGGCTGGTCCGCTTTCCACCGCTGCAGGTTCCTCTCGAAGCAGTCCACAACCCGGCCACGCCATCCGATCAGGTCTCCGGATGCGTGGGGCGAGACCAGGATATTGTTGCGGCTCCACAGCGGATTTTCGGCCGCCAGCGGCTCGTTCTCGAAGACATCCAAGGCCGCTGCACCCAAGTGGCCCGCATCGATGGCATCAAGGAGGTCCTGCTCCACCACAACCGCTCCACGGCCAACATTGACCAAGCGGGCACCCGGACGCATTTTGTCAAAGCGGTCAGCGTTGAACAGACCGCGGGTCTCCTCGGTGAGTGGCACGGTCAGCACAACGTCCTGGGCTTCTCCGAGGAGCACGTCCAGTTCGTCAAAGGAGGCGATCGCGCCCAGTTGGGAATCCTCACGGGCAGACCTGCCGACGACGGTCACGTCCATGCCCGCTGCCCGCAACAGCAGCACAGTTTCGCGCCCCACCGGGCCCGGACCGACCACCAGCACCTTGCGGCCCAAAAGCGGTTCGGTCTCGCGGTGCTGCCAAGTCCGTGCCTGCTGTAACTCGATGGTGCGGCGCAGGTCCTTGGTGAACATCAACAGCACGCCCAGGACCCATTCAGCGATGGGGCGTTCACACACTCCACGGGAGTTGCTGACCACGATGTCGCTGTTGATGATCTCCTCGGTCATGAGACTGTCCACGCCAATGCTGGAGGTGTGGATCCAGCGCAAGTCCCCGGGGCCCACTTCGCGCAGGAGTTTGGTCCGGAAATCGTTGAGGAACAGGATCTCCGTTCCCGGCAGCGCTGCCCGGAACTCATCCGCCGTCCGGACCACCACCACTTCGGCTTCGGCCTCCAGACGTTCCACGGGAGGAACCGGGCGGCCCTCCTGGACAATTGCAATTACTTTGGGTCGTGACACACCTTCTCCTTTCAAGGGGCCGCTCCCAGACGGGAACGGCCCCACCATCCGTGCTTAGGGCTCGCCGCGGCCTACCAGCCGCCCTGCCAACCGCTCATCAGGCCGTAGGGCAGCCGCTGGGGCTCCTCGTCCGGCAGGCCCTTGAGGAAGTCGAAGTCGCAACCTTCATGTGCCTGGTTGACGTGGTCGATAAAGAGCCGTCCGTAGCCACGGCGGTACTTCGGCTCGGGCAGCTTGAGCTCAGCGAGCCGGGCCTCGATCTCTTCCTCAGGAATATCGAGGTCAAGGCGCTGGTTTTCCACGTCCAGCACAATCGGATCGCCATCGCGGACAATGGCCAGCGGGCCGCCCACCGCAGCCTCCGGCGAAACATGCAGGACTGTGGTGCCGAAGGCCGTGCCACTCATTCGCGCATCGGAGATGCGCACAATGTCGCGGATTCCCCTGCGCAGCAGCTTCTCCGGAATGGGAAGCATGCCCCATTCCGGCATACCAGGCGCACCCACGGGGCCGCTGTTGCGGAGCACCAGGACCGAGTCCTCGGTGATGTCCAGGTCCGGGTCGTCTATCCGTCGTCCGAGATCGTAAATGTCGTCAAAGACAACTGCCGATCCCTTATGCTGCAGCAGGTCCTTGGAGGCTGCGCTCCGCTTGATCACCGCACCGTTGGGGGCCAGGGAACCACGGACGACGGCGATGCCGCCTGAGGCGTCGAAGGGCGCCTCGAGCGTGCTCACGACGACGCCGTCCGGCTCGGGTGCCGAGCTGTAGCCCTTTTCGAGGGACTGGCCGGTGACCGTGACGGCATTCCTGTTCAGCAACGGGTCCAACGCTTTTAGCACAGTGGGAATCCCACCGACCTGGAACAGTTGCTGCACCAGGTACTCGCCGGAAGGACGGACATTAACGATCCGCGGCGTCCGCTGCGAAATTTCGTGGAAGCGGTCCAACTCCAGTTCGTAGCCAACCCTGCGGGCCAACGCCAAAAGGTGAACCACTGCGTTAGTCGAGCCACCCACGGCCATGAGCAACGTGATGGCGTTATCGAACGCTTCCTTGGTCAGGATCTCGCTGGGCTTCGGACCTGACAACGCCATTTCCACCGCCCGGCGTCCGGTGGCTTCCGCTGCCTGCCCGCGGCGTGAATCGACGGCGGGAATGGACGCAGTGCCGGGAAGGCACATGCCCAACGCCTCCACGAGGGACGTCATAGTGGAAGCCGTACCCATCTCGCTGCAGTGGCCGGCGGAGGGCTTGGCAGCGGACTCGAGTTCGTCGAAGTCCGCCTCGGTGATCTTGCCCGCCCGCAGTTCGTCTGCGTACTTCCACGTGTCCGTGCCGACGCCCAATTGCTTGCCCCGGAAGTGCGCCGGCTCCTGCGGGCCACCCGTAAGCATGATGGTCGGGATGTCGGCGCTGGCCGCGCCCATGAGCTGGGCCGGAACGGTCTTGTCACAGCCACCGAGCAACACGATCGCGTCCAGCGGGTAGGCCCGGATGGATTCCTCAACGTCCATGGCCATCAGGTTGCGGAACTGCATGGCCGAGGGCTTCATCAGGCTCTCGCCCAAGGAGATGGTGGGAAACTCCAGCGGCAATCCCCCGGCCATCAGGACGCCACGCTTCACGGCCTCGGCAAGCAGCTTGAAGTGGATGTTGCAGTTGACCAGTTCGGACCAGGAGTTGGCAATGCCGATCACTGGACGGTCCTTGATGGCGAAGCGCGAGAAGCCTTCGGCCTGGATGGCGGTGCGGTGCACGAATCCGGTGAGGTCGTGCGGCGCGAACCAGCGTGCGCTGCGGAGATCGTTGTAGTTCAACTCGGACATATCCTTCAAAGCTCCTTGGCTTGTTTGTCTTTATGAGGTCGTGGGTGAGGCAGCTACGCGGCGGAAGTGCCGCCGTCGAACGCCATGCTGGTGCCGGTGGCGAAGGTGCCGTCAACCGCCAGGAAGTAGATAGCCGCTGCCACTTCTTCCGGATCGGCGAGGCGGTTCAGCGGGACGGTGCTTTCCTTCTGCTGGAGGGCCAGGACGGGGTCCGGTTCGGACTCCAGGCCCGAGCGCAGCATGGGCGTATCAATCGGACCAGGGCAGACAGCATTGACGCGGACATGGGGCGCCAACTCCACGGCGAGCGCCTTGGTAAGCCCCACGACGCCGGCCTTGGCTGCGCAGTAATGGGCCAGCCCGGCTACGCCCATGGTTGCGAGATCCGAGGCGACGTTGACGATTGCCCCTCCCCCGGCTCTGCGCATATGAAGGCCCGCTTCCCGGGCAACGTAAAACGTGCCGGAGAGGTTGGTGTCCAGCACCTCGCTCCAGCGGTGCTCGTCCAGGTCCTCCAGGGGCGCGTAACCGGCAACCCCGGCGGCGTTGACGGCCACGTCGAGGCCACCGAGGGAGTGGATCGCTCCCCGGACGCCGTTCCGGACTGATTCGGCGTCAGCGACGTCGGCGACCACCCGGTGCGCAACGCCGTCGATCGCGTCCGCAACCCGTTGCAGCTCGCCGGCGCGACGCCCTATGAGTGCGACCCGCGCGCCCCGCGCTGCGAAGAGTTTTGCGGTCGCTTCTCCGACGCCGGACGTTGCGCCCGTGACGAGCACCCGCAGGGGTTCCGTCCGAATCCGTTTGTTGCGGTCCATCATCGTCGACGGGCTCCTCTTGGTTGGCGTTGCTGGACTATACGTTCTACTCAAACAGCCGTAGGCCCTCGCCGGATGTCTCAGATTGAGACACAGCACAAACACCTTGCCTCCATAGGCTGATGCGCAGATGCCGCCTTTCTGTGCGGCACAGCACCGCCGGAGAGCGGCAAAACTAAGGAGTCCACTTTGAAAGACCAGAACCGCATTGGCGTTGGCCTCATCTCGGTGGGGTGGATGGGGCGCCTGCATTCCCGCGCCTACCTCGCCACCAAGCAGTTCTTCCCTGAACTGCCGCGCCACCCTGAGCTTGTGATCGCCGCAGACCCCGACGACGCCGGCCGTCACCACGCCGAGGACGCGCTCGGTTACAAGGAAACGGCCACGGACTACCGCAAGGTGCTCGAGAACCCGGACGTTGACGTCGTTTCGATCTGTTCCCCGAACTTCCTGCACCACGAAATCGCCTTGGCCACCATCGAGGCTGGCAAGCATTTCTGGATCGAGAAGCCCATGGGCCGGAGCGCCCAGGAATCCCGCGAAATTGCCCAGGGCGCAGAAGCCGCTGGGCTGATCACCTCGGTGGGCTTCAATTACCGGCATGCGCCTGCGGTGGCAGAAGCCAGGCGGCTTATCCGCTCCGGCGCGCTCGGCCGTATCACCAACGTGCAGATCCGCCTGCTCACCGGCTATGCCTCCGACCCCACGCAGGTGTTCACGTGGCGTTACGAGCAGGCTCGGGCCGGTTCGGGAGTCCTCGGCGACGTCCTGAGCCACGGCTTCGACCTGGCGCAGTTCCTGGTGGGCCGGATCACGTCGCTCAACGCCGTCACCGAAACATTCATCAAGGATCGCCCGCTGCCCGACGGCAACTCCTCCAACTCCTTCGACATGGGCAAGGCCTCGGACGTGACCCGCGAAGTGGAGAACGAGGACTACACCGCCATGCTGGCCCGTTTTGAAGGCGGCGCGATCGGCATGTTCGAATCCACCCGTGTAGCCATTGGCCCGCACGCCGAGTACATCATCGAGGTGTATGGCACGGAGGGCTCGCTGCGCTGGAACTTCGAACGGATGAACCAGTTGGAACTCGCCACGGACCGCAGTGGATACCGGACCATCATGACTCCGCCGTCCTACGGCGAATTCGGGCGCTTCCAGCCGGGTCCCGGTCCGGGCATTGGCTTCAACGACCTCAAGACCATCGAGGCCGCGCTCTTCCTGCGGTCCGTGGCCGAAGGCAAGCAGCTAGGCCCCTCGGTGGCTGACGGGTGGTCGGCATCCGAACTGGTGGATGCCTCGCTGAAGAGCGCCGGTTCCGGTGACTGGGTGGAGATTCCGGAAGTCTCCGGAAACACGACCTACGGAGCCTAAGCCCCTGGGACAAGGAGGAGGCCGGATCGCGATGATCCGGCCTCCTCTTGTGATTAAGTTTTTCGAGCCTGTTTAGGGCGGGCCGCCTTAGTCCAGAGCGCGTCCAATCCGAACGTACGTATTCGGCTTCCGGCTTCTGAGGACCAGCGCCAGGAAGATCCCGGCGACTATCGACGCGTAGGGGATCAGAAGCAGAACCGTCAGCAGGAGCGGATCCCCGGCCACTAACAGCTCCATATTGAAGGAAGCTGTCAACAAAGCGAACCCAATCCCTGCCAGCGCCACGATCGGGGCGATCAGCGTCCGCCAGAACGACATCGAGGACTTGTTCCTGCGAAAATACACTATGACCGCAATGGCCGTCAGGCAGAGCAAAAGCAGCATCCCATAGAACGCAACGCCGGCCGCCGCGGCATACAGGGAATTCTCGTCACCGCCCGAGAGGACCAGGACCAGCAGGACAAGCAGGAGAACGGCACCAACTGTCACAGCGGCGCGGTGCGGAGACCCATGCTTGAGGTGCACTGCCGCGATGGACCTCGGAAAGATGCCATCGACGGCAAGGGAGTGGGTGTAACGGGAAAGGATGTTCTGGAGGGACAGGCCTGAGGCAAAGAAGCTGGTGACCAGCAGGATGGCGATGACCTGGTTGGCGAAGGCTCCGAAGTAGCGCAGTAGCGCGTCTGGCATCATGGCCGTGGGGTCCGCCCCAGCGACCGCCACTGCCTGTGATGTTCCCGCTGACAGGATGAGGGCAAAGGCTGAAACAGCGTAGAAGATTCCCAGGAAGGCAACGGCCAGGAAGGTGGCCCGGGGAATGGTGATGGCCGGCTTCTTGACCTCATCCCTGTAGATGGCCGTGGCTTCAAACCCGTTAAACACTCCGATGCTGAACAACAGGAGGACGCCGATGGTTGGGGTGAAGAGGTTGGAGGGGTTCCAAGGTTCGAAGGACGGGCCCTCTGGTCCTCCGTTGGAAATGATGACGATGTCAAAGACAGCTACCGAAAGGACTTCGACGGCCAGGATGACTGAGAGGACCTTGGCGGAGAGCTCCACATTGAAGTAGCTCAGCACCCAAGCGATGCCGAACATCACCATGCTCCACAGCCACCACGGCGTTGACACGCCATCGACGAAAGCACCAAGCAGGTTGTTCACGGCAATGCCGGAAACAACAATGCAGGATGTCACGTTGAAGCCGTAGGTGACCAGTGCAAGGAAAGATCCCCCTAAGCCGAAGGGACGGCCCAAACCCTCGCGGATGTAGGTGTAAAAAGCTCCAGGCCGCGGTATGGCCTTGGTCATTCCAGTGAATCCCATCGCAAATAGTGCCATCAGGACAGCGACCGCGACGAAAGCGATCGGGACTCCTATCCCAAAGGAGATGTTCACAGAGACAAAGCCGAAGACGACGCCCAGGGGAGCTGTGAAGGCCAGCACTGTGAAGAGGAGTCCGGTGGTTCCCATCCGGCCCCTGAGCTGATATGTCGACGATCGGGTTTCACTGACTTCTGGTTCGTCCGCTGCTTCGCGTTGGACGGGGAGTTCTTGTTTCACGTGTTTTCTCCTCGGAGGAGTGGAGTCACCGTTGACTCGCGCTGTGTTGGGTGAAAGAGCGGCCGATTGGCCGTGCTGCTATGACCAGAGGGTAGATTCAACCGGATTCGGGTCAGTTCCTAGATTGTGATCTTCGAACGGCACTGGAACTGTGCCAGGATGATGCATTCCGGACCACGCAACCGTCAGATAGGGACATCAGCCCAGCGCCAGATCGAACCCCTTGGCTTCATATGACTCGATCTTGCGGTAAAGCGTGGACCTTCCGATCCCCAGCAGTGAGGCGGCCCGAACGCGGTTACCTGATGCCTCGGCGAGCGCGGCCCTGATCTGCTGAAGCTCCGCTTCTTCCAAACGGGTAAGCGGCATGGTGCCGAGTCCACGCAGCTGCACTGCGTTGAGATCCGACAGGTGCAGTTCTCCGCTGAGGGACCGTGAGGCAGCGGATTCAACCAGGTCGCGGAGTTGCCGCACGTTGCCCGGCCAGTCCGCGGCCACCAGTGCATCCCGCAACTTCGGTGACATTCGGACCTCCCTGCCGACCGCTCTCCTTAGCAGATGCGACGCCAGCCCGACGATATCCTCACGCCGGTCACGAAGAGGTGGCATGGCAACCTCAATGCCTCTCAACGCAGACAGCACCGGCAGGAGATCATCGCCGACGGCGCCGGCAGTCAGGATAAGTTGGGGTTGCTCCAGGACGTGGAGCAGACCTCCCAAGTCGTCCAGGAAATGCGGCGGGCACTTGTCTGCCCTGTGGAGGATAACCGCCGCCCCTTGCTCAAGGGCAGCATCAACGTCGTCAACAGTGGCCCGGGCAGGCCTTTGGGTAAAGTCGAATACTCGCGTCTCCCTCGACAGGCGACCGGCCATGGCCTCCGCCAAAGTTCGCTTACCGCTTCCTTGTTCGCCGATGATGTGAGCAGGCATCCGCCTGCTCACGGCTGCAGCCGCAGCACCAAGGGCCCTCTTGAAGGCCCGGCTGGTTCCAACCATCCCGTCGAACTGCGCTTGGGGTTCACGGGCAGTTGGCGCCGCCCGCACACCTAGCGAGACGGACGGCACCTGGACGCGCATCACGGACGCTCCGCCAGAGCCTGATTCGCGGAAATCCATGGGACGGATGTGAAGCTGCACCTCCCTGCCAGTGCTGACATTCAGGCGGTGCTGGGACAGGCCGTCCCGCTGTTCGGCTTCCCGCGCCAGGGCCGCGAGTACCGCGAAATCGCTGGGATCCAGCATGCGCAGGGCACTCCGGCTTGCGATGGTGGTGCGTTCATCCATCGCCACCACAGCATCTGCTCCGCGTTTCCGGATCTCCTTCAGGTATTCGGACATCAGCGCCTGCTCCCGCGCCGCGAGTCGTTCCGCCAGCCTCCTGGTGATGTCCGCGGCCGCCCCATGGACGGTCAGGAGAACAGAGCCGGGGTCCGTGTTGCGTGCCAGCTTCTCGGGCAACATCAAGCCCAGGACACCCCTGACGGAGCGGCGTATCGGATCACGGATGGGAGCAGACGTGCAGTAACTGTTCTGGAGCGCCTCATTGAAGTGTTCGGCGCCCCAGACCTGTACTGCTTCGCCTTCCTCAAGGACAGTTCCGTCGGAGTTGGTTCCAATCAGGTCCTCGGCCATCTGCGCTCCCAGGCTCGGAAACAACAGCTCCGCCTTTCGACGTTCTGTGGCATCTCCGCGAAAGACGGCCAATGTGCCTTCTGCGTCAGTAAGCACCACCAGACCCCCGGAGTCGCTGCACAGACGTTCGAGTTCGGTCAGGACGGGTTCGGCAGCAGCGAGCAACTGCTCGTCGGCCTGGTGGACAGCAGCCTGCAGAAACGGCGAGGTGGCCGTTACATTGCAGGCCAGGCTCCGCTGCCAGGATCTGGCAATGACCGGCCTCAGACTGCTCAGGTCCGTCGCTCCGGGTTCTGTCAGGAAACGTTCCCTGAGCGACTGAATTTCCGCGTTGGGCGTCCCGCCCACGCGCAGCGAAGAAGCCGTAGGGAGCCATGAAACGTCCTTCGAAGCCATGCCGTGCCTGCTTTCCCGATAGTGGCTGGGCTGATGTCAGTGCTGGAGCAGGTGCTGCAGGTGAGCGGGAAGTTTCCGCGCCTGCTGGCGGCCGAACAGCTGGAAGTACCACTTCCCGAGTGTCTGTTTCCCGGTCGTACCGCTCGCCTTCCAACCGCCAAAGGTCTGCGGTCCCGGCCACCACCCGGTCGTGGCATGGCCCGGGACGTTCACGTCCACACAGCCGGCCTCGACACGGTCAAGGAACTCCCGCGCTTCTGCCTCGTCACCGGTGTAGATTCCCGCCGTCAGACCCATTTCTGTGTTGTTGGCGGCCGCCAAGGCCGCTTCGAAAGTGGGCACCTTGCTGATGGTAAGGAAGGGCAGGAAGTGCTCCTTGGTGGCCAAGTGATGAGTTGCGGGCACTCCGGAGACCACAGTGGCCGGAACAAAGTAGCCGCCATCCTGGGCCTTGCCGGTCTCCACGTGGAATTCTTCACCGCGGGCCGTTGCCAGCAGTCCGGCGTAGCGATCCACGGCCTCGGCAGAAACAACGGGACCCGCGAACACACCTGCATCCACAGGGTCGCCGGCCTTCAGGTCCCTGACTCTCTCCCCTACGAGCTCCACCAGTTTGTCGTGGGCGGAAGGGGTAACCAACACCCGGGACAGCGCGCTGCACTTTTGCCCACTGAGGTCGAATGCCGAGAAGACGATGCCGTCGGCGGCCTGTTCCAAATCAGCCGTATCAGTGACAATTACCGGATTCTTGCCGCCCATTTCGGCAATGACGGGGCGGGGATACGGCCCGGAGGCGAAGTCCCCCAGGATCGACTTCCCTACGACCACCGAACCCGTGAAGCAGATGCCGTCGATGTCCGAGGCGACCAACGCCCGTCCGGGACTGTCGCCTCCGTGGACCACGTTCACCAACCCCCGAGGGAGTCCCATTGCCTCGCAGAGCTCATATACGGCGTGCCCGGACCACGGACCATCATGCGATGTCTTGACCACCACTCCGTTGCCCGCGATCAGCGCAGCAATGGCTGGACCTGCAGCCTGGACAATCGGGTAGTTGAACGGTGTGATGACGCCGAACACGCCGTAGGGCCGAAGCACGGATTCGTTGGCCAGTCCGGACGAGTCGTCTTCGCGTTGATCCTCAAAGGCTCCTGGAGCCGACGCGTAATCGGCGTACTGCCGGAGGATTTCAAGAACTTCTGCGCCTTCGGCCCTTGCACCCGCGTAGGGCTTGCCGATCTCAAGGGCCACCCGGACCGCCCACTCCTCGAGGCGCTCCTCAATGAAGGGAATGGCCCGACGAACGTGTTCAATGCGCTGTGCGGCCGGAACCCGGGACCATTCACGCTGGGCATCACGGCTCGACTGAACAGCCAGCTTGACGAGTTCATCCGGTGCGTCGTGGCAGGCACTGACCACCGAGCTGGGGTTGCTGGGGTCTTCCCGCTGCAGGAGCGCGCCTTCAAAATATTCCTGTCCCGCGATGACGTGGGGAACTGTTGTGTGGCGGCTGCGTCGTTGTTCCGTCATCCGGGCTGCGAAGGCCTGTTGCTGGTCAATCGTCATCGCGTGATTGCTCCTCTATGGATTGTTTGCGCCCCGACGGGCGGGATGGTTCTGTCGAGATTACGCAGCCAGGGCAGCGCCTACTGTCCCAAGGTGGGACATCTGTTCAGATGGCCTATAGCCCGCATCGACCATGACGGCAGAACCCGTCATCTTTCGTGATTCGTCCGAAACCAGGAACACTGCGACGTCCGCTACTTCCTCCGGGCTGATCAGGCCGAGCGGCTGGTAGGCGCGCTGGGCTTGTTCGTCCTTGAGGAACTCCTCGTCGAAAAAACCGGCAACCATGGGAGTACGGACGCCGCCGGGGCACAGGCAGTTAGCCCTGATGTTGTCCTTGGCGTATTCGACCGCCACGGATTTAGTGAGCATCAGCACCGCTCCTTTAGATGCGGAATATGCGGCGATGTCGGGTTCGGCCACCATCGAGTTGACCGAGCCCCAGAATGTCTCTTCTGCCGTGGCAACGAGCCGCTCCACGTCAGCAGGTTTGCTCATGTCACAACGATGGGTGGAGATTTGCACGTTCTCTCTTTCCAGTCGATCCAGCCCGGCTTCATCAATGTCTGCCGCAACGACATTTGCCCCTCGCCCGCCAGAGCGCGCACTGTCGCCATGCCCTGCCCGGATCCTGAGGCGAAAATGTCTCTTTCTGACACAAATCCCGTCAAGTGGCAGCAGTAACGTCTTCCCAAGCGTGAAGCACTTCACATCATCCAAACCAAAGGAGAGACTCATGGGCCGTGTGCAAGGCAAGGTAACCATCATCACTGGCGGCGCCAGAGGACAGGGCGAGTCCCACGCACGCCTCTTCGCACAAGAAGGCGCTTCGGTACTCGTCACCGACATGCTGGACGACGTCGGCGAGGCAGTAGCCAATGATCTCCGAAACTCCGGGCACGATGTCCATTACCTGCATCTGAACGTTGCTTCCGAAGACGAATGGAAATCCGTAGTAGCGGCAGCGGAAGAGCGGTGGGGGCGCGTCGACATCCTGATCAACAACGCCGGAATCGTCGGAACCATGAAGTCTGTCGAAGATGAAGGCCTGGACGGCTGGTCCAAGACCACCGCGATCAACCAACAGGGCGTCTTTCTTGGCCTTAAGCATGGTGCACCTGCGATTGAGCGAAGCGGCGGCGGCGCAATCGTCAACACGTGCTCCATCAATGGCACCGTCGGCAACCCCGGAGGCTTCTCCTACCAGGCCTCGAAAGGGGCCGTGAAGATGATGACCCGTGCCGCTGCCATGGAATACGCGCACCGTGGCGTGCGTATCAATTCCGTTTCGCCGGGACTTGTGATGACGCCCATGGCTGAGGAAGAGGGCGAGGAGTCCAACAAGGAGTTCAGCAACGCTACCCCCATGAAGCGGGCCGCCCAGCCCATAGAGGTGAGCTATGGCGTCCTGTACCTGGCAAGCGACGAAGCCAGCTACATCACCGGGGCGGACCTGCTGATCGACGGCGGATACACCGCGCAGTAATGAGGGCGGCTCGTCTACGGACGCCACAGTGAAAGAGACCATACACATGACACACACAAAGGAATCGGCACTCATGACTGATGTAGCCATAGCCCCGGCAATGGAGCCGGGCTCCACCACAACACCCCGCATGATCGTGCATGAATGGGTGGGACAGCTCACGAATGCTTTGTCCTCGCAGGACGTCGCCGCCGCTGCGGACCTTTTCCTGCCCGACGGCGTTGTCCGTGACCTCCTGGCCCTGTCCTGGGATTTCCGCAATGCAATCGGACACCAGGAGATCTCCACCTGCCTCACCGTTCCCGCAGCAGACCGGCCGACGTCGATCCAGGTGCGGCCGGGCAACGCATCGGTGGTTGTCGAGGAGGGAACTCCCGGCGCCATCTCCGCTTTCCTGCAGTTCAGGAACAGCGCAGGCAACGGGTTCGGCCACGTCCGCTTGGTGCAGCAGGACGACGACGGAACCTGGCTCGCGGCGACCCTCGTGTTGGCCCTCGACGCCGTGGACAGCCACCCCGAGTGCCATCTCGACGCCCGACCGAGCGGAAAAACCCACGGGCCGGTCCGGAACCGCGTTGGCTGGCAGGACGGACTCGACCCCGAGTTCACCCAGCAGGAGCCTGACGTTGTCATCCTCGGCGCAGGGCACAACGGGCTCATGCTGGCAGCACGCCTGAGGGCCCTTGGGATTCCCGCCTTGGTTCTGGAACCGAACGAGCGCGTTGGGGACAACTGGCGTAAACGGTACAGTTCGCTGGCGCTCCACACTCCGCTGGCTTCCGACCATTTGCCGTATCTTCCATTCCCATCGACGTGGCCCCGCTTCACTCCCAAGGACAAGTTGGGAGACTTCCTGGAGAGCTACGCGACACTCCTGGATTTGGCCGTCTGGACCGGCACCACAGTAGACGCCGCGGAGTTCGATGAACCATCCCGGCGGTGGATCGTCGACCTCAACCGGCAAGGGAAGCAGCGCAGGATCAACCCCAGGCACCTGGTTTTCGCCACCGGGATGAACGCTGCACCAAACATTCCGGAGGTACCCGGACGATCGGAGTTCGAAGGCACCGTCATGCACGCCGTGGACTACAGGGGCCATGCAGAATGGCAGGGAAAGCGTGCCGTGGTTGTCGGCTCCGGCGTCAGCGGGCACGACATCGCACAGGATCTGGCCGAGCACGGCGTCGACGTCACCATGATCCAGCGGTCCGGAACCTTTGTCATGAACACCTCCACTTTCCACAAGGTGATGCATGCGAACCACGTCAGCGGAAAATACAGCACCGAAGAAGCCGACCTCATCAACGCTTCAACGCCTTTCGGAGCACTCCCCGCACACGGACCTAAACATGTTGAGCTGGTCAAGGCGATGGACCGGGAACTGTTGGACGGCCTGATTGAAGCCGGCTTCGAACTGAGCGACGGCCCGGACGGACAAGGAGTCTTGGGGTTGATCTTTGGCCTTAACGGAACCGGCTATTACTACAACGCCGGCGCTTCCGAACTGATCATCGATGGAACCATCAAGTTGCGTCACGGCAGCGTGGAGGGCCTCAGCTCCAGCGGGGTCCTGCTGGACGGGGACCGCAGCCTGGAGGCTGACCTCGTTGTATTCGCTACTGGTTACCAAGGTGCTCCATCGGTGGTCCGCCAGGTCCTCGGTGATGACATCGCTGACCGGGTCGGAGAGTTCGCCAAGGTGGGGGCGGACCGCGAATATGGCCGGTTGTGGCGGCGAACCGCGGTGGACCAGCTGTGGTTCATGGTTTCCCTCGGCATCGGCGACGGCAGGTTCTACTCCAAACTGCTTGCGCTGCAGCTGGCAGCGATGGAGGCTGGCACTATGCCGTACACAGAGCAGGAGCAATAAGGCGGCTTGCTGCTTAAAGCCAGGAAGGAGGCCGGTCCGCGATGATCCGGCCTCCTTTGTGCTGCGCTGAAACTTGTGCGTTGAAAACTACTTCGCGAAGCGGAACAGCTTCTTGTTGGCGAACTCCAGCATGCCCACCTTGCCCAGTTCCCGGCCGTAACCGGACTTCTTGACGCCGCCGAACGGCACATCCGCACCGCTGAGGTCGTAGGCACCTACGAACACCATGCCGACGTCGAGCTGATTGCCGACGCGCTCGGCGCGGTCGACGTCGTCGCAAATCACCACGGAACCAAGGCCATACGGCGAGGAATTCGCGAGCTTGATCGCTTCATCGTCGGTGCTGACCTTGTAGAGCTGTGCAACGGGACCGAAGAGTTCCTCGCTGTAGACGTCCATGGACGGGGTGATGTTAGTGATCACCGTCGGGGTAAACACGTTGCCCTTTGGCTCATTGTTGCCCACCAGGATTTCGGCGCCCTGGTCCAGCGCACCCTGCACCTGGGAAGCCAGGAACTTGGTGGCTGAATCGGAGGACATCGGGCCGAAATCGCCGTTCTCGTAGGACTGGCCAGCAATGGCGGCCTTGAACTTCTCCGAGAACTCGTCGAAGTACTTGTCCAGCACCACGATCCTCTTGGAACCGTTGCACGACTGCCCCGTGTTGCCCATGCGGCCCATCACGGCCTTCTTCACCGCGAGGTCCACGTCGTCAGTGTCCAGAACCAGGAACACGTCGGCTCCACCAAGCTCGAGGACGCACTTCTTCAACGCGCGTCCGGCCTGCTCAGCGACGATCGCTCCCACCTGCTCGGAACCGGTGAGCGAGACACCCTGCACGCGGTCATCGGCAATGATGTCCGAGATCTGCTGGTGCGTGGCAAAGAGGTTGACGTAGGCGCCCTCCGGGAAGCCTGCATCGCGGAAGAGTTCCTCCAGGGCGAGCGCCGACTCCGGGCACTGGCTGGCGTGGCGGACGATCACCGTGTTGCCCAGGATGATGTTGGGGATCGCGAACCGTGCCACCTGGTAGTAGGGGTAGTTCCACGGCATGATGCCCAGGATCACGCCGAGGCCCTGGTAGCGGAAGAAGCTCCTCAGCCCGTCAGCAACCTCGAGTTCCTCGTCCGCGAGCCATTCTTCAGCGTTTTCAGCGAAGGCTGCCGCGATGGAGCCGGAGAACTCCGCTTCGCCTACGGCCTGCTGGAGCGGCTTGCCCATTTCGCGGTTGATGATGGCGGCAAGCTTGTCCTTGCGCGCAACGAACAGGTCCGCGAGGCGCTTGGCCATGGCCGCGCGTTCGGCGACCGTAGTGGTGCGTGACCAGTCCTGGTAGGTCTTCTGGGCTGCGCTGAGTCCGGCCTCGACTTCTGCGTCGGTGGCTGCGGGGTACTCGGCGTGAATGGTTCCGGTGGCCGGATCAGTAACGGCAAATGCGCTCATGATGAATGCTCCTTGGTCAATAAATCCCGTAAAAGAGACGGGCGGGACCGCCGGATGGAGCGGTCCCGCCCGGTGCGCTTAGCGCGTTTCAGGTGCGGTGGTGGCAGCGTAGAAGCGCTGACGCTCACGGCCCTTGAGGTGCTTGGCGATACCCTCCAGGGTGTCGGGTCGCTCCGAGGTCATCGGAGCTCCAACGTCCCAGAAGGCGCCGTTGCCGGAAAGATAGCGCCATGGCTCCACGCGGGCCACGATCACAGCAGGACCTTCGACTTCCTTCGCCTCGGTGAGGGCGGCCGAGAACTCCTCGATCGTCGTCGTGGACCAGGCAGCACAACCCATGCTGGCCGCGTTGGCGGCGATGTCGAAGTCGAGGATGGCCCCGTCCAGTCGGCCGGACTCTTTGCTGCGTTCCCGGTACTGGGTGCCGAATTCGCGGCCCGGACCGCCCTTGGCAACCTGAAGGGGCCAGATGCACTGGTGTCCGCGGTTGTCGATGACGATGGTGATGATCTTCTTGCGTTCCTGGACAGCCGTGACCAGTTCGGTTGGCTGCATGAAGTAGGTACCGTCACCGATCAGGACATATACCTCGCCCGGCGCATCGGGACGGGCCAAACGGTAGCCGAGGCCGGCCGGGATCTCATGGCCCATGCAGGAGTTGGCGTATTCAAAGTGAATTTCGGTGCCGTTGGAGGGATCCCACGCCTTGTGGATGCCTTCAACCACGCCGCCGGAGCCCAAAATCAGGGCGTCCTCGTTGGTGGTGCGCCTGTTGAGCACGTCGATCACCTGTGCCTGGCTCATCAGTTCACCGGCGAAATCCTGGAGATCGTGCTTGCGAACTTCCAGCGTGGCCTTGCGTGCGTCCGCCACGTCGCTGCGGAACTCGTCCGACGTCGAGTACCCGACGGCGGCGAGCCGCTCGCGCAGGGCGGCCAGGTTAAGCCTGGCGTCACCGATGACGGGGAACGAGCCCATCTTGTGGGCGTCGAACGAACCCACGTTGAGGTTCACGAACTTCACGTCCGGGTTCTGGAACAGCGAGTGCGAGGCCGTGATGAAGTCCTGCAGGCGGGAGCCCACGGTGACCACAACATCCGCACCGTCGGCAATCTCGTTGGCGCCCACAGTTCCGGTCACACCCAATGCCCCGAGGTTAAGGTCGGTGATGGGTCCGCTGCCCTTGCCGGCGTAGGTCTCGGACACCGGGATGCCGAACTCGGCGCTGAAGCGTGCCAGTTCTTCCTGTGCCTTGGAGTAGCGGACGCCGCCACCGGCGATCAGCAGCGGACGCTTCGCGTTGCGGATGATTTCTGCGGCGTCGCGGAGCTCATCCTCGACGGCGGGACGCCGGCGGATGTGCCAGACACGCGGGGTGAAGAAGGACTCCGGGAAGTCGAATTCGGCGCCCTGGATGTCCTGCGGCAGGCAAACCACCACGGCGCCGGTTTCCACAGGATCGGTGAGGACGCGCATGGCCTCGGGGAGGGTGGACAGCAGCTGGGCCGGGTGGGTGATCCGGTCGAAGTACCGGCTGACGGGACGGAAGCAGTCGTTGGCGGACACGTCGCGCTCAACGGGGTGTTCGATCTGCTGCAGCACGGGGTCGCCGAACCGGTTGTTGATGATGTCCGCAGGAAACAGCAACACGGGGAGGCGGTTGGTGGTGGCCGTCGCGGCACCGGAGATCATGTTGGTGGATCCCGGTCCGGCTGAAGCGGTGCAGGCCAGCGTGGCCGCTCGGTTGGAAGCCTTGGCGAAGCCGATGGCCGCGTGGACCATGGACTGCTCGTTTTTTCCTTGGTAGTGCGGGAAGTCCACACCGTATTCATCGATGCCTTGGGCCAGGCCCACGGAGTTGCCATGGCCGAAGATGCCGTACATGCCGGCGATCAGGCGCCGTTTCTCGCCGTCCAGTTCGCTGTACTGGACCTGCAAATACTCGACGATCGCTTGTGCGACAGTGCGGCGGCGGACGGCCTTTTTATCGGCTGCGATATTGACCTCGGTGCCGAGATCAGCAGCGGCTGTGCTAGTCATGCGTTCTCCTAAATTCGTAGGTGCGTCGGCACTTGCAAACCGATTCGCCCGAACATCAGGTTTTCACCGCGGGGAAGCAAAGTTGTGTCCCAGTTTGGGACGCAGCCCACCTGCCCGGACACGCAAAAACAGCAGCCGACGGCGGCACGTAGGTACCGCCGTCGGCTGCTGTTTAGTTGTTGTCTTAGTCGAAGCGGTAGGGCTCCTGCGGACCCACGGAGGGCAGCGGCCGGGGCCGCTCACAAGTGCTTTCGATCTCTATGTGCTTGCCCTGCTCCGAAGATGCCTCGAAGGCGAGGAGGACCTCAAGCACGTGGTAGGCGAAGTCGCCCCCCGTCCGGGGCTCCACGCCGTTGCGGATGGCGTAGCCGAATTCGGCCAGGCCGATGCCGCGGTAGGCGTCGTCACGGTGGGTGATGGGCGTTTCGCGCCAGTCGCCACCGCCGGGAGGGGTCATGTCCAGCGCGAGGTCGCCCGGCTCGCCGCGGCGCAGCACGGGAGCGCCGGAGAAGTGGTCCGGGTTCGGCGCGGCCAGGGAGCCGCCGGTGCCGTAGATCTCCAGGTGCGGCAGGTTGTGGTTCCAGATGTCCCAGCTGACAATCACGGTGGCAGCAGCGCCGGACTCGAAGTCGAGGGTGCCCGTGACGTGCGTGGGGGTCTGGATCCGGATGACTTCACCCTCTTTGCCCGGGCGCGGACGAGTCTCGGACGAACGGGGCGTGGTCGCGGAAACCCGCTTCACCGGGCCGAAGAAGTTCACAAGGTTGGTGATCAGGTACGGCCCGATGTCCAGCATGGGGCCTGCGCCGGGGCTGTAGAAAGGGTCCACGTTCGGGTGCCAGTGCTCATAGCCGCGGCAGGCGAACGAGGCGAAGGCTGCCACCGGCTCGCCGATCCAGCCGTCGTCAATGAGCTTGCGGCTGGTCTGCATGCCGGAACCCAGGAACGTGGTGGGCGCGGAACCTACCTTGACGCCGGCTTCCCGTGCTGCGTCCAGAATCTGCTTCGCTTCCTCAAGGGAGGTTGCGAAGGGTTTTTCGGAAAGGACGTGCTTGCCGGCAGCGATCGCCTGGAGCGTGACTGGTGCATGGAGCTTGGGCGGCGTGAGGTTGAGGACCAACTCTACGTCCTGATCTGCCAGTAGCTCGTCCGGGGTGAGAGCCTTGGGAACGTCGTACTCGGCAGCGCGCTTCCTGACTGCCTCGGCGTTCACATCCGCGAGCGCCACGATCTGGACGTCGGGGTGGACGCCGATCTTGTCCAGGTATTGGTTGAGGACGTTTCCGACGCCGATGATGCCGACTCGAATGGGTTCCATGTGAATCTCCGTTTAATGATTGTTGGAACATCCCGGGGCGAGGAATATACCTCGCCCCGGGATGAGTTGCGATAGGCCGGTGCTAGTTGCGATAGCTCGGTGCTAGCCGGCCAGGCGTACCTGGCGGGTCTGGGCCGTTGCTGCTTCGTCGACGGCGCCGTCGGTGATGACCACGCCGTAGTGTGCGGCCGCGGCTTCGAGGGTCACGCGTGACTCGCGATAGTCGTCGAGCACTGCCAGGACGTCGCGTTCCAGCGGGTCGCCGTAGCCACCACCGCCGGGGGTGATGGAGACGACCTTCTCGCCCGACTGCAGATCGTAGCGGCCCACCACGGGGATTTCGTGGCGTTCGCCGGTCTTGAGGTCTTCCACCCAGGCTGAGGGCTCGGCGCCGTCGTGGCCGCCACGGACACCCTTGGGCGGATTGATCTTGCCTTCGATGCCGTAGGTGAGGGTGACACTCTCGCCGCGGGGTTCCATGGTGACGCGCGTGGCAAGTCCGCCGCGCTGGCGGCCGGCACCGCCGGAGTCGGCCACCAGGGTGCGTTCGTGGACCAGAATCGGGTAACGCTGCTCGTCCACTTCCACGCTGTCGTGGTACAGGAGGGCCCCGCACACGGGTCGCTGGTAGGTGGGCCAACCATCAACGTACGGGGTGGCCGGACCACCGACGCCGCCTACCAGGATCTGGTTGACGTAGGGGTTGCCGTTGCGTTCGTCCGTCCCGGAGATGACCGACTTGGCAGGCGCCTGGCCGGCTGCGCCCTCGGCGGTGCCGTAACCATCGTCGATCTGGGAGAAAGCGGCCTGGACGATGTTGACCACTCGGTCCGCGAGGTTGGTGGTGCCCGACGAGCAGGAGTAGGGGTGCTTGGGAACACCCACGGCGCAGCCGTCACGCAGCAGCACCTCCACGCGACGGAAGGTCCCGGCGTTGCTCGGCAGGTTCTCCGGGATGCCGGAAAGGATCCCGGCCAGCGCAGCGCCGGTGGCCGTTGCCTTGGTGAGGTTCAGTCCGTTGGGCAGGTTGTCCGGGTTGTCGCGGAGGTCGATCACAACCTTGCCCTGCTTTGGCTTCACCTCGAGCGTTGCCTGCAAATGCACGCCGTCCGGGCCTGTGCCGGGGAAGGGATCGTGGGTGGAGGTGCCGTGGAGGACGTATTCGGGCAGCTTCTCGATCGCGCTGGCCGTCAGGCGCTCGGAGTAGTCGAACCAGGCGTCCACGAAGTCCACCAGGTCATCCACACCGAACTTTTCAGCGAGTTCGTGGATGCGGCGCTCGGCGATGCGCGAGGCTCCAACGGATGCCAGGTAGTCGCCGTACCACTGGTCGGGAACACGGATGCGGGACCGGCACATGCGGATGATGTCGTCGATGTCCGTGTAGTCGCGCTGGATCCGCACGCAGGGGAAGATCAGTGCGCCTTCCTCGTAGACGTCCCGCGCGGTGGCGAAGAACGTGGTGGGAAGCGAGTTGCCGCAGTCGGCTTGGTGGGCCTTGGTCACGGCGGTGAAGAGGTGGCGGCCCTGGATGAAGATGGGTACCAGGATCACGTGGTCTGCAGCGTGCGAGTTACCCATGTAGGGGTCGTTGTGCAGGAACGCATCGCCTTCCTTGATGTCTTTGTGCAGCTCAACCATGTCTTCGCCCAGCGGGCCGGCACCGAAGACGTGCACGGGCACACCTTCGGCGGCAGCGAGCAACTGGTTGTCCGCAGTCAGCACGGCACAGGAGAAGTCGCGGGCCGTGTTGATGACGGATGAGCGGGCGGAGCGGAGCAGGCCGCTGGTCATCTCGCGGACAATGCCGTCGAATGCGTTGGCAAGGACCGAGAGCTTTACGGGATCGAATTCGCGGGTCACGGTTACGCCTCCTTACGGGTGAGGTAGATGTTGGATCGTTCATCGAGCGTGGCGTCCCACTCCGGCGGCACGACGATGGTGGTGGTGGGCTGATCGATGACGGCCGGTCCTACGATCTTGTCGCGTGGGGCGAGCGTCACGCCGCGGTAGCGCTGGGTGCTGAAGGGTTCGCCGCCAAAAACAATGCTGTCCGTGCGGTGGATTTCCGCGGTGCGGCTGAGTTCGCTTTCGGACTTGGTGTGCTCCGACCGGGGGATTTCCACGCGGACACCCCAGGTGATAATCTCCACGCGGCTGTCCGGATCGTGGGTGCCGTTGCGGCGGTCGTGCTCCTCGTGGAAGGCGCGCTCGATGATGCCTGCCGCATCGCCGGAGGTGTCCGGGGCAGCGTCGAGGTAGACGCGGAGGTCCCAGGCCTGCCCGGGGTAACGGGCGTCCACGAAGTAGGTCACCTTGGGTGCTTCGCCCACGCCGTCGAACCGCTTCACGAAGACTTCAGCCTTGGCCGTCAGGTCCTCCACTGCCCGGGAGGCCGAACCGGCGTCGAAACTGCGGGTGTCGTTGTGCAGCGGCGAGAGGAACTCGGTAGCGATCGGTGCGCGGTGGGCGCCGTAGGCGGCCAGGACGCCGGCGGTAGCCGGGATCAGGACGGTGTCGGCTTCCAGGAGCCTGCCGATGATCGCTGCGACCATGGCGCCTGCGCCACCTCCAGCAACAATGAGCGCACCCCGGGGGTCAACGCCCTGTTCGAGAGCAGACTGGCGGATGGCGGTAGCCATGTGGTTGGCGGAGACATCAAGGATGGCTTGGGCAGCCTGCAGGGTGTCCATCTTCAACGGACCCGCAATGCGGGTGTCGATTGCCTTGATGGCGGCCTCGCGGTTCAAGGTGAACCCACCTTCAAAGCCTTCTGTGTCGAGATAGCCAAGGGCCACACAGGCGTCGGTGACAGTCGGCTCTTCGCCGCCGCGGCCGTAGGCTGCCGGGCCGGGGGTGCTGCGCGCACTCTGCGGGCCTACGCGAAGGAGGCCACCGCCGTCGATCCAGGCGATGCTGCCGCCACCGGCGCCGATGCTCGAGACTGCCACGGAGGACAGGCCAGTGAGGTGCCCGACGAACGGCTCGCCCAGCCAGGCTTCACGGGTGTGGCGGACCACGCCATTCTCGACCAGGGACACATCGAAGGTGGTGCCGCCCATGTCGCAGACAACCACTGTGTCGTGGTCCGGAGCCGCCGCCGCGCCAACCAGTGGAGCCATGGAGGGGCCGGAGTTCAGCAGCAGTACCGGGCGGTCCAGTACATCGGCGACGTCGAGGACGGCACCTTCGGAGGTAACCACCAGCAGGTCGCCGGCGAAGCCGTACTTCTGGAGGTCGGAGCGGAGTTTGCCCAGGTGGTCGGCCATCAATGGCTTCAGGGAAGCGTCGATCGAGGCTGCCGAGGAGCGGCGGTATTCACGGATGGTGGGGTTTGCCGCGTTGGAGAGCGTGTACGGAACGCCGGGCAGGATCTCCTGGATCAGCTCGGCAACGCGCTTCTCGTGGGCGTCGTTGATGATCGACCAGAGGAAAGAGACGGCCACAGCTTCAATGCCCTGTTCCTTGAAGGAGCCGAGGACTTGCCGGACCTGCTCTTCGTCCAGCTCCACCAGGATGTCGCCCTCGGAGGAGATGCGTTCAGTGATCTGGAAGGTCAGGTGGCGGGGAATGTAGGGCGGCGGGTACGCAGCTTTCGAATCGAAGGCATCACGACGGCCGCCTTCGCGGAGCAGAAGCGTATCGGCAAAGCCGTCCGTGGTCAGCAACGCCGTCTTGGCAACTTTGCCTGTCAGGACTGCGTTGGTAGCGTGGGTTGTGCCGTAGACAATAACGTCTGCGTTGCGCAGCACGTCGTCGCCGCTCCAGCCAACGGACTCGGCAGCACGGCGGACCGACGCTTCGAAGCCGGTGAACACACGGTCGTAGGTGGTCAGCGCCTTGCCGACCGCCATGTCACCGCTGTTGGAACCGACCACGACGTCGGTAAAGGTACCGCCGGTATCGACGGCGATGCGGTACCTGGCCTCACTTGGTTGTGTTTGTACATCACTCATGGTCTTCATAACTTTCGTAGAGCTGGCAGGGATTAGAGCTGGGGCTTGCCCACGGTGTTGCGGAGCAGACCCACCTTGTCGATTTCGATTTCCACCGTGTCACCCGGTTCCAGCCAGACAGGCGGGTTCCGCTTGGCACCGATGCCCTGCGGGGTTCCTGTGGCAATGACGTCGCCTGGTTCCAGGGTGAGGAAACTTGAAAGATAGGAGACGATGCGGGCGATCGGGAAGATCTGGTAACTCGTGTTGGAGCGCTGCACTTCGATGCCGTTCACGCGAGTGGCGAGGTCCAGGTTCTGGGGATCGCCCACTTCGTCCAAGGTGACCAGTGCAGGGCCCCACGGGGTTGACCCGTCAACGGCCTTGCCTGCCAGCCACTGCGTCCCGCGGTACTGCAGGTCCCGGGCGGTGACATCGTTCAGCGGTGCAAACCCGGCAACGTAGTTCAATGCTTCTTCTTCGGGGACCTCGCTGGCCTTGCGCCCGATCACCACAGCGAGTTCACCTTCAAAGTCGAGGTTCTCGCTGACCTTCGCACCGCCGATCTCGTCCTCGGGCCCAACCATGGTGGAGGCGAACTTGGCGAAGACGTCCGGGTACTCCGGGAACGCGCGGCCGGTCTCGGCAACGTGGTCCTTGTAGTTCAGGCCGATGCAGAGCACCTTGGAGGGATTGGGCACAGGTGTTGTCAGCCGGATATCGGCCCGGGCACCCACGTGGGCTTCCGGGTCCTGGCCGGCCAGTGCGCTGACCTCGGCCGAGACGGCCTGAAGCCGGTCGCCGTAGAGTTCAAGGAATTCCCGGACGGTGGTGACGGCTCCGTGCACTGCCTGGCTGGAACCCTGCAGCAGCAGTTCCAGGTCATAGACGGTGTCATCGATCAGGACGCCACCGCGGATACCGGATTCGTGTTCGTAGGAAACGATCTTCATGGTTAGTTTGCGCCTTCCGTGGGGGGAGCGTCCGAGGCGACCGCCAGTACGGCGTCGGCCAGGCGATCAGCGATGTCGTCGACCACCCTTTCGTCCATAGGCGTGGACAGGGACAGCAGGTTGGCCGGAGAACCCAGCAGTCCGCGCTCGTAGGAGGCCCACCACAGCTTGTGCTGGGTGTGCTCGTCCACCTTCTCCGCACCGGCCGGAACCGCGCGGAGGAGCGAGCCGCAGCCACGAATCTCCCAGCCGGCGTCGGCAATCCTGGCGTTGACCGTGTCGCGGGCGGTGTCGCCCAACTGGTTCAGGCGCTTGACCTCATCCTCGGTGTAGAGGCGCAGGGCAACGGAACCGGCGGCCATGCTGACCGGATTGCCGGAGAACGTACCGCCGTGGGGCAGGCTGCCCGGGCGGGTGGGGTCCACCTCGGCCATGAGCTCGGCTTTGCCGCATACTGCTCCGACGGGGAATCCGCCGCCGATGAGCTTGCCCGTGGTCAGCAGGTCCGGAGAAACCCCGTATTCGCCGCTGAAGCCGTTGTAGCCGAGGCGGAGGCTGATGACCTCGTCGATGATTAGCACAATGCCGTAGCGGGTGGCGAGTTCCCTGGCGGTCCGGACGAATTCCTCGTTAATCGTGAGGAGGCCGGCGCGGTTGGGCAGCAGGTCCAGGATGATGGCGGCGTAGGCGTCCGGAGCGGATTCAACCGCTTGGCGCAGGAATTCGACGTCGTTCAGCGGCACCGCTGTGACGTCGTCGATCACGCCGCGGGTCACGCCGCGCTGGTAGGAGGGTCCGCCCGGAACCAAGGCAACCTCTGACGTTCCGTGGTAACCGCCCTTGGTGACGATGACGCGCTCACGGCCGGTGCTGGCACGGGCGATGCGGATCGCGGACATGACGGCTTCGGTGCCGGAGTTCGCGAAACGGACC
The DNA here is from genome assembly GCF_031455315.1 of Arthrobacter sp. 1088. Taxonomy (NCBI): domain Bacteria; kingdom Bacillati; phylum Actinomycetota; class Actinomycetes; order Micrococcales; family Micrococcaceae; genus Arthrobacter; species Arthrobacter sp. 1088. The sequence goes on from NZ_JAVDSM010000002.1 coordinate 437,747, forward strand.
TGGTCCAGGTCGGGAAGGCGGCCGAGCAGGAGTTCGGCGAGTTCCCATTCGTAGAGGTTCGGGATGCCCCAGCTGGCACCGGTGGTGAGGGCCTTGGTGGCGGCTTCGGTGATTTCCGGGTGGGCGTTGCCGTGGATCAGGGAGGTGAAGTTGTTGTTCGCGTCGATCAGTTCACGGCCGCGGTCATCCCACACCCGGTAGCCCTCGCCCTTGATGGCGTAGGGGCTCGGAGCGCCGGTGTAGTACGTTGACCGGCCATAGCCGCCAGGCAGCAGCGGGAAGCCGCGCGGGCCCCGGCGCAGGTGCGGATCCTCTGCAGGGTTCTGCAATGCAGCTAGGTCTTCCAAATGATTGGTGGTAGCCAAGTCGGGTTTCTCCAGTCTGTTGGTTCACAGGTCTTTTCAGTTGACGAGTCTTCTCAGTTCACGAGGTCGATGAGCGGCTGGCCGGTCAGCGCGAGGCGTACCCGCTCTACGGCACCGTCCTGCAGCGCACCCGTTGACCGGTTGGAACGCCATGCGATGTGCGGCGTGAGGATGGCGTTGGGTGCCGTGCGCAGGGGGTGATCAGCCCCGAGCGGCTCCTGGGCGAAGGTGTCGATTCCGGCGCCTGCAATGTGACCCGAGGTCAGCGCCGAGGCGAGCGCGGCTTCATCGATGAGGCCGCCGCGGGACACGTTGACGATCACTGTGCCTTTGCGCATTTTCGCGAGCACGTCGGTGGAGATGAGGTTCGCCGTTTCATCGTTCAGCGGCAGATGGAGGGAAACGACATCGGAATTCTTCAGGATGTCTTGCAGCCCGGTCATCTCCACGAAACTCTCCGTGACAAAGGGGTCATAGGCACGGACGCGGGCTCCTACAGCCGAGTACATGCGGGCCACATGCTGCCCGATGCGGCCCATGCCCAGGACGCCGACCTCAAGCTCGGAGAGGACAGGGGTGTCGTAGCCGATGGTTCCGGCCCAGCCAAGGTTGTCAATGGCGTCGTTTCCGGCAGGCAGCCGGCGCGCCAGCGCCAGGCCCATCGCGAAGGCATGGGAGGCGACTTCCTCCGACGCAGTGCCGGGAACGATAGAGACCGGGATGCCCGCTTCAGTGGCCGCGGCGACGTCGATGTTGTCGTAGCCGATTCCGTACCTGATCACTGCCCGGCACTTGCCCATCAGCGGGAAGTCGGCGGCAGTGAGCTTGGCGTAGGGCGTGATCATCACAATGTCGGCTTCGGGAAGCCCTGCACGGAAGGCGTCGGTGTCTGCCGCGGGGTTGAGTGTGTAACCGAACTCCTCCGCGAGCGCGTGCTCACGGTCCAGGTCCGGGAAATGGTGGGGGGCCACAAGAATGGTTCCCTGGGCATCGCGGGTCATAGTCAGTCGTCCTGTTCGTGTTCGTACCCTCGGTCGCTGCCGGACACTCCTTGGGACGGGTGCCGGTGTCGGGTGATTTCCAGTACAACGCGATATCGGGGCGGCCATCCGTGCCATATCGAGACACCGGGGTGGGACACCGTGTTCCACCGACTGGGGAGAGCCGGGCAGCACAAGGGGCCACTCGTCGTCGGGCCTTTCGCCACCTGGGCAGCGCGGAGCAGCCGGCCCCCTTTGGAGGTCGGCTGCTGCTCCCTGCGTGGCGTCAGAGGTCGAAGCCGCGGCTGCGGAAATAATCCATGCGCCGGTAGAGCGTGGAGCGCCCGATCTGCAAGGTCTCCGCTGCCAGGCTGCGGTTACCTTTTGCTTCCTGCAGCGCAGTGCGCAGCTCGCTCAATTCTGCATCCTCAAGGCGGGAGAGCCTGCCCTTTGTCAGGGCGCGGTGGAACCCTTGTGGCAGGTCGTCCACTGTTACCTCGGCGCCTTCCGCACGTTCGACGGCGTTGGAGACGGCGGCGCGAAGCTGGTCGATGTTGCGTGGCCAGTCGGCGTGGGTGAGGGTGGTGATGAGCCTCCGGGACAGACGCCGCTCCCCCAGCTCTTGCGCTATGGCGTTGGCCAGTTGCGGGATGTCTTCCCGCCGGTTGCGCAGGGGTGCCACGGAGATCTCGAGAACATCGAATGCCTCGGACAACAGCAACGTGGCATCCGTGGGACGTGTAACGGTGAAGATGATCCTGGTTGCGGAGTTGCCGCGAAGGTTGCGGGCGATCTCAATGGCTTCGTTCTGGGAGAGCTCATCGGCGTGCTCCACGATCAGCGTCGCGGGAAGCTCGGTGGACACCCTGTGCAGGACATCGTTAAAAGTGGCGTTCCTGAGGTCTCCGTTGCGGGCGTCCACAACCATCTGTCCACCACGCAGCGATGCAATGGCACCGGCCAGACGCAGCTTCCCGCTGCCCAGCTCACCGATCATCACCACGGACCTGTCCTGGTCTACGGCTTTACGCGCCAGGTTGAGTGTTCGTTTGAACTCCGTGCTGGTGCCATCCACGTGCTTCAGTAATCGTTCAGCGGTCCCTTCCGGCGATGATGCCAAGAGGAGCGGGGCGCTACCGGAAGCGACGGTGCGACTTTTGGCGGGAGCGTGGGGTCGAACAACAACAATGGCTCCGACGTTTGCAGCAGACAGCGTCACCGGTGAAATTTCCAACGTAGAATGTCCCGGGCCCTCCAGCATGACTTCACAATTCATCTCCCGGCCGGAGGACATCACGGCCTTGGCGTAGCCCGAGACTATGGAGAAATCGCCGTCCACCAACGTCGCTGTCGCCGAAGCGTTTTGGAGCGAGTTCTTGCCGTCGACGGCGATAACGGCCCGGTTGCCCCTGCGGCGCGAGATCCTGAGGTACTCGCTGAGGAGAGCCCGCTCCCTGGAAGAGGTCCGCACTTCAATGTCGCGCTCGATCCGTGAGGCAACGCCTTCGAGCATGAGCAGCGTGGAGGAAGGTTCCAGCGTGCTGACCCGGTTGGCAGGAAGCGTCAGCCCGATGACCGCCCGAACGCGGTTATGGAACGGATCCCGCACCAAAGATGCGAAACACCAGTTGCCCCGCATGTCCTCACGGAAGTGTTCTTCCGGGGCCAGCCAGACGCCACGCCCTTCTTCCAATGCCAGGCCTTCGCCGTTGCTTCCGCAGCTCTCCTCCAGCAGGGAGTACCCGGCGGGGAACCCGTCATCCCGCAGGAAATTAGCCTTGACCAGCACTCCGTTCGGGGCAGTGATGTTGACGTAACCGCCAAGGTCGGCAGCCACTTCATCCAGTTTCTGCAAGTGAGGGCCGGCCGCTACGACGGTGTACTCGTCCACCCGTCCCTCGTCAAAGAATCCGCGGTCGGCGAATGCATCGACGCCGGCAGCGCGGCTGCGGTACCAGGAGCGGGCGATCATGGGGCGGATACCGCTGAGGTCGGCGTGGGGTTGCATCAGGAAGAGCTCGCGGACGCGGTTGGTTTCACGTGGGGTTTCATTCGGCCACGGTGACAGTACTTCTGCAGACATTGGGGCAGGTTCTCCCTTTGTATATGCGGGTCAGGATGCCAGTGCCGGGCCGGTGCCGCCTGGCTCGATCTTTCGTGGGCGCCGCCGCGGCAGTATTGGACGGAATGCCTGCCGTGCGCTCCAGTTCTCGATCAGTGACGCGTTGTCCTCCAGCGCCCGTGCGCCGATGTACGCGGCAACCATTCCGGAAAGCCCGCTTCCGAGGATGACGTTGTTGTTGCGAGTGGCCCCCAGGCTCGTGTTTTCGGTGACCATTGCTTGCTCTCCGCTCAAACGAATTGGGATGGTGGGTGCATGTGCTCCGCGCCACTTCCAGACTACCTAACTAACAGACGTTAGGGAAGTGCTGGAGGCAATTTACCTAACGAGTGTTAGGATGGCGAATTATGAGCGTGAAGTCCTACGAAGCCGCCTCCCGCGCCTTCGAATCGCAACTCAAGGAATGGAACTGGACAGGACAGAAGGCGGGCCGTCAGAACATCCTTGAGGCCTTCCTGCAGCTCGCCATCGCCAACGGTTTCAACTCCGTCTCGATGCGGACCATCGCAAACGCCGTCAACATCAAGCCGCCCAGCCTCTACTCGCACTTCCCTGACGGCAGGGACGAGATCGTTGCCGAATCGCTCCGCTGGCATTTCCACCGTTTCGGCGTCGCCTTGCTCGAAGCCATAGAGCCGGCCCGCAATGCGGAAGAATTTTGGGACGCCATGGTCAAACTCCACTTCACGCGGCAGGTGCGCTTGCCGGAAAGTAACCTGTGGGACCTCCTGGTTGCGACGGACAGGATGGCCGGAGTTCTCCCCAAGGAGCTGCGCGCCCAAGTCGATGACTGGGTCACGCTCCATGAGCAAATGTACGAGGCGGCGGCCCGTGACATGGGTTGCCCTGACCCTGGGGAGCATGTGAGGGTGGTCATGACCCTATTGGAGGGTGCCACCCGCTGGGCCCCCCGCGACTGCACCGACGCCGAGCTTGAAGAGTTGGCGGACCGTGCCGTCACCTTGTCCCGGGCGATTTTGGCCGTCGACTTCGGGTCGGGAACACAATAGGCGACGGCGGTCAGTCACCCTCGAGCACGGGCCGGCGCCTCGCCGAGCCGGCCTGCCCCTCTTCCAACGTGGCCCAGAGTGGCACAGTGCGGCAAGAGTCCCTCCCCATACTCTTCCTACTACAAAAAGCACTGAAAGTAGACCGGATCCGCCCGGCCAGTGAGCAACGCTGACTGGCCTTGGCGAACTGCTTGGGAGAACTGATGAACAGCTACTATCCACTTGCCCTCTTGCTGGCGCGGCAGGAACAAGCCGCCTTGAGCCAGCATCTTGCACACAGCGCCCTCCCCACGGCACCTACCCTTCCTGACGGGAAGCTGCAATTACGACGGCGATGGCTGGCGTTGCGGGGACGGGCTGCTACCTGCCTTCTTCGCATCGCGTGGGCAATTGAGCCCTTGGGCCACTAGCTCCAGACAAATGGTGCTACCAAGCTTGTGATGATAATTTTTGACCTCACGATTCTTGCCCATCACAGCTTCAAGACGTGATGCTCGGCGGCTGCTCTAAGAAGCTCGGTCACGGGTTTTATTCCTCCAGATAATGAGTATCACAGCCGCCGCGCTGACCGCGGCGCCGAGCATTGCAAGCGCCACACTGTCACTGCCGGTGGCGTCCCGGAGAAGGCCATAACTGTAAGGGCTTACAAAGCCGGCAATGTTACCTACGGAATTAATCAATGCGATTCCGCTCGCGGCTGCCGCACCGGTCAGATAGTGGGTGGGCAGCGACCAAAACATTGCTGTGGCCGGGAGGACGCACATCGTAGCCACGGTGATTGCCATAAGAGCAATGATCGGCTGTCCTAGGAATGCCGTGATTACGGCGAAGGCACCCGAAGCAAAAATCAGCGGAATGCTGATATGAGCCACTTGGGCGTCCCGCCGCGCAAAGCGCATCGCCATCAGAAACAGGACTATTGCAGCGCATGCATAGGGAATTGCTGTTACCAGGCTGACTTGAACTGCCGATAATTCCGGTCCAATCTTCTTGACCAGTTGCGGCAGCCAAAAAGCCAAGGGGTAGTTTCCGAACTGGATCAGAAAGAAGATAACCGCCAGAAGGATGACCCTTTTATCACGCAAGCCTGCCCAAATGCCGTGGTCTGATCGGCCCGCCGCACGCTCTTCGCCTTCCCGCGCCAGGGTCTCGATCAGCCACTGGCGTTCAGGTTCGTCGAGCCAACGCGCCTTCTGTGGAGAATCGGTCAACAGAAAGAAGCTGAGCACGCCGAGGATGACCGCCAGGAGGCCGCCGACGAAGAAGATCCATCGCCAGCCCGAGAAACCAAGCAGGCCATCAAAATACTGAAGGATCTGACCGTTCAGGAGGCTTCCAGTCGCCAGGGCGATGGAAACAGAGAGCATGAAGACGGACAGCATACGGGCCCGAACGGCATTGGGAAACCAGTATGTGAGGTAGAGGATTATGCCGGGGAAGAATCCGGCTTCAGCGACACCGAGGAGAAACCGCAGGATGTAGACGCCGGCTGCGCCCGTCGTCAACCCGATAAACACGGTGATGATCCCCCAACTGATCATGATCCTCGTGATCCAGATCCGGGCTCCCACTCGATGCAACAAGACATTACTGGGAATTTCAAAAAGCACATAGCCTAGGAAGAAAATGCCGACGGCAAACCCGAATGCGGTGGCATTCATGCCAAACTCCAGGCTGAGCCCTTGGCTGGCGAACGAAATGCTGGTCCGGTCGAGATATCCCACGATGTACCCCAACATCAGTATCGGCATCAGTCGCCGGAATACTTTGCGCTTTGTTCGGACAGCAACGTCGGACAGGACATTGTCTATTTTGATGACCAAGAATTTCTCCTATGGCGCTCATTGTTTGGCTTTATCGACGTGGAGCGTGGTCCGCTGTACTCGAAATGCGCAAGTCATGAAGGTCGCCACTGTTCGGAATATACGAATATCTGACTGGTTGATCAGAAGCAGATTGAATCCTGCACCCTCACTCGGCGAACGTCAAGAGGATTGGATTACTTGTCTCAGATTGGCACAGATGGTGGAGCTTACGAATTTTTCGGGAATTCAGGCGGCCCAAAAATCGACTCTTGACGCGTGAGGCTAATCACTGCATCATTTATCCGCATTCGCAATTTACGAAGGATGTTCGCATATGTCAAACAGTTCATCAAGGACTTCCAGCACGGTTGCCACCGCACTCCGTGTGCTCCGAATCCTCAGCGAACACCCAAAAGGGATTGGCGTCAGCGAGATGTCGCGCCAACTCGGCGTGGGACGAAGTACTGCACACATGCTTCTGTCCACGCTCCTGCAACAGGACTTCGCTTTTCAGGACGAGGACAGCATGTACTTCCTTGGCCTGGGTGCCTTCGAAGTAGGCGCGGCCGTCCCGGATGTTGCCCGGTTCGGAGGCGCTCTGCTGGGACCGATGAGGTCACTGGCGGACCTGAGCGGTGAAGCAGTCTCGCTGGCGATACCGCGCAACCGGGACGCCATCATTGTTCAACGATTCGAGACGAAGCATGTCTTGAGGATGGACATTCGGGTGGGGACCAGGATGCCCTTGGTCAGCTGCGCATCCGGGAAGGTCTTGCTGGCGTCGATGTCTGAAGCAGAGATCGACAACCTCTACCCGGACGAGGAGCTGCCGGAGGTGACCAGCCTTAGTGTCCGCTCCAAGACCGTACTCAAGTCCAGAATCCTCCCGGAGGTCCGGCGGCAGGGTTATGCCATCACTGAGGGCGAATATGCCGAGGGCATCGACGGGGTTGCAGCCGGGATCGCCGACTCAAGTGGGGTTCTTGTCGGCGCACTCAGTGTTGCCGGTCCCAGCAGCCGCTTCGTCATCGACCAGTGGGTGGAACCCGTTCTCACGGCCGCGACTGCCATGTCGCAATTGCTGTCCAAAAACAGCGGATAGCAGCACGAACACAAAACACAGTTAGGTAAAGAAAACATGGAAGTCATCGCAGGAATCGATGTCGGCGGCACATTCACAGACGTGGTGCTGCACGACACCAAAGAAAACCGTCTCCGCATAGCGAAGGTCTTCTCGACCAGGGGGCAGCAGGCAGAAGGGCTCGTGGCGGGACTGGAGCAACTTCCGGTACCCGTCGCCGGGATGGACGCAGTCGTCCACGGCACCACCGTGGCCACCAACGCCGTTCTTGAACGAAAGGGAGACCGCTGTGCGCTCGTGACCACAAAAGGATTCCGGGACGTCCTCGAGCTGCGCCGAAGGGACCGGCCCACCACCTACGGGCTGACAACAGGCTACACACCGATAATTCCCCGGAGCCGATCCATCGAAGTCGATGAGCGCATTGACTCTCATGGCCGGATCCTGACGGTGTTGACCGACGATGCCATTATTCGCGTGGCGGACAAACTCCGGAATCTGGACATTGAGAGCGTCGCTGTCTGTCTGATCAACAGCTACGCGAATCCGGCCCATGAACAGCTCCTCATTGAGAGGCTCACCGCCCTGCTCCCCGGTGTCAGCTTCAGCGCCTCACACGAACTGTGCCCCGAGTCGGGAGAGTTCGAGCGAGCAAACACAACCGCAGTCAATGCCTTCGTCAGCGCCACCATGGGCCGCTACCTGCACAGCGTCCAAGACCGGCTTGAAGCAAAAGGTTTCCAGCATGAGGTCCAGGTGATGCAGTCCAACGGCGGGCTCATCCCCGCCCGGCGCGCAGGACGGCTGGGAGCACGAACCCTGCTATCCGGGCCCGCCGCCGGAACGGTAGCGGCAGCCGACTTCGGTGGGGCAGCCGGCCTAGCCGACGTCATCTCCTGCGACATGGGCGGTACCAGCTTCGACGTCGCACTGATACCCAGCGGCGCCCCCTCCATCACTTCCGAGAAGAACATCGACTATGGCATGCCCATCAAACTGCCAATGATCGATATCACCACCATCGCTGCCGGCGGCGGCTCGCTGGCCTCCCTCGACCGGGCAGGAATCCTCCAGGTGGGACCCGAGAGCGCCGGCTCAACACCGGGACCCGCCTGCTACGCCCGAGGTGGCACGAAACCCACAGTCACCGACGCCAATGCTGTGCTGGGCCGCATAGCCCCAAACCAGCAACTAGGGACCGAGGCCGGATTCACCATTGACGTCGACGCCGCCAGGAATGCCATCCAAACTGAAATCGCCGACCCCCTGGGCCTGAGCATCGAGGCCGCAGCGTTGGCCATCATCCGGATAGCCAACGAAAAGATGGCCGGCGCCATCCGCAGCGTCAGCGTGGACAAAGGCCACGACCCCAGAAAATTTGCCCTGGTTGGCTACGGTGGTGCCGGACCAATGCACATCGCCGAACTGGCAAGGACGGTCGGAGCGACCACCGTCCTCATTCCACCGTACCCTGGGGCCCTGAGTGCCTACGGATGCCTCATCGCCGATGCCAAGTACGACTACGTCAGTGCCCTCAACATCAACGTCGAAGGCCCGGAGCTGAGCCAGAAGGTCCAAGACATCCTGAACCAGCACACCTCCGAGGGCACAGGGCTGCTCTCTTCCGACGGTTTCACGTCCGAAACCATCCTTGTGGAACACTTCGCCGACATGAGTTTCAGCAAACAACGCTACACGCTGCGCATCCCGCTCGGGGACCGGCAGCAGGGATGGACCTCCGACGAGCTCGCCGATGCCTTCCTGCGCGAACACGCCAAAACTTACGGCGGCAGGCACCCGGCACGAAACATTAAGCTGATCAACCTGCGAACCGTCACGACCGGAAGGCGATCCCTTCCGTCACTGTCACCAACCCAGGCCAAAAGCACGCATCAGCAAAGCAAACGGAGCATCAACTTCACCGGCGAACCACAAATGGTCGATGTCCTGTCTCGGGACTCCCTGGTAGCGGGTCAATCACTGGAAGGACCCCTCGTGATCGAACAAATCGATACCACCATAATCCTGCCCCCGGGAACCCGGTCCACCGTCCATGACAGCGGCTCGATCATCGTGGAGGTGGCACGATGAGCCGCGGCAACGTTGATCCGCTGTCCTTGGCCGTGATCCGCGGACGTCTCGAACAGATCGCCGACGAGATGGACACAGTCTTCGAGCGGATGGCCTTCTCCCCCGTCATTTCGGACGCTTGGGATCGCGCCGACGGAATCTACTCGGCTACAGACGGATCCATGATCGTCCAAGGCATCAGGGGTCTGCCCATCTTCGTGGGCACCATGCAGTACACGGTCGCCAGCGTCCTGAACATCGTGAAGGAACCACGACCCGGAGATACCTACCTCGTCAACGACCCCTTTGCCGGGGGTACCCACATCATGGACACCAAGCTCGTCAGGCCCTACTTCTACAAGGGAAAACTGTTCGCCATGCTGGCCAACACCGGGCATTGGACAGACCTTGGCGGCCGAGTCCCCGGTGGCTTCGCTGCCCAGGCAAGCGATTGCTACCAGGAGGGCCTGCGGATCCCGCCCGTTCGCCTCTTCACCCAGGACACCCTGAACACCGACATCCTGGCGATACTGCAAACCAATTCCCGGCTCCCCGACGACATCATGGGCGACGTCGAAGCCCAATCCACTGCACTGCGTGTCGGCGATGAACGCCTCACGGAGCTGCTCGACGAATACGGACCAGAACTCGTCTCCAATGTCATTGACATCCTCAGGGAACGCTCCGCCCTCCAAATGCGCAGCTATATCGGTGACATACCGGATGGCTCGTACAGCTTCACCGAGCGTATGGACAACGACGGTATCAACGACGCCCTCCTGGACGTGGCGGTCCGCCTCACCATCAGCGGCGACGAAATGACCATCGATTTCAGCGAGTCCTCCCCACCGTGCGAAGGACCAATGAACTCCGTCTACGCGGCCACCGTCTCCAGCGCCATCGTGGCCATAAAGCACGTCTTCCCGGACATCCCCATCAACTCGGGGATTTTCGAGCCCCTGTCCTTCGTAATCCCGGAGTCCGTCTTCCTCAATGCCAAGCCACCACGCCCCGTCGCAGGCTGCGCAGCAGAAACCAGCCAACGCATCATCACTGCCGTCATGGGTGCCCTCGCTGGTGCATTGCCGGACCGCGTCCCGGCCGGGTCCTCCGCCACCTCCAACAATCTGTCCATCGGCGGCGTCGACGAGGACGGCGAGCAGTTCGTCATGTACACCTTCCTCGGTGGAGGATACGGCGGACACCAATCCGGCGATGGCTTGTCCAACGGCTGTTCCCTGATGAGCATCGGCCTGATCCAGTCGGTTGAAACGCTGGAGCAGCGCTACCCCATCCTCGTACGCCAGTACTCCCTCAGGGACGAATCCGCGGGGGCCGGCACATTCCGGGGCGGGCTCGGCGTCCACTTCGAATTTGAATACCTCGGCAAGCACGGCCGGGCCAGCCTTCTCGGCGACCAGTCCAAGACAGCACCCGTAGGCCGCATGGGCGGCCAACCCGGAGCGGCATCGGCCCCCTGGTTCCGGCTACAGGGAGAGAAGATCACCCTTCCCATGGTCAGCAAGGGCGAAAACGTCCGGATCATGCAGGGCGACCTCATCTGCATGCTCACCCCGGGTGGGGGTGGCTACGGGGACCCGGCGCAACGATCCAAACAGGCCATCGCCGAAGACATCGAAGCCGGATACGCCACCTCCGACTGAACAAGTCCACCCGACAACACCAAACAACCTCATGCACTTCGGATCCACTATGGAGGCACCATGCCTAGCACCGAGCAACACAACCTGGGGGAAACAAAAGCACTACGACGGGCCATCACCGGAAGTCTGGTAGGCACGTCACTCGAATGGTACGACTTCTTTCTCTACGGCACCGCTGCCGCACTGGTCTTCGGAGAAGTCTTCTTTCCGTCCTATGACCGGCTGACCGGTACCCTGCTATCCTTCATCACCTTTGCCGTGGGCTTCGCCGCACGACCTGTCGGCGCCGCCATCGCCGGACACTTCGGGGACAGGATCGGCCGCAAGAAAGTCCTCCTGGCAACGATCATGCTGATGGGAACCTCCACAATTGCCATTGGAGTGTTGCCCAGCTACGCCACAGCAGGCATCCTCGCCCCCATCCTCCTCGTCATCATCCGGCTCATTCAAGGACTCGCCCTGGGAGGAGAATGGGCCGGCGGTGCACTCATGATCGCAGAACGCGCACCAGCGCCCCGACGAGGCTTCCTGACGAGTTTCGTTCAGGTCGGGGCTTCCATCGGAAACCTTCTCAGCACAGGCATCCTGCTCCTCATGTCCGCGCAGCTCAGCCGTGAAGAGTTCGTGGCCTGGGGCTGGCGAGTACCGTTCCTGATCTCCGCGATCGTCGTCGTCGTCGGCATCTACATCCGGCTGAAAGTCACCGAAACCCCGACCTTCAACGCCCTTCAGCAAGAGGGGAAAGTCAGCCGCTCCCCTGTCCTGGAACTGTTCCGGCGTCAACCGCTCGACGTCCTGCGGGTCATTGGGATCCGGGCCGGCGCCGACATCATGTTCTACCTCCTGATTACATTCCTGCTCACCTATGTGTCGCAGACCCTGGGCCTGCCCGGCAGCATCGGTCTCACCGCAGCAATGCTCGGCGCCGGCATGCAGTTGATCACCTACCCTCTCTCAGCAGCGCTGAGCCACAGGTTTGGCCGCAGGCCAATCACCATCATCGGCGCCATTGGGGCGACCATCTGGATGCTGTTCTTCTTCTTCCCGCTGGTTGACACCAAATCAGTGGCCCTGATCATCGCAGCGGTCCTCGTCGGCCTCGTGTTCCACTCAGCGATGTACGGAGTCCAGGCCGTCTGGATCTGCGAACTCTTCGACGCCAAACACCGCTACAGCGGCGCCTCACTTGGCTACCAGCTCGCCGGCATCGTCGGAGGCAGCCTCGCACCAACCATCGCCATCGCGCTGCTTCAAATCTTCGGGACAACCAGCGCCATCACCGTCTACGCGGCCGCTGCCTTGGCGGTCGTTGCGATCACCGCAGCCCTGACCCGTGAAACACGCGGAATCAAGATGAACGAAGCCGACGCCGACCACGAAACGGCATCCGTACACACGTAACGACGTTGGGGGGCTCCCAACGAGCCCTCCAACCAACAAAGGAAACCACATGAGCACCAGCCACCTCGACGCGCTCGAAGTCCAATGGCTTGAAACCTACAACCAACGCAACGCACGTTCCCTCGACGCCAACCAAACCGCCCAGCAGCTCATCGCCAAGGGCCAGCGCACCCGCTTCAACTCAGGCATGCCCTACCCCATCTATGTCGCCTCCGGAAGCGGATCCCGCTTCACGGACCTGGATGGAAACTCGGTCCTGGACTGCAATGCGGGATGGAACGCCAGCTTCGTTGGCAGGGCCCACCCCGCCGTAACAGCAGCCGTCCACACGGCGATGAGCAACATCGGGGCGCCCGGCGGCGCCATGCACCCATCCCCCATCCGCGACGAATTCGCCCATCTGCTCTGCGCACGGATCCCCGGAGCTGAAAGGATCGTGTTCGCCCCCTCAGGCTCCGAAGCCAACACGTATGCACTGCGATTTGCGCGGGCCTTCACCGGGAATCAGATAATCATCCGGGTGGCAGGAGGGTTCCACGGCCAGCACGACGCTTTGCTTGGCGAACAATCCTCGAAAACCGGTCTCTCCCCAACAGCCCACGACAACATCATCACGGTGCCCTACAACGACTTGTCCGCAGTCCGGGATGTTCTGCAGAGTCGCCATGGTTCAGTCGCGGCCGTCATAGCTGAGCCTATGATGACCATCCCCGGAGCCATCCACCAACGGGACGGCTACATCCAGGGCCTACGGGACGAAACCCACAAACATGGCGTCCTGCTGATTCTGGATGAAGTCATCACAGGCTGCCGCTTCGCAGTCGGCGGCGCAACCGAGTACTACCGGCTATCTGCTGCCGCGGACCTCATCGTCATGGGCAAGATGCTTGGCGGCGGCCTTCCAGTAGCCGTCGTCGCCGGTCGGGCCGACATCGTAGAACAGCCGATCAGCGCCTCCAACACCCACGCGCAAAACCCCGTAGCCCTGGCAGCAGCCGTCGCAACCATGAAGGCCACCACCCCCGCCGTCTTCGCCGATGCTGCTGCCAAGGGCGAAAAGCTACGTCAAAGACTCCGGGAAATCGCCGAACGGCTCGGTTTCTCCCTTGCAGTGACCGGGGACGGCCCCTGCGCCGGGGTGCACTTCTCCAGCGAGGAAATCGTGGACTACGCGAGCGCAGAACGCGCCGATCACAGGCTCTGGCGCCTCATGTGCCTCGGGTTGGCAAACCAAGGGCTGGGCTTGACCAGCCGGACATTCGGCCCGACCGCTGCCTGGACCGACGAGGATCTCAACACCGCCATCGACGGCTTTGAGGCGACCCTGTCAGCCATGGCCAAAGCGCACCAACTCGACCATGAGAGGGCAACGGCATGACAATCACGGACGCCATCAGAACGGAGATAACCAGCCCATCCGTCCCCACCCCCCGCGGGCACTTCTCCCATGCCGTCACCGCAGGACAGTTCGTCTACGTCTCCGGCCTCCTCGCCTTGGATGGCAGCGGAGCAATCCATCACCCAGGCGACATCGAAGCACAGACAACCACCATCCTTGAAGCGTTGGAATCAATCCTCAACGCCGCCGGGTCATCACCGGCGGACCTCATCAAGCTGACCGTCTTCGTCACCGACATCAAACAACGCGCAGCAGTCAGCGCGCTGAGGGCCCAACGATGGCCGGACATCAGGCCAGCAAGCACGCTTGTCGAAGTGAGCGCTCTGGCTGCCGACGGAGCCGTCATCGAAATCGACGCAGTAGCCCTCCGCTGAAGCGATGGTGCTGGCGCCGCATGCAGGGGCCAGCACCATCCGCCGACCTACAAAGAAATGAAACAAACATGCCAACCACCTTTGCCGAAAAAACAGCACTAGCGCTGAGAGCCTCAAAAGTCATGCCCGGAGGCAACACCAGATCCACGGTCCATGTCCCTCCCCATCCCCCATACGCCGCCTTAGGGCACGGCGCTGTGGTGGTCGATGAAAACGGACATTCCGTTATCGACTGCAACAACAACTACACTTCACTGATTCACGGGCACGCCAACGCAGAGATACTCGACGCAGCTTTCGGCGCAGCCCGCCAAGGAACGGCCTTTGGCTTGCCCACCCGGTACGAAGTGGACATGGCCGAATGTCTGGCAGAACGGACCGGGATCCAGCAATGGCGCTTCTGCAATTCCGGAACAGAAGCCGTACTCATGATGCTGCGCGCAGCCAGAGCCCATACAGGCCGGGACCTCATCATCCGGTTCGAAGGCAGTTACCACGGCACCGGCGACGAAGTCTCCGATCAACACTCCCCCGGACTGGCCGTCTCAACCCGGCAGTCCGTCATCGTGCTACCCCAAGGAGACATTGAGGCACTGACTGACACGATGCGCCGTGTGGGAGACAAGACGGCTGCGATCCTGATCGACCTAATGCCCAACAGGGCAGGGCTGCGGCCGGCCGAGCCTGAATTTGTCAACGAACTCCGCAAGCTTGCTGATCAGCACGGCGCCCTCCTAGCCGTTGACGAGGTCATTAGCCTCCGGCTCCACTGGGGAGGATTCCACAAACACTATGGCGTGAAACCGGACTTGATATCAGCCGGCAAGATCATCGGCGGAGGCTTCCCTGCCGGAGCCATTGGCGGTAGCTCGGAGATCCTGAAAAGCTTCCGGCCGGGCGACGACCGAAGTGTCATGTGGGGCGGCACTTTCACAGCGAACCCCGTCACCATGGCAGCTGGCCTCACTGCGATGCAACTCTATGACAAGGCCTCCGTGGTGGCCCTGAACGCTGCCGGGGATCGTCTCCGCGCACAGCTGAAGTCCGCTGGGGTACCTGTCAACGGCTTCGGCTCCCTCCTGCGGATACGGACCACGGACATGCCGTCACTGTGGTGGAAGCTCTACAACCAGGGTGTACTCGCAGGAACCAACGGCCTGCTGGCACTTTCAACCGCAATGTCCGAGGAACACCTATCAAGGATCCGCAGCGCTGTTATCGCATCTGCGAGCCCCTGATCTGTATCCACCAGAATTTTTCTTAGTCGACTTTCTGGTCAGGGTGGAATTTGGAACCTGCCCATGCGGAACCCGAAGAGTGGCCGGGGAATCCAACGAAATAAGGGAGCGCAGCGAAGGTCCGCTCTGGTCCTTTAGTCTGAGAGCATGGACGAGTCCATCCCGCGGGCACTGCTATCACCGGTGGCAGTGCGCTGGCGAAACTCTTCAAGTCATTCCCCCCGGGCGCACTGCCTGGCCGAATGTGGGCCGATGAACCCAAACGGAATGGCCATCGGACTATTGCCCTGGTGGATCCGGCCGGGGTGACGCTGTGGTCCCGGCAGGGCAGAGAACTTACCCGCGTCCTGCCCCGGCTGCGGGAAGCTCAGCAGGCCCAGGTCCCGCCCGTCGTGCTCCTCGATGGTGAGTCAGTCATCTAGAACGCGGACCAGCTGGACGTTGAGGCGCTGCAGTCCCGCATGGTCAGCCCTAGGCGGCTCTGGCAGAGTTCGCCCGGGAGTTGCCTGCCTCTTTCGCGGTCTTTGACCTGCTGGCCGTTGTCGGGCAGGACATCCGGGAGGTCCCGTTTGCCGGGCACGCCGGCAGCTGCTCAAGGAACTGGCCCCGGGACTGAACGGCCCCGTTGATCCTCTCCCCCACCACCACCGACACGGATCTGGCAGAGGCCTGGCTAAGAGAAGTGCCTGCTACAGGGGTGCAAGGGTTGTGTTCAAGGGAGGCTCGCAGCCCTATTACGGGACACGGTCGTGGTTGAAGCTCAAGAGCAAAAGCACTTTCGATGTGGTGTGCGCGGCCGTTATCGGCCCGGTGACGCAGCCCCAGACCATCATCGCCGGCTTGCCGGTCGATGGGCGGCTGCGGATCGTCGGCCGATCCTCGCTGAACAGATTCAGCACAGACAAGGGCATGATTCACCTGACCCTGGTAGAGCCGATGGTGGTCCAGATACCGGCCGACGTCGCATGGACCGGCAGGTCCTTCCGACACTCCGTCGCATGCCTCCGCGCCAAGCCTGAACTGGACGCCGCCGCCGTCGAACTGCCTCCACACGTTCACCCCGGCAGTCTTCACGCCAGCAGAGGCGGTGACGATAGCCGCAACCCCTGAGGCAGGCCCTTGCTGCCACGGGTGTGAATTGGCCTTAGGCTTTGAATCGCAAGCCTAAAAGCTCCCTAGACACTCCCCTGCGACGAGGTTCCGGCAGGAACTGCTTTCAGGCGGCTAACCACGGGATCCGCGGCAACAAAGGGCTCAATGCGCCGTACGAGGTTCGCCACCGGTTCTGCTGCCAAGTGGGCCTCAAGAAGCTCTTCAGTTTGCCATTTTTCGATCAGGATGATGCGCCCACCGTCTTCTTCGTGAAGTGCGAAGAGGTCGCATCCTGCCTCGCTATGGATTTCAGGAACCGATTCGCGAAGAGCGTTTAGCAAATTGCGCTCGTCGCCGTCCTTGGCTTGAAAGGTGGCGAGTACGACTACTGACATGGCTTTTCTCCCTGGATTGCTAACTGTCGTTAGTTAGTAACTTAAGCATACCCCCTCACCACCCCCCAATCGGGGAACCAGTTTCCTGCCGTCAACTGCTATACAGGCTTTCGTTTTCTTGCTACATTGCTGCCTAACGTTAGTTAGCTCACTCGCTCACGTTAGTTAAATCACGGAGGGCAACGGGCTTGGCAGCCAGCGCAAGCAGCTACCTTCCCCGACCCACAAGCAGGAAGAGCTCCACAATGTCATCCACAAATAACGAGGTCGGCGCTCACGCCGACGCCATCATCATCGGTGGAGGCCTGTCTGGCATGGCAGCCGCATACACCTTGGCGCAAGAGGGCCTAAGGGTTACCGTGCTGGAGGCCAAGGACCGCGTCGGCGGCCGAACACACTCGAACGCAGACACACCCGGTGGGCCACTGGACCTTGGTGGCATGCTGATCGGCACAACCCACCACCGTTCCCGTCTCCTTGGTGAAACCCTTGGTCTGACGTGGGTGCCGGCACGTCCGTCCGGCAGCATGACATACCGCGCCGACGGCGAGGTCGTCCGCGCCCCTGATGGTGGGTACCCAGATTCCGTGGGTGGTTCGACCACTCTGGACGCTGAACTCACCAGGGTCAACGGGCTCTTTGACGAGCTGGCGGAAACCGTCGGATCCCAAGGTCCCTGGGATTCACCCGAACATGTGGCCCTGGATGCCATAACTGTGCAGTCATGGCTTGATGAGAACGTCACTGATGCAGTGGCACGCCGCATTGTTCGAACCGATCTGAACATTATTGTCGGCGCGGACACGACTGAAATGTCCATGTTGTTCTGGGCCCAATACGTAGCCAAGTGCGAGGGCATGCGCGCCCTCCAGGTCACGGCAAACGACGCCCTCTGGCTTGGCGGCTCGCAGCAGATCTCTCAACGGATCGCTGACTTTGACGGGATCACCGTCATAACGGATGCCCCGGTCTACTCGGTGGCCTACACAGACGACACTGTCGTCGTCGAATCAGCCCGCGGGCAGTTCACTGCATCCGCAGCCACCATCGCCGTCCCACCGTCGGCTGCCAACGCCATCCAGTTTTCCCCTGAACTGCCTTTGGCTCGCCGTCAGCTTCAGGCACGGGCGCCCATGGGTCGGGAATCGAAGGTCCAGGTCCGGTACAGCCGCCCGTTCTGGCGGGATGCCGGGCTCTCCGGAGAGGTCTTCGATCTGGACCTTGGCTATCTTTCACTGGACGTCACCCGCCCCGGGGATGAATGGGCAACCATCGTGGCATTCATCGGCGGCAAGGACTACGACGCTTGGTTCGCTCTCGGACCTGATGCGCGCAAGCAGGCAGTTCTTGATTCCCTTATCGCGGTCCTCGGCTCCGAGGCGGCGAACGTCCTGGGCTATCACGAGACCGACTGGCCAAGCGTCCCCTACACCATGGGCGCACCAGTGACGGTCATGCCACCGGGCCTTCTGAGCCGGATCGGCAATGCACTGAACGCACCCGTCGGCCCATTGCGCTTCGCCGGAACCGAAGCGGCATCGATGTGGACCGGCTACATGGAAGGCGCCGTCCGGGCCGGAGAAGCAGCAGCGCACGACATCCTGGCATCCCTCAAAGCCCTCAAAGCCCTCACGGCAGGAGCAGCCTAATGGCAGCCAAAGAATCAACCCAAACGTCGATGACCTACCTCATTCCGGAGGGAATGGAGGAAGTCGGCGAGACCTACGGCCTGGCACCCGGGGTCCGAAGCGGAGATTTCATTTTTGTCTCCGGTCAGCTGGGGATCGATGAGACAGGAGCGATCCCGGCCGACGGTGCATACCAAGCCGAACTGGCGATCCTCGCCGTGGAGCGCGTCCTGGCAGAGGCGGGGGCAACCCTGCGTGACATTGTCCAGTTGCAGACCTTCCACAAGGGCGGCATGGCCGCCACCAACGAGTGGTTCCTGCCCGTAAAGTCCCGCTACTTCCCCGCCCCGTACCCTTCATGGACAGGCTTCGGAGTCGCTGACCTTGGCGGCGAGGGCGCACTGATTGAAATCGGCGCCATCGCCCGCGTTCCTTCCTGATCCGCTTCAGGCCGTCCGGCCCTTGGCCGGCGGCCTGACTCCGGGATCCATTGGATCCCGTTCTCCTTCTGGTGCCTGTCTGGGGCGGCTCCAGGATCCTATATATTGGTTCGCATCAAAAAAGAGGCACACAAAATGAGGAATGACTCCCCACCATCAGCACCGGCAGCAGTAAAACCAGAGACAGCCGAACGGCTCTCCGGAAACCTCGGCACAACCTCGCTTGTCCTAAGCGTGCTGGCATTCTCCGCCCCCATTGTCACCGTCTCCGGGTTCATCGCCTTCACGGTGATCTTCAGTGGCATCACCTCCCCCGTGGCGTTCCTGACGGCAACGGTCGCCCTGACCATCTTCGCTGTCGGGTTTACCACCATGACCAAGCACATCCCCCGCCCCGGGGCGTTCTACGCCTACGTCACCATGGGTCTGGGAAAGATCGTCGGACTCGGCGGCGCCTACCTGGCAATCGTCGCGTACGCCGTCATTATCACCGGACTCTACTGCTTTACCGGCATCACGGTAGCGTCCCTGATCCAAAGCTTTGGTGGACCTGAGACCCAATGGTGGGTCTGGTCGTTTGTGGCTTTTGCCTTGGTCAGCTCGTTGGGGTACTTCCACATCGAGCTTTCCGCCCGAGTTCTCAGCGTCGTCATGGTTCTTGAAGTCGCGCTGGTCATGACCTTCAACGTGGCAACCCTGGTGCAGGGCGGCGCCGAAGGCCTGTCCGCAGCGCCCTTCAACCCCATGGAGTTCTTCTCTCACAATGAGGTCGGCGTAGCGCTCCTGTTCGCATTCCTGACCTTCATCGGGTTCGAAGCGACCGCCCTGTACCGGGACGAAGTCAAAGTCCCGAACAAGACCGTTCCCCGCGCCACGTACCTCGCCGTCATCCTCGTCGGACTTCTCTACACGCTCTCGTGCTACGCCATGGTCAGCGCCTACGGCTCCACCGCCGTCGATGCCGCCACGAACAACCCCACAGGAATGTTCAACGACGCCTTGGACCGGTTCGTGCTCCCCGGCTTTTCCAACGTCTCCCTCGTGCTGGTTGCCTCCTCTTGTGTGGCAGCGCTGATTTCCACGCACAACGTCATCGCACGGTACCTGCACAACATCGCCTCCGACCGTGCACTCCCTACATACCTGGCCCGGGTTCATCGCCGGCACAGCTCACCCCACCTGGCCTCCATCACCGTCTCTGCTGGCGTGGCGCTGGCCTTGGCTGGTATCGCGGCATCCGGCACGGACCCCGCCCAGCTCTACGGACTGATGTCCGGCCTTGGTTCCACTGGCGTGCTAGTGCTGATGGCGCTGGTCAGCCTGGCCGTTGCGGCGTTCTTCATCCGCAAGGGCGTTCCGGCAAGCGAAAACATCTGGAAAGTGTTCGTCGCACCCATTGTTTCCTTCCTCGCCCTGACCGCCGTGGTTGTTTTCGCCATCATGCGATTTGAGCTGGTGGCCGGCGGGGAGCCCGGTCAAAACGTAGGACTGCTTTTCATTCCGGGCGCAGCCCTGGTGATCGGCATCCTCGTCGCCATTTACCTCCGTTCGGCCCGCCCGCAAATTTACCGCGGACTGGGACGGCAGGAGACAGGCGAACCAGACCTGTCCTAAGCACCATCGGGTGGGGCCGGCTACAAACCGGCCCCACCGCGGGCATAGATCACCGGCGGGAATGCCCCGTCGGACTTACCATGAGAAGACGGTTCCACCAGCGCCCAGCGCTGACACCCGGGACCGGGACCGACACAAACACAGGAGAGAAATGCCCGACACAGCGCAGCGCGTGCAGGCCCTTGACGTTCTGCGCCAAGAGATCGCTACGTTCAACTGGACAAAGCTGACCGACGGAAAACGGCTCATCTTGGATGCCTTCCTGCGGATCGTCACGACCGATGGCTACACCGCAGTCACCATGCGGGGACTGGCAAGGCACGTGGACATGAAAGCCGGAAGTCTCTACAGCCACTTCCCCGGCGGTCGCGACGAAGTCGTGGACGCAGCTCTTCGCTGGCATTTCTACCAGTTCGCCAAGGGAACGATCGAAGCCGTTGAAAACACCGCTGACGCTGCTGATTTCTGGAAGACTCTCGTAGACCAACAGGTCCGCAGGCAGCTGCAGACCCCTGAAAACGACATGTTTGACCTGATACTGGCCACAGACCGGATCAGCAAGTTCCTGCCCGATGAAACCCGCAAGGACATCAACCATCTCGTTGACCTCAATGCTGCTCTGTTCAAGGGCGCCGCCCATGACATGGGGTACCAAGGGGACGTTGATCTGGCCGTCTCCATCGTTATCGCCGTTCTTGACGGAGTCCATTCCTGGAGTCACTGGACGGGCGAGCCTGCCGACGTGGATCGCATTTCCGATGCTGCCATTCGCACTTCGCTGTCGACGTTGGAAGCGCATCTGTTGAGTACTACTAACTAGGACGACAAGAAGAGGCCGTCCCGGAGACTGAAGTCCCCGGGGCGGCCTCTTCTACGCCTTGCCCTCATACGAGTGAATCAATAATCGCCTTCTGTGCCACGTGCACCGCAACCTCTTTGGCCACCTCGATATGCAGTGGATGGGCGATGTACTCGGCAAGGGCGGTCTCTGATTCATGGCGCGAGACAAGAACCAGGTCCCAGTGCGTTCCGTCCCTGCCTAGGTGTATTGACCACGGACGTTGATGACGCTCGGCGTGGTTTGGTGACATGAAGAAGACCTCCGGGTGGAGTGGGGCTTGTCTAGAGTCCAATTCCAC